>CAZLSW010000013.1:0-5120 GCA_964562375.1 uncultured Muribaculaceae bacterium | reverse complement strand
TGTCGGGCCGGCACGGCCCGACTTCCTGCCTATGATAAGTAGGAAGTCCCGCCGTGCCGGCGGGACATTTTTCTGTCGGGCCGGCACGGCCCGACCTCCTGCCTAAATGTTATCTCTTGATGAGCTTGTGCGTCGTCACGCCGCCGTCGGTGGCGATCCTTACCACGTACTGCCCGGCGGCCAGACCGCTCACGTCAATCGACGTAGCGCCGTCAATCGCCACGCTCTTCACCAGCGAGCCCGCCAGCGAGTACATCTCCACCTTAGCGCGACCCGAGATGCCACTCACGTTCACCACGTCGTCAGCAGGATTGGGGAAGATCCCCGCGCGCTCCTCAGCCGCGGCGATGCCATCGACACCCGTCGTGGGAGTAAAGATAATGTAGCGCACAGCAGGCAGCGCCGTATCATAGGTGCTCGCGTAGGGATAGAACTGATAGATCGTGCTACTGGTCTTAATCTCCCTCGGCCTAACCCCGCTACTGCCGCTCTGCACAGGGGTAAACGTATCTATGTAGACAATCTTATTTTCGCCTTCCGGGACAGTGACATCAGTAGTGGTAGCCGATTTACCAACGATAGTGCCATCAAGTTCGGCGACCACACCATAAACGTCGCTTACCCATGTAGAAGCCACGCCATAGAGATATACCTTAATATTGGGGTCATTAATGTACACATAAGCGGGATCATACGACACCAATCCCTGCGAAATCTTATTGTCAAATTCGACACCAGCGACAGCCACCTCCGGCTTCTCGATAAACTTCACATAATACCAATAATAATCAGTCCTACTACCTTGTACCACCTTCAATTGGCCTGCTGAAGAAGCATAAGGTATCAAGAAATATGTGCTGGAGGTGTCAAACTCTCCTACCAAAGAGGTGTCAAAAGTTAATGTAACAGATTGTCCACTTGCGATTGTCACACTTCCAAGGCTAAGCGTTCCAGCATAAGTATAACCATCAGAAGTAACTTGGTAAACATTCAACCCAACAGTGTCAAGCCAACTACCTCCAGAACTCTGTAGGGTCAACGCTAAATTAGGATTGTTTAGAATCACCGTAGTGGGATTACTGGAATCAACACTTATAGAGGTCGTACCCGTGGTGAATTCTGCTGCTACCGCCGTGCCTGTATTGCTTGTCTTTGTTACTGTGAAACTATAAATTGAATTACAATTAGTGTAGGAATCACCCGTATCATAGGAAAGCATAACGTACCAAGTACCCGCTGAAATTGACGAGGGGATAGTAAAAGGAACAGCTACCGTGGCCGTACCACCTTCCACATCGGTGATTTCAACGTCCACGGGATCGCTGAAAGCATAGATTGTGAAAGAGCTGGAATATTTGCCAAATTTCATCTTCACCTTACCGTCATAAGGCTTATTGGTTGTTAATTGCCAATTGAAATTGTAGGTTTGGCCGGTGTAGATTGTGGATGCGCTAGTTGAGGTTGAAGGATCCACTATCGACTGCAATGTGGCTGAAGCCGTGAGCGCTGAGGGCGTAGATCCATTGGGATCAGTAACCGTAATGGTAGTTCCGTCGTTGGTAAACACAAGATAACCAGGACGGTCAAGTGGATGATACATATGACGCCACGTGCCATCAGCATCAGTATAGGCGGGATATACACGATATGTGCCTGTGGGGAAACTGGATGCCGACACTGTAAGATTATTCCAACCAGTGTTAATGGTCAAGGTTGTTGACCATTTTGTAATGGTTTTTACTAAGGAGCCATCTTCCTCCTCGCACATGAATCCTAACGTAGTGCTAATGGATGAGGCTAAACTTACATTCCAAAATCCCGAGCTAAAAGTAATAGTTGCCGATTTAGCATTATATGAGGTTGCGTCACAATACAGATTAGCTGCATACATAACGTATTTCTCCACGGAGTCCTCTTGGGGTGGTTGAATTCCAACGGTAGCCCCTTGGCCACTATTATAACCCGATGTTGATCCTCCGATGCCCTGAGTGGGAGGGTCAAGAGCCGTTAGCAAAAAGTATCCATTAGAAGAGCCGCCCCATCCCCAATTGATATGGAAATAATTGTCATAACTATAGCCATCACAAACGAATGCGTGACCACTAGTATTACTTTGACCATTATACAATACCGCGCGACCTGCTTGCAATTCAGCGTATATCAATTCATTCCTATCCTCTGTTGTAAACCAAGAACGGTTATAATATGTCGTCCCTTTGTCATAATTGAAATATGTACGAAGTGCCTGTGCGGCTCTCATGGTTACAGCTCCAGATGAATCTTCTGTGTAACTCATTTGGCATGCCGCTCCGCACTGATACATCAACTTGGCCACAGCAGTTGCTTGGGTATCAGTGTAAGTACCTGAATAATCGTCAATCATGTTGTCCCAGTCGTAGCCACCAAGCGTAAGGGTTGCGGAAGTGGACTCATCGTCCACAGTATAAGATAATGTATAGGTACCAGTGGTGGTATTTGGCCACTCGTGCACCTTCATCACCTGCGCTTGGGCCGTGGCTACACAGCCAGTAACGCAATTGGTTCCTCCACTTCCCACAGGGCAATCGTTATTAAACGGGGTGGATTGGTTCCATAGGGTTTCGCAGATGGGGGGAGACGGCGAGTTTTACCGATTTGGGGCGAGCCGAGGTTTCGGTAATGGTGCCGTTTACTATGATGGGACCTTCGGTGAGGGAGGCGATCTGGGCCGCGTATTGGGAGAGCCACCAGGACATCGCCGGGGGAATGTTGGTGGGGTCGAAGGCGGTGTCGTCGCTGTAGCCCAGGACGGCCGGCACGCGGTCGTCGGCCGACGCCAGGATGAAGCCGGGATTACCCGCCTCGGCGCCAAACACGTACACTGCGGCCTGTCCCAGCGAGTCGAGTTGGGTGAACCGCAATTGGTCGATTGCCGCGCCGTGTCCCAGGCGCTTGGCGACTGCCGATTGCTCGGGCATGGCCTCGCGGGCGCGGGCCAAGGCTTGCGAGGGACTTAACTCGGCCGATGTTGCCGACATGGCGACAAACACTGCCGCTATCAGGAAAGAGGCGTTGTGTAGTAATCCTTGTTTCATAGGAAATGGTGATTTAAATTCCTGTAGTGTAATAGAATGTCGCAAAATTAGCTAAATTTCTGATAAAAAAGAAAAAAATCACACATTTTTGTCACTTTTTGCCATCATATCACATCCTACACCCTCAACTTCCTTCTATCTTTAATCCTATATCTGACTTCTAAAGATGTATCTGGCGAAAGGGGGTCTTTCCGGGTATTTTTGTGGCTAAATTTCGGAACATCTGCAAAAACCTGTGTTTTATGGGATATACACTGAGAGGGTGGTCGGCTTGCCGACCCCGCGCAAGTAGCGCAGTCCGGGCGCGGTCGGCTTGCCGACCCGTCCGGGCTGGGTATAGGATGTAGTAGGCGAGGAGCTTCGGCTTGCCGAAGCCTTCCACAGCCTCAAATAAGCGGCATGAATTTATATTGAGGATTCACCACCCGATTTAACCTCAACAAACGGTCATACTCGTCAAGAAACGGCTTTGGGTTTCAAGCTCATGCTCCACAAAAAGTGGATGTGGTCGGCGACTCCTCCCACAAGCAAAGGTTGGTGCCCTTTCTCGTTGAATAAGCATAATTGTTTGATTTTGAAAGCTTCGGCAAGCCGAAGCGCGTCGCCTGACGCGTTTTTACCCAGCCCGGGGACAATCGGCAAGCCGATATCCCCGGACTGCGCTACTTGCGCAGGGTCGGCAAGCCGACCACCCTCTCAGTGTATATCCCATAAAATACAGGTATTTGCAGGCGTCCCTAAATTTCTCAGTGTAAATCCGTGAAATCAGTGGCTAAAAATCACGCTTTTTATGTACTTTTGTGGCTTAATTTCTCAGTGTAAATCAGTGAAATCAGTGGCTAAAAATCACTCTTTTTATGTACTTTTGTGGCCATAAACGTTATAGTGGTATGAAACCGTTGATAGGATTGACCCTCGAGGGGTTGCGCGAGGTCGCCGCCGAGGTGGGCCTGCCCCGATTCGCCGCCGGACAGATGGCCCGCTGGCTGTACCAAAAGCGCGTCACCTCCATCGACCAGATGACCGACCTCCCCAAGGCCGGTCGCGCTCGCCTGGCCGAAAACTACGAGATTGGCCGCGAGGAGCCTCTCGCCGAGGCCGTCTCGCGTGACGGCACCAAGAAGTACCTCTTCCGCGGAGCCAACGGCCGCGCGATCGAGTCGGTGATGATCCCCGACAAGGAGCGCGCCACCCTGTGCGTTTCCTCCCAGGCAGGGTGCAAGATGAACTGCAAGTTTTGCATGACCGGTCGGCAAGGTTTCCACGGCAACCTCACCGCCGCGCAGATTATCAACCAAGTGCTGTCGATTCCTGATTCGGAGCGCCTGACCAACATCGTGTTCATGGGCATGGGCGAACCGCTCGACAACCTCGACAACGTGCTGCAAGCCATCGAGATACTCACCGCGCCGTGGGGACTCGCGTGGAGTCCCCGCCGCATCACCGTGTCGACTATCGGCAAACTGCCGGAGTTGGAGCGGCTGATTCGCGAGACCAATGTGCATGTGGCCCTGTCGCTCCACTCCCCCTACCCCACCGAGCGCGAGGAGCTGATGCCCGTAGAGCGCGCGTTCCACACGTCGCAGGTGCTTGACACACTTCGCCTGGGCGACTTCGCCCATCAGCGGCGCCTGTCAATCGAATACATCCTGTGGGGCGGACTCAACGACGACGCGCGCCACGCCGACGCGCTGGCCCGCCTCCTCCGCGGCCTCCCCGCCCGCGTCAACCTTATCCCCTATCACGAGCTGCCCTCCTCTAAGGGGGCCGACCTTGGACGGCCTTCTACCGGGTCGCCAGTCCCTTCGGGCTCGACTTCTCCCGATTTCACTCGACTCCAGTCGACTTCAGTCGATCCCATCCCACAACCACTAAAGGCCTCCCCCCGCGCCACCATGGAGGCTTTCCGCGACCGCCTCAACGCCCACGGCATCACGGCGACCATCCGCGCCTCCCGCGGCCAAGACATCGACGCCGCCTGCGGCCTCCTCGCCGGCAAACAATCCTCTTAGGTAATTAGGTAATTAGTGAGTAGCGAGTAGTGCC
>CAZLSW010000012.1:33811-58174 GCA_964562375.1 uncultured Muribaculaceae bacterium | reverse complement strand
TCAACCTCCTTAACTACCAACTAACCACTAACAACTAACAACTAACATCTAACAACTAACAACTAGCTACTAACAACTAAAAACTTTTTGTATTTGAAAAAAATGTGTTAACTTTGTGGCATATATCATACTTCTACTACGCGAATCTGATCATTCATTACATTATTGCCTTGAACTAATGCAACTATATTCAACTTATGCCGATTCGGCATATTTACGCATATCTGAAACCAACGCCAGGCGCAGCCGCCGCCCGGTGACCAATGACGTAGGCACAATCGGTTTGATTGTGGCCGTGATGGCTATCCTCTTTTCGTGGGTGCCGGTGGTCGATTGGGTGATATGGTTTTTGGCCGCTTTCCTGTCGTTTATCGGCTCGTTCAAGCATCCCCGCGGTTTCGCTGTGGCGGGTATCGTCATCTGCGGTGCCACTGTGATGGTGAAGCTCACCGTCGCCGGACTGCTCGCCGCCTCGGGGATGTAGCCAGGTGGGGCCGGCCTTCGACGGCCTTTTAGTGGCTTCCGCGTGGCGATTTTGTGTTACTTTTATGTCTTTTTGTGGTCACTCTACGGTGGTCAATTGGTTTTCTTTGTTGGTTATTTGGTTGAAAAGTGTTGAAAATGATTCTAATTTAAGATTTGTTAACAAATTAGGGGGGGGTAATGCTAATTTTTGTTTAATTTTGTGCTTCCATTCCACACACATAAGTGTATTTAAACAAACAAAATCTGGATAGATAATTCTTACTTAACAACTTACATCATTTATAGACTATGAGAATACTTTATTCCGTAGGCTCGTTAGCGCTCGCTATGGCCTTGGGCTTTTCTGCCTCGGCCGTCGATCCGATAACGGGCTATTTCAGAGTGCAAAGTGCTCTTGGTACGACGGATGGCACCGGTTATGTGGAGGTGAAAAGCCCCTTCCGCACGGCCCCCGACAACACCAAAGAAGAGGCCTTGACCAAACCTGGTACCGTAATGCGCCTGCGCGCGTTCCCCGTCGTTAAGGGTAGCCAACTGACAGGCGACTACATGGTGTGCAACCTTAGCTCCCAGGGTATCGAGGTGTTTGGGACGCCCAAAGCAAAGTACATGGAGGCCATTGAGACAATCTTCACCGATGTCAACCTCAACAATTACCGCATGGCTGCCTACGACATCCAGCGCATCGGCCGCGACATGGGCTATATGGCTACCGGTCGCGTGATTGTGCAGGCCCTTTTTGAGGTGGTTGCCACTCGCCTTGACGACGAGATAGCTAAGCTCTCCGACGAGCAGAAGGCTTCTCTTGGCGTGGACAATATGACCGAGAGCCTCGCCGAGTTCGCCCAGCGCTTCAACGAGGAGGTGTCGGCCAACATCGACCTGTTCGCCTACCTCGAGCCGGTGAAGGACAATCAGTATCGCCTCTACTTCAACTGGATCGACTGCACCAAGGTAAGCGAGTTCTACTTGAAGAACGAGCAGAACAAGAAATCATTCGAGATCGGCTTTGAGTGCATGCGCCATTACATGAAGGAGCATCCCCAACTCTCCTCGGGCGAGACAATCGACGCTAAGGAGTATGCCCGCTGGAAATCGTGGGGCTACGACCTCGCCGAAAATTATAGCGACTGCTATGTGGCCGATAGCGATAAATATGTGTTGACCTATGAGAAGATCTTCGCCGACCATGAGTTGCTCTACAACTGGTTGAAGATGTACATTCAGCGCTTCCTCGACCCTAATTTGGCTCCCAACGCTTCGGTTATGGGCTTGAACTTCGTGGACTTCGCCACCGAGATGCAGAAGCACGAGATCATGCAGGGCTTCTTGAAGTATATCCCCTCGATCCAGGAGGGACAGAAACTTTACCTGACCAGCGGCCGCTTCAGCGACGGAGTCAACGAGTTTAGCACCGTGGGCACCACCAGCGACAATTCCCAGATGTTCGGTCTGCTCGGCCAGACGCAAGCCGATGCTGCCGGCAACGCCGCTATCTGGAACCTTATCCCCATGGATACCAACGACAACTACCTGTCGATTCCCGCTGTGGCTCACCGCAAGAACAAACCCAATGAGGAGGACGGCCACCTGATCGCTTGGTTTGTCGACTTCCCATTCGAGATGTTGACCCCCGCCAATGCAAAGTTGATGACCATGTCCTCCAGCTACAACCTCCAGGAAAAGACGCTTGAGAATTGGGGCATCACCGCCAAATATATCACCGTCAACAATGATGTGAGCAAGGTTGACCGTCAAACCCCAGTTTTGGTTGATATGAAGACCACCGAGCTGGCCGATAATATCGTCAAGATAATCTGGGAGGAGCAATCAGGTGACTATACCCCCACGGGCGACGGCTTTATCATCGACGATGACGAGGAGATCGATATCCAGCGTGACGTCAACACATCGTCGAGCGCGTCGGCTGTCGTTTACTCGGTATTGCTCGACACCCCCGTTGACGAGGATATCCTTTATCATGAGTGGCGTATCGACTACGATCAGGATACCCAGGAAGTTTACGACCTTGGCACTCGCGAGAACAAGATTGAAGGCGGCCGCACCGATGGCGCAACCGTTTACATGGACACTCCCTGGTTCATCGCCACGTCGACCATCCCCGCCAACCACACTGTTTTGGTAGCCTCCAACGAAGTGCCCGCTAAGAGCATCTCGTTGAATGAGCCTGCCGATGAGTACGACCCCTTGACAGCGATTAACTCTATCGGCGTTGACCCCGCCGAGGGCGAGGCCGCGATTTACGACCTGCAGGGCCGTCGCGTCAACACCGTCGTTCCTGGCAACATCTACATCATGGGTGGCCAGAAAATCTTGATTACTTCTATAAAATAAGTAAGTGGCTGTATCTTTCTATTTACAATCTTGGGTAGAAAGATACAGTTCATTATGAAAAACAACAGAACAATATGAAATCAATCAATATCATAAAAAGCCTGGCTTCGGTACTGCTATTGCTATCGACTAGCTTACTTGCTGGAGCTAAGACATTTTATTCAGCAGTAACTGTGAACGCTTCTGGTAATGGCTATGTTTATGCATCTACTAGTAGTAGCGTAGATGAGAGCTCCATATCCTATAGTAGCTATACAGCTACTCATAATTCGAGCATCATTATTGTCTCTAGCACTA
This sequence comes from uncultured Muribaculaceae bacterium, assembly GCA_964562375.1. Taxonomy (GTDB): domain Bacteria; phylum Bacteroidota; class Bacteroidia; order Bacteroidales; family Muribaculaceae; genus JAJPXC01. Next base: position 55,036 of record CAZLSW010000012.1, on the reverse strand, counting down.
CCCACACATACTATTTGTATGCCAAGGGAAAACCTGGATCGAAGTTCGTTGGGTGGACTGGTGATGGTGAAAGCACCGATTCACCATATAAAATTACCGTAACGGCATCTTCTCAATCATCAGATTCACCCACGACGGCATCTTATACGGCTATCTTCCAGGATACTTATCTTCAAGTTGCTAGTACTGATGATGCCTTAGGTACGGTTTCAATTAGCAATCCGTACAATACTGAAGGAGATGTAGTTACTTTGACTGCAAAGTATGTCCTTCCTGAAGGTTCAAGTGAATTTTCCACTTCCACAAAACACAGTCAGGCCGTAACCTTTGAAGGGTGGTATAATGATGCAGGAGAATTGGTATCTGATCAACTGTCATTTAGCTATACCGTTAAGGGAATTGAGAATTTCACTGCGAGATTCGTGCGTGACCATAGTATAAAGTACGATAGCAATAACAAATTGTATGGATATTATCGTTTGGAAACGCCTTTCTTCCCGGGTTATCGATATTTCCTATGTATGGCTGGAAATTATGTATTAGATCTTCCAACTTCAGTATGGGATGTAATTTCTGGAGATGGTAGTCGCTATTTATATGGTGCATTGGAATTTAACCAAGATAACAATTGGGGCAATAAGGATAAAAAGGATGTTTATGCCAAAACTGAGGCTGTCTTTGCTGATCCCGGTTGCGTGTTTTATTTAACAGGAACAGTAGATCCATCCAACCTATATACTACTAACAGTCGCACAACTGTAGTCTCTAATATAATTGCTTCTGCACAAGGGGCGACATCTGACGAAATTATTGAAGGAAAAGCCTTGAATGTGAAAACTGCTGCTACACCTGGGTATTATATATTAACTCATACCGTGACAGGTACGTTTTATTCACAAGATATTTCCCTTCAACTAACATATCAAAGAAGGCTGTGGTTAACTTCGGATAAACCCGATAATTCGTCTTATGCTTCTGCTGGCGACTTTGACGTGCAGCCTGTGGATCGGGAGCATATTGATCAAAATTACTTTGGCGCTTATCCCGATGAATCGATGTACTATGATGGAGGGTATTGGACTTCGATGTATACGGCCTTCCCTTATGAGTGCTATGAGGAGGATGGCGTTGAGGCTTATGTTGTTAGCAGTACCCAAGAAATGGGTGGCACTAATTATGTCATCATCAAGAAGCTTGAGGATGGTATCGTGCCGGCTGCTACTCCGGTGTTGCTGAAGTGTAAGACTACACATGTGGCTACCAACCGCTTGATTCCTTTGGAACCTGATGATAGCCGCTTGTCATCGGTAGAAGTCGGCAACAACTTGCTGAATGGTGAATACGGGCTCTATTCTGGCTACGCTGGTAGTGGTGATTCTGGAGCCTATGGCACGGGTCGCGCTACTTATGATAGCTCAACGATGCGCGTGTTTGGTGCTAACGCTAATGGGCAGCTCGGTTTCTTCAAGTTGTCGGCTAATAGCGACGGTTCGGCCAAGGAGTTGATTCCTAACCGCGCTTACCTGGATTTGGAGCAGCTGACGGCGCCGACTGGAACGAGTGTGGCCGCGGCTTCGTATCGTTTGGCGTTCGACGACCTGACGGGTATTGACGAGGTGGTGGTTGACGGCGACGAGCTGTCGCAGGATGCCGCCAAGGAGTACTACAACCTGCAGGGCCAGCGCGTGCTTGAGCCTGTCCATGGCCAGGTGTATATCGTGCGCCAAGGGGGGAAGGCAAGCAAAATTAGGTATTAGGTAATTAGTGACGAGTGAGTAAGCCTCGCCGGGTGAATGCCTGGCGAGGTTTTTTGGTTAGGCAGGAAGTCCCGACGTGTCGTCGGGACAGAGATAGTCGAGGCGGTTACTGTCGGGCCGACACGGCCCGACTTCCTGCCTGACCTGGCGAGGTTTTTTTGGTTAGGCAGGAAGTCCCGACGTGTCGTCGGGACAGAGATAGCCGAGGCGGTTATTGTCGGGCCGACACGGCCCGACCTCCTGCCTGACCTGGCGAGGTTTTTTGGTTAGGCAGGAAGTCCCGACGTGTCGTCGGGACAGAGATAGTCGAGGTGGTTACTGTCGGGCCGACACGGCCCGACTTCCTGCCTGACCTGGCCCGACTTCCTGCCTGACCTGGCCCGACTTCCTGCCTGACCTGGCGAGGGCTTTTCATGGACGTCTACGGCCCCCATAGGACTGCCGCGGACGTTTATGCTTAGTTTTGTGTGTTTTTTGTGTGCTTTTGTGGTTTAAGATTTTTGTGTGCTTTTGTGGTTTAAGAGGATTTTTAAGGTTGAATGGGCGAGTTTACTGGTCCATGGATTGTGAACAAAACCAAAATTAACGGCCTTGTTAAAGTTGGTTATTTCAAGTGGCTATGGAATAAACCTTTAGCAAAGTTGGTTGTCTTAATATCAAACAACAACAAAAACGTAACAAAACACTTAAAAACGAAATTTACGATGAAAAAGAAATTGATGATTATGGCTGTTGCCATCGCTTCCATGGTAGGTATGAACGCTGTAGCCCAGACCGCCGATTCGAAGTCGGACAAGAAGTGCGAAGGCAAAGGCCAATGCGATAAGAAGGGTCCCAAGTGCGACAAGCAGAAAGGCCAGTGCCCCAACCCCTTTGAGGGCATCACCCTCACCGCCGATCAGCAGACCAAGCTCGACGCCCTTAAGGCCGACCAGAAGGCCAAGCGCGAGGAGATGAAAGCTCAGAAGCAGCAGAAGGATTCACTCGCTCGCGTGGATCGCAAGCAGGCCAAGCGCGACTACCTGAAGCAAGTGCAGGGTATTCTTACCCCCGACCAGTATGTGATGTTCCTGGAGAACATCGTGGTTGAGCAGCCCGCCGGCCAGCCTCAGGGTGGTCCCCGCGGCGACCGCAACGGTGTCCCCGGTAAGTGTCCCAAGAGCCAAAAGGGCCCCAAGTGTGACAAGGCTCCCAAGCAGGCTCAAGTAGCTGAGTAAATTTATTCAAGGTAAAAAGATGATTTTAGCGCCGATTTCCATAAGGAGATCGGCGCTTTTTGCAAGGCGAGTAATCGAGTAATCGAGAACTCGAATACACGATTACTCGAATGCACGACGGCCTGCCGATTATGGGCAGGCAAGGCCGGCATCCTTAGAGGAGGGTGAGAAGCTCTTCGGGGCGGGAGATGATGTGGTTGGCGAGGGATTCGCGGAGCTCTTTGACGGGACGGAATCCCCAGGTGACGCCAATGGAGGTGACGCAGGCGCGGCGGGCAGTTTCCATATCCACGCCGGAGTCGCCCACATATAGCACGTCGGATTTTGGCGTGGGGCATTGGCTGAGGATAGCAAACACGATCGACGGATCGGGCTTGACTGGCACGCCCTCTTTTTGTCCCTCGATGGCCACCCAAGGCACGTCGGGGAAGAAGTGCTTGATGAGGTGAGTGGTGGCTTTTTGGTACTTGTTGGAGGCGACGGCGAGTTGTTGACCGCGGGCGGTGAGCTCCCGGAGTAGCTCGGGGATGCCGGTGTAAGGGCGGGTGTTGTCGCAGCAATGTTGGTCGTAATACTCGCGGAAGTGGCGCAGGAGGGCGTCGATATTCTCTTTGGAGCGTTTGTCGTCGGGCATAGCGCGTTCCATCAGTCGCCTGACGCCGTTGCCCACGTAGAATGGATAGGAGGAGAGCTGGTGGGTGGGCCACCCCATCTGCTCCAGCGCATGATTGGTGGCTTCACCCAAATCCTCGATAGTATTTAGTAAGGTACCGTCTAAATCGAAAATTATCATTGTAAGTGTTAGTGATTAGTGATTAGTGATTAAGTATGATACCCGACGTGGTGTTATCCAACCTTGGTATCATAACCGATTGATGTTCTTTTTGGCTGTTCTTATAGAGGCTGTAAGAAGTTTCATCAATTCTGTGGCGTCAGCTTGTAAACTGCCATAAAGATTCTCGTTTAAATGTCCGGCACTATGAAGTAGTTCCAGCCAATATAATGTCTCTCCACATTCTTTTTGAGCTATACCCAATTTGTGAATGAAATCAGGAGTGCTTTCAGCAAAGAATGCCTCTGTGATATTAGCTCCAATACTGGTTCCAGATCTCAGGAGTTGTTTGGAGATAATAAATTCTTTTCGGTTCTCTTTAAGCCAAGCATGTCCACGCACAATCCGTAGTCCGAAATTATTTCCTTTATCACGTAAAATACTTGGTTTCATATCTTTGAGAATTGATTTATTGTTTTCCAGTAAATTTTCATCATGTCGGGTATCATACTTAATCACTAATCACTAAGACTTAATACTTTAGAATGGGTATCCGACGGCGAAGTGGATGGTGGCGTCGCGGCCCCAGCGGGGGTGGATTAGTGGCCAAGGCTCCTGGCCCTTGGCGGGGTTGTGTGCTTTCATGCCAAGGTCGAGGCGCAGGAGGAAGTAGGTGAAATCGAATCGCAAGCCCACGCCGTAGGCTGCGGCTATCTGCTTGTAGAACTCGTCGAAGCGGAAGAATCCCCCGGGCGGGCTTTCGTAATTGTGGATAGTCCAGATGTTGCCGGCGTCGACAAACAGGCCGGCCTCCAGAACCCAGAATAGTTTCATGCGGTACTCGGCACTCATCTCGAGCTGGATGTCGCCGCATTGGTGGATGAACGCCGAGGCGGTGTTGCGGGCGTCGTAGGAGCCGGGGCCGAGGGCGCGCACGTTCCAGCCGCGCACGCCGTTGGCGCCGCCGCCGTAGAATCGCTTCTCGAACGGCACCATCTCCGAGTTGCCGTAGGGAACGACGATGCCTGCCTCGCCGTGGAGGGCGAACGACTGTCGGCGGTCGATATTATGGGTCCAGGTGTACTCAAATTCTCCCTTGGCATATTGAGCGTACTGTATGCCGAAAATCTTGTAGGCGCCGTCCTCTCGCTTCTGGTTGAAGGCCCAAGAGAGGGCGTAGAGGAGGTTGCCGGCGGTGGAGATGGTGGCGCGTAGGGTGGATATGTTGCGCTGCCAGGCGTAGGTGCCGAGCGTCGACGGCGGACGGCGGTTGGTGTGGTAATAGGAGTAACCCATGCGCATGATGAAGTGGTCCTCGTAGGAGTATCGCAGCAGCGGGTTTTGGGGTGCTACCTCGTCGATGAAGTTGATGGTGGAGTGGGGGAGGAACACGTAGTTGACGTCAATGAGGTCGAATGTGCGGCGGGTGGTGTTGAAACGGTTGTTCCAACGGTATTTCCATGCGGCTCCAGCGATGATTCGGGTGTACTCGGGTCGCTCCTGGTAGTTGAACGAAAGGGCAAACTCGGTGGATGCGCGCAGCGAGCGCTTGAACTCGCGGGAGAGGAACGGGGCCTTGAATTTGGGGAATGTGATGCCCACCTCGGCGGCGTATTCCGAGTAGCGGTTGTGAAGGAGGCCGTCGACATTGCCCGAGAGGCTTTCGTAGTTGGTGCGCAGCTTGGTGGTAAGTAGCTCCGAGCCGTGGGCGAGGTTGCGATGCTGGTAGGTGAGGCCTACGCCGAAGCCGAGGTCGCCCTCCGAGTTGGTGCCCTCGACCTCGAATGTGATTCCCTGTTTCTTGTTGCGGGAGAGGATAATCGACACGTCGAGCAGCTCGCGGTCGCCGATAGCGCCTACGTTGGTTAATTCGATGTTGACCGAGCGCAGGATGCCCAATCGGCCCAGGGCCTCGTAAGTGCGGTTGACGTAGACCGTACGGTAGAGCTGTCCCGGGAAGAGATAGCAGTTGTCATCGAGGGTTTTGGGGTTGAGATAGTGGTCGGAGCCATAGAGAATATTGACGTGGCCGTAATGCACGGTGTCGGCTCGCTCACCTGGTTCGGTGTCAACGTAATAAGTGATTTCGCGGATGTAATAACGACGGTACATCACCGAATCGGGGGCGACATCTTGTCCCTTGGGAGGGTGGACGACGAGGGTAAGCTCCACGTTTTTGTCGCCGGGGAGGGTGTCGGCGATAAAGGTGATATTCTCCTTGGAGAAGGAGTAGTAACCTGCATTGCGGAGGGTCTCGGTGATTTGGCCTCGCAGGTCGTCGAGGCGCGTGCGGTCGAAGGATTGGCCGGCGGGGAGGTCGTAGTGACGCAGGTTGGCCCGCACGATCGAGTCGATGCGGCGGTCGGGGATGTCGTAGGTGATTTCCGATATGCTGTGGGGCTGCCCGGCCTTGACGGTGTACACCACATCCATTTTCTTCTTTTCGGGGTGGGCGATGGTGTCCCAAGTGACGGTGGCGTCCATGTAGCCGCGGTTGACCATGGCACGCTCCAGTTGCTCGGCCGAGCCGACGGTAAGCTCCTCGTCGTAGATTACCGGAGGCTTGCCCAGCTTGCGCATCCACTTGTTGAACCAGTTGGTTGAGTCCTTGCCCGAGAGGCTGTAGGTCATTAGCTGGAGCTTGAGGCAACCGAGCACCTTGTGGTTGGGCGTTTGGCGCAGGTAATAATATAGGTCGGTGGGGGAAACGTCGTGCGTGTCCTCCACCTTGATTGTTACTTTGTCGAGGAGATACTCCCCCTGTGGGACGTGCTTCGTGGTGGAGCACGCCCAGAATAGCGCGGCCGCCAAAGCCGCCAGGGTGAATTGCAGTAATCTCCTCATAAATTTATCCTTTATACCTTTCCTCCTTTCATCCTTTAAAGGAATAAAGGAGGAAAGGAGGAAAGGCTCCTTGGGGTTAACGATGGGCTGATTCTGAGATGTAATCTTTGACTTTCTGGAAGAGGTCGGTGGCGAAGACAAATTCAGTGAGGGCCTCGTTGGCGGTGGTGTAGATTTTGTCCTTGTCGCCCACCCACTCGCGGTAGCCCTTGCGGATGAAGACGATGTTTTCGCCGATACCGAGCACCGAGTTCATGTCGTGGGTGTTGATGATGGTGGTGATGTTGTACTCGTGGGTGATGTCGCTCAGGAGCTCGTCGATGACGATTGATGTCTTGGGGTCGAGACCCGAGTTGGGCTCGTCGCAGAAGAGGTACTTGGGGTTGAGGGCGATCGCGCGGGCGATGGCGACGCGTTTTTGCATACCGCCCGAGATCTCGGAGGGATACTTGGAGTCGGCTCCCTTGAGGTTGACGCGCTCGAGGCAGAATAGGGCACGGTCGCGCATCTCGGCTTGCGTCATTTTGGTGAACATGATCAAAGGGAACATCACGTTGCCCAGCACGGTCTCGGAGTCGAACAGGGCCGAGCCTTGGAACAACATTCCTATCTCCTTGCGCAGCTCCTTAACCTGGTCGGTGTTCATCTTCAGCAGGTCGCGGCCGTCGTAAAGGATTTCTCCCTCCTCGGGTCGCACCAGGCCCACGAGCGATTTCATCAGCACCGTCTTGCCCGAGCCGCTTTGGCCGATAATCAAGTTGGTTTTGCCGGTGTAGAATGTGGCATCGATTCCGTGGAGAATCGTCTTGCCGTCAAATGATTTCGTTACGTTTTTTACCTCGATCATTGGAGTAGGAGTTTGGTTAGCAACACGTCAAAGAGCAGGATGAGGATCGACGACGACACGACGGCGTTGGTGCTCTGCTTGCCCACGTCGAGGGCACCTCCCTTGACGTAGTAGCCGAAGTAGGCGGCCACCGACGAGATGATGAAGGCGAAGAATAGCGACTTGATCAAGCCGTACCACACGTACCATTCCTGGAACAGGGCTTGCAGGCCGTAGACGTAGCGGGAGACGGTGATGATGTCGGTGAACAGGGCCACGAAGTAGCCGCCGAATAGCGCCGTTGTGATACAGAACACCACCAGGACGGGCATGAAAATCAGGAATGCGATGATCTTGGGGAGAACCAGATAGTTGGCCGAGTTGACACCCATGATCTCAAGGGCGTCGATCTGCTCGGTGACTCTCATGGTGCCGATCTCGGAGGCGATGTTACTTCCCACTTTGCCGGCAAGGATGAGGCAAAGGATGGAGTTGGAGAACTCCAGCAACACGATGTCGCGGGTGGCCAATCCCACTGAGTAAGCCGGTATGAGCGGCGATGAGATGTTCAATTGCATCTGGATGGCGATCACGGCGCCGATAAAGATGGAGATGACGATCACCAGCGGGATGGAGTCGACACCCAGCTTGATAATCTCTTGCACGGTGCGGCGGGCGAAGATGCCCCATTTGTCGGGGATAGCGAACACGCGCCGCATAAACATGCAATATCGGCCGAACGAGGCCAGGGAGCTTGTAAGTACCATAAATGAGTTGTTAGTTGGGGGTTGTTAGTTGTTAGTTTTTAGTTGTTAGTGGTGGCGGGAAATCAAGGTGTCCTCTCAACTAACAACTAACAACTAACAACTAATACCTGAAACCTACATAGAGTAGTCGCGGGAGTAGCGGAGGTGCTGGTTGATGTAATCCTCGGAGTAGTCGACCCGGATTTCGATGATGTTGCCGTCGGCGTCGAGCACGGGGGTGTAAACGGGGTTGACGAAGCCCTTGTAGGGGGCGATGTTGAGCTTGTCGTAACGTGCGAGCACCTCTTGGTGAAGCTCGGGGTCAACCTTCACGGCGTAGGTCTCAACCAGGTCGCGACCGGCCTCGTAGTCGCCCTCGCTCTTGATGCGCTGAATCTCGCGGAGCAGGTCGCCGAAAAGTTGGCGCAAGGCTTTGTAGTCGTTGATTTGGACGTAGGTTTTGCCGCCTATTTTTACCATTTCCACCACGTTGTTGGGCTGGCCTTTCTCGTAGGCCCATCGGGCGATGAGGGCGCGGTTGCGCATGTGGGCCTCCTCGATGTCCTTGCCCGGCTCGATGCGCATCAGCTGGGTCATCAGGCCGTTGAGCATATATTTATAGTACTCGGCCTTGTATGCCTCGGGGTTGTCGAGCAAGCCAAGTTCCAAAAGCTTGGGATCGGCCAGATAATAGAGGGCGAAGAGGTCGGCGCGGGTTTCCTCGAGGGTGGAGCCGTGAGCCTTGAGGGCGTCGGGGTCAACGCCAGGGAGCAGTTGGCCCGATCCGTGGCCGAGGCACTCGTGGAGGTCGGTGTGGAGGTTGTCGGTGATGAAAAGGTACTTGTCCATGAGCTCGCGCGTGGGCTGGTCGATGACAAATTCCTCGTTGAAGCCGTTGCCGTGGGATGCCTCGTCATAGGCTTGGGTGATATTCTCGATGGTCACCGATTTGGAGCCGTGGGCGGCGCGTATCCAGTTGGCGTTGGGCAGGTTGATGCCGATTGGTGTGGCGGGGTAGGAGTCGCCGGCAAGGATTGCGGCGTTAATCACCTTGGCCGATACGCCTTTCACCTGGGGTTTGCGGAAACGGGGATCGACGGGCGAGCGATCCTCAAACCATTGGGCGTTCTCCGAGATCACCTCGGTGCGGTGAGACGCGTCCTGGTTCTTGAAGTTGACTATCGACTCCCATGAGCCGGTCATGCCCAGCGGGTCGCCGTAGCTTTCGATAAATCCGTTGATGAAGTCGACTTGCGAGTCGAGATCCTCAACCCACAGGATTGAGTAGTCGTCGAATGCCTTCAGGTCGCCTGTGGAGTAGAATCGGATAAGTTCGTTGATCACCTGGCGCTGCTTGTCGTTCTCGGCGTAGGGGATAGCCTTGTGAAGATTCTCCACGATCTTGACAATGGCATCGGAGTAAAGACCGCCTACCTTGTACACCTCTTCTACCACCTTGCCGTCCTTTTTCACCACCTTGGCGTTAAGACCGTAGGAGATGGGGGTGGAGTCGTTGGGGTTCTTCAGGGCGTTGTAGTAGTCCTCAACCTCTTTTTGGGTGACGCCTTCGTAGAGGTTGTTGGCCGAGGTGAGAATCAGGTCCTCGCCCTCGGCTTGGTTGACGCGCTTGGGCATGATGTTGGGGTCGAAAATCACGCCCAGCAGCTCATCGGACGGCTTGTAACCAAGCTGCTCGATAAACCAGGCCGGGGTGAATTCGGGGATGAATTTGTCCTGCGAGTAATGGTGGTGGATGCCGTTGCCCATCCATATCTGCTTGAGGTATTTCTCGAGTGCCTTGTATTGGGGGTCGTTTTTGTCACCCTTGTAACCGGTGTATACCTCCTCCATCATCTTGCGAATCTGAAGGTTGTACTTGCCGTTCTGGTCCCACAGGATGTCGCGACCTTGCAGGGCTGCCTCGGTAAGGTAGTAGATGAGCGTCTTTTGGTTGAGGGAAAGGTCCTCAAACCCAGGCACTTGGTAGCGCAGTATCTCTATGTCGGCGAAACGGTCGACTACGTAGTTGAATTTATCGGCGCCTTGCGCGGTGGTAGCGGTGAGAGCCATAGCGATAAGTGATGCTTTGAGATATTTCATTGTGAGTGAGATAGTTGAATCGTTATTCTACATATAAAACCAATCCCTTGAGGTACTCGCCTTCGGGGTGGTAGATGTTGATTGGATGGTCGGCGGGTTGGGTCAACTGGTGGAGGATTCTCACGCGGCGACGCGTTTGTGCAGCTGCTGAGAACACGGCCAGTCGGAACTGCTCGCGGCTGATGGCTTGGGAACAGGAGAAGGTGAACAGAATGCCACCGGGGGCGATTTTGGCAATCGCGGCAGCGTTGAGGCGCTGGTAGCCTCGCGTGGCGTTAGGGATGGCCGAGCGATGCTTGGCGAACGCTGGCGGGTCGAGCACAATCAGGTCAAATTCGCCCTGCTCCATCTTGTCCAGGTACTTGAACGCGTCGATGGCTTCGGAAGAACAGCATTGTGCACTGTGCACTCTGCACTGTGCATTGATTTCAAGGTTTTCTTCGGTGAGCTGGATGGCGCGCTCCGAGGAGTCGACCGAAACCACTCGCTCGGCGCCACCGGCGAGGGCGTATACCGAGAACCCGCCTGTGTAGCAGAACATATTCAGTACCCGTCGACCAAGGGAGTAACGGCGCAGCAGCTCGCGGTTGTCGCGCTGGTCAATAAAGAACCCTGTCTTTTGGCCTCGTAGCCAGTCGACGTGGAAGCGCAGGCCGTTTTCCAGGGCGATGTTTTGCCCGGGGTTGCCTCCTCCGATGAGGTAGTCGTTGACAGGGTCGAGGTGAGCCTTGTAGGGTAGGGTAGTTTCCGACTTATAGTAGACGTTTTTGGAAATATTAAGATTGACGAGCTCTTGTGCGATGATGTCGCGGGCGAAGTGCATGCCCGGGGAGTGGGCTTGCATCACGGCGGTGTCGCCGTAGATGTCGACAACCAATCCAGGCAGGTAGTCACCCTCACCGTGTACCAGTCGGAATGTGTCGTTGTCGGGACGTATCAGTCCCAAGGCTTGGCGCAGGCGCAGGGCTTGCTCCAGCCGTGAGTGGAAGAACTGGGCGTCGATTGGGGTGTCGCTGAAGTCGAGCACACGCACGACGATTGAGCCGATTTGGTAGTGACCGGTGCCGATCACGCGGCCGTCGTGGCTGAGGATGGTGACGGTTTCACCCTCCTCTATGGGCTCCTTCACAGGCTCGATAGCCCCGGAGAAGATCCAAGGGTGAAAGCGGTCGACCGACCCCTCTTTTCCTCGTTTTAGTCGTATAACAGGGTAACTCATAACCTTAGAATATCGATCGGATTAAGTCCAAGCCGTTGGCGTAGACCAAAAGCACGAGCAGGAACGCCATGCCGCACATCTGGGCGTACTCGAGGAACTTGTCGCTGGGCTTGCGGCGGGTGACCATCTCCCAAAGCACAAACATCACGTGGCCGCCGTCCAAAGCGGGGATGGGGATGATGTTCATGAACGCGAGAATCACCGACAGGAATGCTGTTATCTCCCAGAACGACAACCAGTTCCAGCGCTCAGGGAACATGTTGCCGATGGCACCGAAGCCGCCAATCGACGTTGCGCCCTCCTTGGTGAACAGGTGTTTCAGCGACCCCACGTACATCACAAGGGTGTTGGTGCCGATCTCCACGCCCTTGGGCATGGCTTCCAGCAGGTTGTATTTCACCTCGGTTACGGGGTAGATGTCGGTGACGGGGGTGAGGGCGATGCCGATTTTGCCGTTTTCGGTAGGTGTGAGGTCAAAAGTATGCTCCACGCCGTCGCGCACGGCTGTCACGGTTGTTGGTTGGCCTTTGTGGGCCTCCAGTTGTGCGGTGAAGTTGACGTAATCGGGAGCCGAAACGCCACCCACGGCGACGATAGAGTCGCCAGCCTGCATCCCGGCCTCAGCCGCGGGCATCCCCTTCTGGATGTCCTTGACCACAACCGGCACGCGCAGAGAGAAGAAACCCTTGTCGTTGTTCAATTGCATGATGAAATCCTCGGGGAGGTCGAGGGTAACCTCGCCCACGCCGGGACGCTGAACCGTGATCTGCTTGGCCTCGGCCATCCGCATCAGCACCTGGCGATCCTGCATCGACAGCTCTCGGCCGTCGGCTGTCAAGGGGATGTCACCATCCTGGAAACCTGCCTTGTGGGCCGATTCCACGTAGTCGTATCCGAGCGAGGCGTCGCGGAACTCGATGGTCTTTTCGCCCCAATAGAAGGCGATGCCGGCGTAAATGACGAAGGCGAGCAACAGGTTGAACAACACGCCTCCCACCATCACAAACAACCGCTGCCAAGCTGGCTTGGACCGGAATTCCCACGGCTCGGGATCCTTGGCCATCTGCTCCTTGTCCATCGACTCGTCGATCATGCCGGCGATCTTGCAGTAGCCGCCCAGAGGCACCCAGCCGATCCCGTATTCAGTGTCGCGCCACGTGGCCTTGGGGTAGCCGTGCTTGTCGAGCTTAGGCTCACCCTTTTTTGGCTTGGGCTTGTACTTGAAAAGTGAGAACCAAGGGTTGAAGAACAGGTAGAATTTCTCCACCTTGATTCCAAAGACGCGCGCGAAGAAATAGTGGCCAAATTCGTGTATCGTGACCAGCAGGGCCAATGCCGCTATCAGTTGCAGCGCTTTTATCCAGAATGCTTCCATTAATATTTCTTTTCCTTAATGATTTGCTCGGCCACGGAGCGGGCCTCGGTGTTGGTTTTCACGTAGTCGTCATAGGTGGGTTGAGCCATATAGGGCATGCGCTCGAGGGTCGCGGTAATGGTGTCGTATATGGCCAAGAACGGTATTTTCTCGCGCAGGAAAGCGGCGACTGCGACCTCGTTGGCGGCGTTGATCACGCAAGCGGTGGTGCCGCGACGATCAAGGGCGTAGTGACCGAGCTTCACACAGGGGAATCGCTCGGCGTCGGGTTCCTCGAAGGTCAAGTGGGCCATTTGCTTGAAAGTGAGCCCCGGGTCGTCGCTGGGCAGCCGCTGAGCGTCGCCCAGGGCGTAACGGATGGGCAGGCGCATGTCGGGTACACCCAATTGGGCCTTCACCGAGCCGTCGATAAACTCCACCATCGAGTGGATAATCGACTGGGGATGAACCACGGGGACGATTTTCTCGCCTGGGATGTCGAATAGCCAGCGAGCCTCGATAATCTCAAACGCTTTGTTGAGCATCGTTGCCGAGTCGATGGTGATTTTGGCCCCCATCGACCAGTTGGGGTGATGCAGGGCGTCGCGCACGGTTACCTCGCGGAGTTTCTCGGCTGAGGTGGTGCGGAAGGGACCACCTGAAGCGGTGATGATAAGTCGGCGCACCTTGTCGGGGTTCTCACCTCGGAGGCACTGATAGATTGCCGAGTGCTCCGAGTCGACGGGCATAATCTGGGATGACGACTGCAGGATGGCGCGGCGCACCAGCTCGCCCGCCACCACCATTGTTTCCTTGTTGGCCAGAGCGATATCCTTTCCGGCGCGGATGGCGCGCAAGGTTGGGGCGAGGCCCGAGTAACCCACGGTGGCTGTGACCACGGTGTCGACTTCGGGGAGCTCCATCGCCTCCTCCACGGCCTCGGCACCCGATGCCGTCTCAATCCCCAGGGGACGCAGGGCGTCGGCAAGCTTCCAGTAGTTGGTTGGATCGGCGATGATAGCCTTTGTGGGACGGTATTTGATAGCCTGCTGGATGAGGGTGTCAACCTTTGTGCCAGCCACGAGCACGGCCGCGCGGAACCGCTCGGGATACTGCGACACGATGTCGAGCGTCTGCGTGCCTATGGAGCCTGTGGAGCCTAATATTGCTATATTCTTGAGTGGAGTCACTGTGATTCTAAATTTGGGGCGCCGAGGGCGAGAAATCAACACTCAGCGCACTCTATTCCAACTCGCAAAGGTACGCAAATTTCCCCATACTGGCAACTTGTGGAAGCTCCCGCAACCAGCTAAGTGGAAATTTAAACGAGTATTAAGAAAAATTTACTGAAAAATTTCCGTAATTGGAGGGATATTGTTATATTTGCCGCCTAATAGACCAAACCAAAAGCCTAATAAGCCAAACCTAAATATTAGAATATGGAAGGTAAAAAATTGAAAATTCGAGATTTGACTCTCCGCGACGGACAACAGTCGCTCTTCGCGACCCGTATGAGTCAGGCTCAAATCGATCATTTGCTCCCGTTCTACGAGGACGCCGGTTACTATATTATGGAAGTGTGGGGAGGCGCTGTGCCCGACTCAGTGATGCGTTACCTTGGCGAGTCGCCTTGGAACCGCCTGCGCACGATCTCCAAGGCCATGAAGGGCAAATCGCTCCTCTCGGCCCTCTCCCGCGGTCGTAACCTCTTCGGCTACGTGCCTTACCCCGACTCAGTGCTCAAGGGCTTTTACGAGGAGGCTATCAAAAACGGCCTCAACGTGATGCGCATCTTCGACGCTCTCAACGATATCGACAACGTGAAGGAGTCGATCAAGCTCATCAACGAGCTGGGCGGCATTGCCGACGGAGCCGTGTGCTACACAGTCGACCCCAAGGAGGAGCCCAAGCCCCAGAAAGGCTTCTTTGCCAAATTGTTTGGCAAGAAGGAGGCCGCTCCCGAGAAAATCTTTACCGACGATTACTTCGTGGGCAAAGCCAAGCAAATGGAGGCCCTGGGAGCCAAGATTATCACCTTGAAGGATATGGCCGGACTGGTTAACCCCTCGCGTGCCGCCTCTATTATCGGCAAGCTGAAAGCCGCCCTGAAGGTGCCTGTTGATTTCCACACCCACTGTACCCCCGGTTACGGCATGGCATCGTCGCTTATGGCAATCCTCAACGGCGTCGACATCCTCGACACCAATATCTGGTACTTCGGTGGTGGCTCGGCCGCTCCCGCTATCGAGCTTATCTATGTGTTCTGCAAGAAACTGGGCATCGAGGTTGACGTGAACATGGAGGCCGTGGGCCGCATCCGCAAGGAGCTGGAGGGCGTGCGCAAGGAGTTGCATGAGTTTGACCTCGCCAAGCAGTTCCCCAAGCATTTCGACCCGCTCAATGATCAGCTTCCCGCCGAGGTCGACGCGCAGTTCGACAAAGCCATCTCCGCCGCCAAGGCCGGCAAGGAGGAGGAGCTGCTCGACGCTTGCCACGCTATTGAGGACTATTTCGGCTTCCCCAAGCCCAACCTCACGGTGAAGAACGCCGAGGTGCCCGGTGGCATGTACTCCAACATGGTAGCCCAGCTCAAGACCCTGCAGGCAAGCGACCTCTTGGAGGACGCAATGGCGTTGATTCCCAAGGTGCGCCGCGACGCTGGCTTGGTTCCCCTGGTAACACCTACGAGCCAGATCGTGGGCTCGCAGGCTGTATCGCTAGCCCTCGACCGCAAGAAAGGCAAGCCCGACTACTCCACCCCGTCGATGCAGTTCACCTCGCTGGTTAAGGGTGAGTACGGTCACACACCCGTGCCCGTTGACCCCGAGTTCCGCGCCAAGATTACTGGTTCGCCCGAGGAGAAAGCTTACGACGTAAGCACTTATAAGAAACCTGAGAACCCCACGCTCGACGAGTTTGGCGGCGTGAAACTGGCCTCCAACCCCGAGGAATACCTCCTTTTGGAGCTCCTGCCAAATGTGGCCAACAAGTATCTACGCGACCAGCGCAAGGCCGAATACGAAGCCAAGCAGGCCGCTGCTCCCAAGGTCGAGGCAAAAGAGGAGAAGGCACCCGAGAAGAAGGAAGAGCCTATCACCGGTCCTACGCTCAATGCCCCGATGCCTGGCAAGGTAGTGGAAATCAAGGTGAAACCGGGCCAAAAGGTGTCGAAGCACGATGTTGCCCTCATCCTTGAGGCCATGAAGATGGAGAACGACCTTCAGGCCGAAATCGAAGGCACTGTTAAGCGCGTGCTCGTTGACCTCGACCAGGCCGTCGCCGCCGACCAGCCCCTGATTGAATTCGAGGACTAATCGTCATTAACGAAATAACAGTCGTGCATTCGTGCATTCGTGTAATCGCGTATTCGAAAATTCGAGTACACGAGTGCACGAATGAACGAGTGCACGACACTTTTTTGAACGAGTGCACGACGCTTTTTTGAACGAGTGTACGACACGTTTATGGACGTTTATCTTCGGGAGGTTTGGACGAGACGGATTGCGCCGTTGGGAATGTGGTCGTCGATAGCCTCTCGAAGATCCTGGAAGGTGTAGGCTCCAGTCATTGATTGGATAGCGTCCTCAATTTCCGCCAGGTCGACCGGATCGATAAGGTCCTCTACATGCAGGCGCCCGCTTTGAACGACTGTGCCAAGGTGTCCCCAAACAGTAGATTCGGCCAAACTGCGCTCAATAGCGATTTCGGCGGGAGACATCCCCTGTTGATAAAGCTTGTAGGACTCCTCAACACTGGCGCCCGGGATGCGTTTATCCTTCTTGGGCTTGGACTCCTTCTCCTTTTTGGGCTTGGACGTCTTGGGGGACGCTGAAGTGCCGTCCTCGGCTTTGAGAGTTGCTTTGGCTTTGAGTTGGAGAAACGACTGCACCTCAAACGTCTGCTCGCTCATTTCCTTGAGAATAGCCAATTTGGCCTCCATTTGACGCTGCGCGTCCTCATAGGCTCGGTTGAAATTCTCGGCGCTCTTTTGGTTGTCGAGGCTGATGGAGAAATCTTGTTGGAAAATGCGGTAGGAATGCTCCTTGAGGATGCGGTAGAAGTAGGCGCAGCCGTTGCGAATGCGCTCATCAATGGGGGAATCCTTAACTGTCCCCTGGGTTTCGTGGAGTGTCGCCACGTATACGGGGTGGAACTTATTGGCCGTGGGTATCACTTTCATTTCTAGATCGTTGACGGCGATGTTAAGGCTTTTCCCTAACGCCTCGGCTTGGGGCTGGATGTACATTTGGTAAGCACGATCCAGGTCTTTGAGAGAATAGAGTAGGGGGGTGAAGCCGAACAACTGGTCAAGCAGGTTGACGGCAAAGTCGATACGCATTTGAGGAAGCTGAGACGTGCGCTCCTTGGTTAGGGCTAGTTCGGTGTCCATAAACGCGTTAACCACGCCGTCGGTTTTGATTGACCATGGCTGTATCTCTTCAGTGAGGACCAGACCCTCGAGGCTGCGGCATCGGCTCAGGGCGACGTAGGCTTGGCCATGGGCGAACGAGCGGTTGATGTCCAATATGGCACGGTCGAAAGTAAGGCCTTGGCTCTTGTGAACGGTGATAGCCCAGGCAAGCCGCAACGGATACTGGGTAAAAACACCCACGGTTTCCTCTTCGATCTCTTTAGTCTTATCGTTGAGGTTGTATTTGATGTTCTCCCACTCCACCGGGGTTACCTCAATGCGCTCATGTCCGTTGCCGCACACCACGGTGAAACTCTGTTGCTCATCGTTGTACGAGGCGACAATGCCGATTTTGCCGTTAAAATAGGCTTTCTCCGTCGACGGGTCATTCTTGATGAACATCACTTGAGCACCAATTTTGAGATGGATTTCCTCGTCGGCCGGATACATCGCCTCGGGAAATTCTCCTTGGATTTTGGCTTTTAGTTTGTAGAGTTGCCCCTTGAGTTGGTCGAGACGCTCCGAGTTGTAAGAGTTGGCAGTAGCGTTGTGAGTGGTCAATCGTATCCAGTCGCCTTCCTTTGGATCGAAATTGGGAATGAATCGCTGGTTGAGTTCCTGGACGTCTTGTTCGGTGAGGCTCCCGGTGCGTACGTCTCCGAGCAGACGTATAAACTCCTTGTCGCTCTGGCGGTAGATGTGGCTCAGCTCCACCGTCACATATTGCATGTGCTGGAGAGCCTGGCTGGAGAAGAAGTAGGGCGTGCGGTAATGCTCGGATAGTATCGACCATTCCTCGGATTTCGCTACGGGCGAGAGCTGCATCAGGTCGCCGATCAGCAACAGTTGCACGCCGCCGAATGGCTTCTCGCGGTCGCGGTATTGGCGCAAGGTGAAATCCACCAGGTCGAGAAGGTCGGCTCTCACCATTGAAATCTCATCAATGACAAGCAAGTCGAGTGACCGTATCAGCGCCTTTTTCTTAGTCGACATCTTGAAGCGGTCGTTCTTTCCTCCCACGCGATCAGCGCCTGGGATATACGGGCCGAACGGCAATTGGAAGAACGAGTGGATCGTCTGTCCACCGGCGTTGATGGCAGCAACCCCAGTTGGAGCCAACACAACCATGCGCTTGGGCAATCGCTCCGAAAGCTTGCGGAGGAAGGTGGTTTTGCCAGTGCCGGCTTTGCCCGTGAGGAACACCGAGACGTCGGTCGACGAGATAAATTGCCACGCGAGGTTCATCTGCGCATTCTTGCTCTCGTATTCGGGAGCCGACTCGCAGGCGACCGTGGGATAAAATTCGATCATATCAGAAAATTGTGTATGCCGCAGTAGAGGGTTAGAAAATCGTGTAGCCGAGGGTTATCTCCCACGCCTTGTGGTGGCCCTTGAGGTCGCGCTTGAGGTTGTCGCTCAGCTCGGCCTTGTAGGCATTCTTGAAACCCGACAGATAATGGATATTGAGCGAGAACTTGTGGGCGAACACGCAGCCAACGCCGAATTTCAGGCCCCAGTCGAATGTGCGCAAGCCGCCATCATCGCCGTAGACGTCGGTCTTGTAGGTGTAGCTATGCTCGTCGATGCCAGCGGCAACGTCGGCGGCGGTGGTGAAGTCGTATTTGTTGTTGCCCCCGGTGCCAAATTGGAAGTAAGGACCAGCCTCCACACGCAGGGTGAATATCGGGGTAAAGTTGAATTTCACGGAAGCGAGCACGGGTATGGTGATGTCGTAGGAGCGCACTTTGCCGCTGATGTATGAGCTGGTGTGCTCGATGATGCCGGGATAGGCTGTGTCAAACATGTCCTTGTACGACATGTTGCGGCTCTGCCAGAAGATACCCGGCTGGATTGAGATATAGTTTTTCAACTTCAGGTCGACGACGGCGCCTACCGAGAAGCCCGAGCCCCATGAGTTGTTGATAACGCAGTGGGGAGCGGCGTCCATGAGATTGTTGGAGATCTCGGATTCGGTGATACCTACGCGTATCTCCAAGCCGAAGGGGTTCAAGGGTGTACCGGAATCAATAATCTCGGCTTGTGACGCGGTGGCGCTACCAAGGAGAAGAGCGGCGGCGAGGAAAGCTTTCGTTT
Source organism: uncultured Muribaculaceae bacterium (assembly GCA_964562375.1). Classification (GTDB taxonomy): domain Bacteria; phylum Bacteroidota; class Bacteroidia; order Bacteroidales; family Muribaculaceae; genus JAJPXC01. Next base: position 35,696 of record CAZLSW010000012.1, on the reverse strand, counting down.
TCATGTGGGTTGATGTTATTTTAGGTTTAATATTTTTCGGAATTAAATCGTTATTACGGAATTACGGGATTACGAGGTGAAAGGAGACGGGGCTTAACGGAAGTTGTAGCCGAGTTTCAGCAGAAAATCGAGGTTGTGGGTGTGGATTTCGCGCAAGGGTCCAAGGGCTTTGGCGGTGTCCTTGAAACCGTAGGTGAATACCATGCCCACGGTATAGTGACCGAAGGCGCGGATGCCGGTTGAGAGCATCAGGCCGCAATCGTAGCGGTGGGTGGTGTGGATCAATCCGCCATCGCCATTGAAGTATTTCCAGCGCTCCTTGTACTGGGTGGTGACCATCTGGCCAAGCGAATTGATGTCGGTGGAGTAGATATCGGCCTGCTGGTGTCCCCACAGGCCCACTGCGAGGTAAAAACCTGCCGATGATATCCACTGCACCTTGTCGCCAAGATTCAATCTTAAGGCCATGCCCACGGGGAAGCGCAAGTAGAGGCTGGTGTTGGTGAGGTAAACGTCGCTCACGGCTTGGGTGCCGTCGTCGATCATCGTCAAGTCGGCAGTGTCGCGCCCCCAGAGGAAATCAAGGCCAGTGGTCAACGCCAGATATTGCCGCAACACGAATTGCACCTCGGTGCCGAACCCTTTGCCCCACCCGGGGTTGGCCGACACTCGCTCCACGCCCGAGATTGTGGAATAGTTCTGGGTGGTGGACGTGATTCCGCTCAACACGTGCACCTCCACGTTGATGGGGTTGTGCTGAGGCTTCGACGTGTCGAAAAACGTGGCCGTTTGGCCCCAGGCTGACGCTGTCGCTGTAAAAGCTGATATTAGGATGGCGTGGATACGTTTCATTATGCGAGGCTTTGGGGATGACCGGAATGTGAGGCTTGCGTTTGGGGTGTGTCCGAGGGGGAGGATGATGGATGGGAATGCTCACCCTCGGCGGCTTTCATCTTCACCTTGAACTCGTCAAAGCCTTGGCCGTATACGCCGTTGACGTTGGCCTGGGTGACGAACGCGTCACGGTCGATCGACTTGATGATGCGGAAGATGGTCACCGACTCGATTTTGCGGCACATCACTAGCAACACCTTCACTTCCTGCTTGGAGTACCAGCCCATAGCCGACAACACTGTGCACCCGCGATGAGCCTCATTGTTGATGGCTGTGGCGATTTCCTGCCATTTCTTGGAGAAGATGGTGAACTGGCACGCTTGGCGATTGGTGTTGATTACCTGGTCGGCCACCCACGCCGCCAAGAATAGCACCACAAGGCCGTAGACCACCTTGTCGATCTCATGGAAGATGAGGTAGGACGACGAGATGATGCACATATCGGTGTAGAGCATCGTGCGCCCCACGGTGACATTGGAGCGCTTCGACACCATTGCTGCCACGATATCGGTACCTCCCGTCGAGCCGTTGTGGGTAAAGGCGATACCTATGCCCACGCCGATGAGCAAACCGCCGATAATCACGTTCATGAACGTTTGCTGGGCGATAATCGGCTGGGGGAACAACGGCTGGAACACGCCGATGGCCAGCGAGATTACCGTGGCTCCGAAGATGGTGCGCATCACGAATTGCTTGCCCACGATGCGGTAGGCGAAGGCCAGCAACGTTAAGTTCAAGAGATATTGGGTGAACGCCACCGGGATGCCCGTGGTGAAGTAGACTAGCGAGCCTAAGCCCGCTAACCCGCCGATCACCACTTTTTCGGGCAAAATAAACGCGCAAAAAGCGAAGGCGTAGAGGCAGATGCCCAGCACGATCATGATGTAATCGCGGGTCCCTACCCATATTTTCATGCCTACCGATTTAGTCATGGATTAGTTTTCAGTTTCTAGTTTTCAGTTTCTAGTTTTCAGTTTCTAGTTTTCAGTTT
>CAZLSW010000012.1:0-33711 GCA_964562375.1 uncultured Muribaculaceae bacterium | reverse complement strand
TAGTTTTCAGTTTCTAGTTTTCAGTTTCTAGTTTTCAGTTTCTAGTTTTCAGTTTTTCAGTTAATGGAATTTCTTTAAAGGAGGAAAGGGGAAAAGGAGGAAAGTGATTAACCATTAACCATTAACCATTAACCATTACTCCATCAGCTTGCGGTAACGACGGCGCGGGGGTTCCTTGCCCTCGTAGAAATGCTCGCGCTTGTACTCCTCGTAATCCGAGTATCCGCCTTGGTAGAACACTACCTTGCCGTCGCCTTCGAACGACAAGATATGGGTGCAGATACGGTCCAAGAACCAGCGGTCGTGGCTTACCACCACGGCGCAACCGGCAAACTCCTCCAGGCCCTCTTCGAGGGCGCGCAAGGTGTTGACGTCGATATCGTTGGTGGGCTCGTCGAGCAACAACACGTTGCCCTCCTCCTTTAGGGCCATGGCCAGGTGCAAGCGATTGCGCTCGCCTCCCGACAGCACAGCTATCTTTTTCTCCTGGTCGGCTCCCGAGAAGTTGAATTTTGACAGGTAAGCGCGAGCGTTTACGTCGCGTCCACCCATTCGGAAGCTCTCAACACCTTGGGATATAACCTCGTAGACCGATTTCTCAGGCACAAGGTCGTGGTGGGTTTGGTCGACATAAGCTATCTTTACGGTCTCACCCACGTCAAACGTGCCCGCATCGGGCTTCTCTTGACCCATAATCAAGCGGAACAAAGTGGTTTTGCCGGCGCCGTTTGGGCCGATTACACCCACAATACCGTTGGGCGGGAGGGTAAAGTCGAGATTCTCAAACAACTGCTTCTTGCCGAACGATTTGGCAAGGCCGTGAGCCTCGATCACCTTGTTGCCAAGGCGTGGGCCGTTGGGGATGAAAATCTCCAGGCGCTGCTCACGCTCCTTCTGGTCCTCGTTCATCAAGCGGTCGTAACTGTTAAGACGCGCCTTGCCCTTGGCTTGGCGAGCCTTCGGGGCCATGCGTATCCACTCCAGCTCTCGCTCGAGAGTTTTGCGGCGTTTCGAAGCTTGCTTCTCCTCTTGTGCCATACGCTTGGTCTTCTGGTCGAGCCACGATGAATAGTTGCCCTGCCAGGGTATACCCTCGCCTCGGTCGAGCTCGAGAATCCAACCTGCCACATGGTCGAGGAAGTAGCGGTCGTGGGTGATTGCGATCACAGTGCCGGGATATTGTTGCAGATGCTGCTCAAGCCAGTCGATCGACTCGGCATCGAGGTGGTTGGTGGGCTCGTCGAGCAGGAGCACGTCGGGCTGTTGGAGCAACAAGCGGGTGAGCGCCACGCGGCGACGCTCGCCACCCGAGAGGGTGGATATCTTTTGGTCATCGGGAGGACACTGCAACGCGTCCATGGCGCGCTCCAGTTTGGAGTCGATGTTCCATGCGTCGGCAGCGTCGAGTTTGTCCTGCAATTCCGCTTGACGAGCAATCAGGGCGTCCATTTTGTCGGGATCCTCAAGCACGTCGGGGTCGGCGAACGATTCGTTCACCTTGTCAAACTCGGCCAGCAGGTCCATAATCGGTTGCACGCCCTCGCGCACAACCTCGATCACCGTCTTGTCGGGGTCGAGTTGGGGGTCCTGCTCGAGATAGCCCACGGTGTAGCCCGGCGAGAACACCACGTTGCCCTGATAGCTCTTGTCGATGCCGGCTATGATTTTCAGAAGGGTGGATTTGCCTGAGCCGTTCAAGCCTATGATGCCGATTTTGGCTCCGTAGAAGAACGACAGGTATATGTTTTTAAGCACTTGTTTCTGAGGCGGGAAGGTCTTGGAGACCCCTACCATCGAGAAAATCACTTTTTTGTCATCAGCCATGGAATGGTTAGTGGTTAATGGTGAATGGTTAGTGGTGAATGGTTAGTGGTTAATGGTTAGTGGAATTGTGGCTTTAACGCTTTAACGCTTTAACGCCATAACGACACGATGGGATGCCAGTAGAAAAACTATTAGGCTAAATGCTAAACGCTAAATGCTAAACGCTAAACGCTAAACGCTAAACGCTAAATGCTATTTGCGACGGCGACGGGGAGCGTATTTGGCCGGATAGTCGCAACGCGTGCGCCCCTCAACGATGTTGTTGAGCTTGGAGCGAATCAATTGCTTGCGTATGGGCGACACGTGGTCGATGTACAGCTTGCCGTCGAGGTGGTCCATTTCATGCTGCACGATGCGGGCCAGGAAGCCCGACATCTCCTCCTGATGATGTTCGAAATTCTCATCGTCCCACTCAAGCACGATGTGCTCCACGCGGGTCACTTTCTCGCTTAACCCCGGCAACGACAGGCAGCCCTCATCACGGCTTACCTTCTCGCCGTCAAGCACCGTGAGCTTGGGGTTGATGAGCGTGAATTTGCGACCCTCGCACTCAGGGAAAGTCTCCTTTACCGGGTCGGCGTCAATCACGATAATCTTGTCGTTGCGCCCAATCTGGGGAGCGGCCAATCCCACGCCATCGCTCTCATACATGGTTGTGAACATATTGGCCACCAACTCTTTAAGTTCGGGATAATCGGGGGTGACATCAACCGATTTCTCTCGCAACACGGGATGGCCGTAGAGGTACACAGGTAGTCTCATTGCTGGTTATATGTTTTGCTTTGTAAATAGTCGTTGAGGATGATCGTGGCCGAGATTTCGTCGACAGCGGCCTTGTCGCGGCGCGCCATCTTCTTCATCCCACCGTCGATCATCGCCCGATGGGCCAAGGCCGAGGTGAAACGCTCGTCGTAAAAGGTGACAGGAATCTGGGGCACCTCCTTTTTCAGACGGTTGATCGCCGGGGTGATGTAGCGCATCGACTCGGAGGGCTCGCCCCGCAGCGTTGTGGGCAATCCCACGATAATCTCGTCCACTGGTTCCTTGGCCACATACGCTTTTATCCAGTCGATCAGCGTGGCCGAGGGGACAGTCGCCACTCCGTTGGCCACGATACGCAATGGGTCGGTCGCCGCTATGCCGCAGCGACGCCTGCCGTAATCGATTGCCAACAGTCGTCCCATATCTGACGCGAATTTAGCGAAAATTCGCGGGATAGGCAAGAATGTCTTATAGGACTTATAAGCCCCATAAGCCCTATACGACATATAGAACTTAAAAACCTCTTATTTGATGAATGAGGAGACCAGCACCAGCCCGATCAATATCGGGGCGATCCAGCGCACGATGAAGTAGACGGCGCGGTAGATGCGCAATTTCACTGTGCCGTTGTTGGACAACTCGTTGCGGAACAGTCCCTTGGGAGCGAACCATCCCATGTAGACACACAAGAAAATCGACCCCAGTGGCAGCATGATATTGGTGGCTACCGTGTCGAGCAGGTCAAAGATGTTCAACCCCAAAATCTTGAAATCGCTAAGCACTCCCTGTGACAACGAGCACAAGGTGCTGAAAATAAATAACGGAAACATCACCAGGCAACACGCCCAGCGACGTGACAATTTCAGCCGATCCTGGAAAAACGCCACTGTCACCTCGGCTATCGAGATGCACGACGTCAACGCGGCCACGAGCAGCAACAAAAAGAACAACGCCGACCACACGGCCGTTCCGGGCATCTGAGCGAACACCTCGGGCAATGTCACAAACACCAGCGTGGGACCCTCAAGCCCCTCTCCCTGCAAGCCGAACGACATCACCGCCGGGAAGATGATGAAGCCCATCAACAACGCCACCAGCAGGTCGAGCGACGACACGGTTATGGCCGTGCGCGTAAGCTTCGTGTCCTTCGGGTAATAGGATGAGTAAGTGATGATTATGCCCATGCCCAAACTAAGCGAGAAGAAAGCCTGGCCGAGGGCGTTGAGAATCACCCCGCCGCTGATTTTGGAGAAATCGGGCTTGAGAAAGAACTCCATGCCCTCCTCGGCCCCTGGCAGTGTCAACGACACGCCGCAGAACACCACCAGGATCAGGAACAGTATCGGCATCAGCACATTGCTCACGCGCTCGATACCTTTCTGCACCCCCACAATCAGCACCAGCAACGTGATGCCTATCATTATATAGGTGTTGACCAACGGATTCCATCCCTGGGTGATAAACTCGCGCATGCGCTCGGCAAACTGTCCGTTAAGCGACTCAGCCCCTGGTACGGGAGCGTAAAGCGTCCCCGACATCGACTGCCAAAAGTACTCGAACGTCCATCCCGCTACCACCATGTAGAAGCAGAGAATGAGGTAACTCGCCAAAATAGCCAGACCTCCGACGGCCCACCATCCGCGCTTGGCCCCGAGATTCTTGAACGCGCCTACGGCGTCGCTGCCCCCCGCGCGTCCAATCGCCATCTCAGTCACCATCACAGGCACGCCAAGGATAAACACACACGCTATATACACCAGCAGGAAAGCCGCGCCGCCATTGGCTTGCGTCTCGGCCGGGAAACGCCACACGTTGCCCAAGCCGACAGCCGAGCCCACGGTGGCCGCTATCAGTCCTACTTTCGACGCGAAATGATTGCGCTCTTTCTTCATAATAATATCGTAATGTATGGGCCCTCGCGGGCTGGGAGTTCGTCTTATGTTCGCCTTTTAGGGCATTTTGCCCACAAAATTACAAATTTTTGCCCTATTCGCAATAAAAAGCGCGATGTTATCGTTTTATAGATGAATTCGGAAATCCGGGTTCTTAACCAATTAATTGTTAACCCCACTAACACCTGCCATTGCCTATGCGGAAAAACTCTACTCAAGTTACCTCTATGTCGTCAACCTCACGTTCACGCGCCCAGCAGTCGCCCCGCCCATCCACCCTGGCTTTCCTCAGCCAATTCGCAAGGGCTTATCAGTATCAGCCTCAGCTGCATCCCGCGCTCAGCTCCATGATAGCCAACTAACTCCAGGCCACGACGACCCCGTGAAAAGTAAAGCCGATGCCCTTGGGCACCGGCTTAAATTTTCTTCTGTGATGTGATGAATGAAAGGGGAGTAGGTTATTTAACCTTGTCGGCGAGCTCAGCGCCAGCCTTGAATTTAACCTGCTTGCGAGCGGGAATCTCGATTTTCTCCTTGGTGCGGGGGTTGATACCTGTGCGTGCGCCCTTCTCCGAAACTGCGAAGGTGCCAAAGCCGATCAGGGCAACCTTGTCACCCTTTGCGAGGGCTTCTGAGATAGCTGCTACGGCAGCGTCAAGGGCGTTCTTTGCGTCAACTTTGGTCAGGCCGGCTTTCTCGGCGATAGCGTTAGTAAGCTCTGTCTTGTTCATAATAAGGTAATTGTTAGATTTAGTGGTTATCAATTATTTGCGCAAATATAAACTTAATATTTGATATTTCCTCAAAAAAAATCAAAAAATTTTCACATTTGACACATTTTGCCCCATTTTGTTGCCCATAACAGGCTAGAATGGGGTTTCTTCCTTGCTTGTGGGGCGGGTGATGTCGGCCGCTCCGCCTCCCAAGGGCATTGACGACGGCATAGCGCCGCCGGCGCTGTTGATCGACGAGGCTACCGTGATGGGAGCGAAATCGTCGGCCGCCTCTCCCCAGTTCTCAAATCTTGCGAACTTGCTGCGGAACCTCAGCTTCACGTCGTCCACCTTACCCGAACGGTGCTTGGCCACGATAAACTCGGCCAAGCCGCGGATGTCGTTCCCCTGAGCGTCGACGTCACTCTTTGTGTAGTACTCGGGACGGTGGATGAAGCACACGATGTCGGCGTCCTGCTCGATGGCGCCGCTCTCGCGCAGGTCGGAGAGCTGCGGACGCTTGCCGTCGGTGCGCGACTCCACCGAGCGGTTGAGCTGCGACAACGCCACGATGGGAATGTTCAACTCCTTGGCCAATTGCTTCAACGAGCGGGAGATCATCGACACCTCTTGCTCGCGCGAGCCGAATTTCATGCCCGTCGCGTTCATCAGCTGCAGATAGTCGATGATAATCATCTTGATTTGCTTCTCGCGCACGAGGCGCCGAGCCTTGGTTCTCAGCTCGAAAATCGACAATGAGGGTGTGTCGTCAATATATATAGGTGAGGATTGCAGGTGCTTGATGCGGCTCATCAGGTCGCTCCACTGCTGCTGGCTCAGTCGGCCGCTCTTTATCACCTCTCCCTCGAGCTCGCAGGTGTTGGAGATAAGACGGTTCACCAACTGCAGGTTGCTCATCTCGAGCGAGAAGATGGCGATGGGAGTGTTGTAGTTAACAGCCATATTCTTGGCCATCGACAGCACGAAGGCGGTTTTGCCCATGGCCGGGCGGGCGGCGATAATGATTAGGTCGGAGTTTTGCCAGCCCGAGGTGAGTTTGTCAAGCTCGTGATAGCCCGAGGCCAGTCCGCTAAGACCGCTCTCGCGGTTGGCCGCGGCCTGAATCTGCTCGATGGCCTGCTTGATCACCGGGTCGATCTGCGTCACGTCCTTCTTGACGTTGCGCTGTGAGATCTCAAAAAGGCGCCCCTCAGCCATCTGCAACAGGTCGTCAACGTCGTTCGACGGGTCGTATGCTTTCCCCTCGATGCTGGAGGCGAAGGCGATAAGCTCGCGCGCAAGATACTTCTGCGCAACGATGCGGGCGTGAAATTCCACGTGGGCCGCCGAGGCCACCTTGGCGGTCAGGTCGGTGATATAGGGGATGCCGCCCACCTTCTCCAAGTTTTGGTCAAGGCGCAGGCGCTCGGTGACGGTAAGCATATCAATCGGCTCCTGGGAGGCGCCCAGCATCTGGATGCTTTCATAAATCATCCTCAGGTGAGGGTCGTAAAAGCACTCGGGCTTAAGGATGTCGCACACGGTGGTGTAGGCGTCCTTCTCGAGCATAAGGGCGCCGATCACAGCCTCCTCCAGGTCCTTGTCCTGGGGCACGACGCGGCCTTGGGCCTCGATGATATTGTTGGCCGTCGGCTCTTGCTGGCGGCGATTTTGACGGTATTGAGGGTTATTTTCCATTCATTAAACTTTGGGACTACAAAGATAACGATTTTTAATGAACAAAAACAGGCCACCGGCGTTTTCAATATAAAACATAAAAAACAAAGCAATCATGACCTATACACAGCCCGAATTACCCTATGCTCACGACGCCCTCGCCCCGGCAATAAGCGCTGAGACCGTTCACTACCACTTCGGCAAGCACGAGAAGGCCTATATCGACAACTTGAACAAGTTGATAAAAGGCACCGAGTTTGAGGACATGGCATTGGAGGAGGTGATTGAAAAAGCGCAAGGGCCGCTGTTCAACAACGCCTCTCAGGCATGGAACCATATATTTTACTTCTTCTCGTTCTCGCCCGACGGCGGTGGCGAGCCTGGCGGTGAGCTTGGCGAGGCCATCCGTAAGCAATACGGGTCGTTCGAGGAGTTCAAAAAGATGTTTGTTGAGGCCGGTGTGAGCCTGTTTGGCTCGGGATGGGTGTGGCTGTCGCGAGACAACGACGGTCGCCTCTTCATCACCCAAGGCCCCAACGCTTCCAACCCGTTAACCCAAGGACTAACGCCTATCCTCACGTTCGATGTGTGGGAACACGCCTACTACCTCGACTACCAGAATCGACGCAAAGACGCCCTCGAGGCCCTTTGGGACATCATCGACTGGGACATCGTCGAGAGTCGTTACTAATTCCCTAATCCACGAAAGTTAGGTGAAACTGATTTGAGATTCATAGTAAGAAATGACAGAAAGAGAGAAGAAAATAAGGTAAGAGCACTTAAACAAGCATAATGTGATGAATGGAAGGAGAGGTCGTCGTGAGATGCCCTCTTTTTCTTTTGCCATGTTTTTGCTATCTTCGCGTAAAAAGAGTAGAAAATGACTTTAGCTATTATAATACTGGCCGCGGCTCTTATCTTGGTTGTAGCTATAATGTGGGCGACAGGACAAAAGAGGGTGGAGGAGATGGACCATCGTCTCGCGCAGGCCAATAATCAAATCGTAGAACTCAAGCAACTGAACGCTCGCCTTCAGGAGACCAATACAGGCCTGAGGGTGGAGAATACCCGCCTGCAGGAGGCGATGCGTTTCGCCCAGGAGGAGCGCAAGCGCTTGGACAAGCAATCGGAGCTGTCGTTCGAGGCATTGGCTCGCAAAATTTTTACCGAAAATTCCCAAGCGTTCAAGCAACAGCATGAGGCGCGATTGGCCGAGATACTTACCCCTCTGCGAGAAAATCTTGAGTCGTTCCGCAAAGCCGTCAATGACAGTTACCAAGCCGAGGCTCGCGAGCGGTTTTCGTTAAAAGAGCGTATCGGCGAACTCATCCAATTGAACAACACTATTTCCCAAGAGACCCGTGAGCTTACCCGCGCGTTGCGTTCCGACAGCAAGGCCCAGGGCGACTGGGGCGAGATGGTGCTGGAGTCGGTGTTGTCCAAGAGCGGCCTGCAAAAGGGTGAGCAATTCGAGACCCAAGTCACCCGCGACGCTTCGGGACGCGTGATTACCAACGACGAGGGCGACCGCTTGCGTCCCGACGTGGTGGTGCATTTCCCCGACGGCCACGACGTGGTGATCGACTCCAAGGTGTCGCTGAGCGCATATACCGATTTGGTCAACGCCGATAACGATGGCGATCGCCGCGGGGCCGAGACGCGGCATGTGAAATCGGTGAGAGACCATGTTAAGGAGTTGGCGATGAAGGACTATAGCGCTTATGTTCAAGGCTCGCGTCCTGCCGATTTCGTGATGATGTTTATCCCCAGCGAGGGTGCCTATATCGCGGCCATGCAGCTCGACAACCACTTGTGGCAGGAAGCCTACGACAAGCGCGTGCTTATAGTCTCGCCCACCCATCTTATATCCTCGCTAAAGGTGGTGAAGCAGTTGTGGCAACAGGAACAAATCAACCGCAACGTGATGAAAATCGCCGACACGGGTGGGTATCTTTACGACCGCCTGGTAGGTTTCATCGACGCCATGGAGGAGATCAAGCGCAACATCGAGCGCACCTCCAAAAGCTACGACGATGCCTTCAAAAAGCTCTCCTCGGGCCGCGTGAGCGTGCTCAAAACAGCCGAAAACCTGCGCGAACTCGGGGCCAAAGCCTCCAAGCAGTTGCCCTCCAAATTGATAGAGGATTAACGCCGTTTAACGCCGTTTGTAGGCAAGATTTGGCAATTTGGCGAAAAGACTGTAAATTTGTAGCTTGATATGAGAAATTTCAGTTTCAGCGCAATGCCCCCGGTGACCAAGCACTTGCTGATAATCAACCTGATTATCTGGCTGGTAGCTAATGTGAGCATGAACGCCCGGGTGGCTATCCAGGAATACGGGGCGCTATATTATTTCACGAGCGTGCACTTCAACCCGGCGCAGTTGTTGACCTACATGTTTATACAGGTCGACTTCCTGCACCTGTTCTTCAATATGTTTGCCCTGTTCATGTTCGGCATGTCGCTCGAAAGGGTGATGGGCAGCGGAAGATTCCTGTTCTTCTATGTGGCGTGCGGCTTGGGCGCGGCGCTTATCCAAGAGGGCGTATTCGCCATTATGGTAGCCAATTACTCCAAGTTGTTGCCCCCCGAGCTGGTAGAGATGGCCAACAAAGGAATGTACTCGATGGCCGACCCAACAAGCTATAAGCTGGCCGCTTTGGTAAGTACGCCTGTAATCGGAGCCTCCGGATCGGTATACGGTATCCTGCTAGGATTCGCCATGATTTTCCCCAACCTGCCCCTCTACATCTGGTTTATCCCCATCCCCATCAAGGCAAAATGGGTGGTGACCGGTTATGCTGTGCTCGAGCTTGTGCAGGCCGTAAGCAACAACCCCGGCGACAACGTGGCCCATGTGGCCCACCTCGGAGGCATGATTTTCGGCCTGATTATGATTTTGTATTGGAAGAAACACGGCGACCTGCACAATGGCTACTACTAATCCTATTCACCGGCTATGGTATCGAGGTGACATGACCATGCGTATCATCATGGTCAACGTCGTCCTTTTTCTGGCGATAAGGTTGCAAATGTTGATCTTTTCGCTCGGTGGAGGCGATTTCGACATAGTAAGATATGCATTCGAGGTGCCACCCACATTCACTGGATTCTTGCATTATCCCTGGACCGTGTTCACCTACATGTGGTGTCATTACGATTTCCTGCATATCCTGTTCAACATGTTGTGGCTCTGGTGGTTTGGCCGATTGTTCATGACCCTGTGTACAGCCAAGCAATTGCTGGCTCTGTATATCTATGGTGGCATCGCTGGCGCGGCTTTGTATATCGGTATGGCCGAGATGATGCCATGGATTGGCGGCACGGGGCTTATAGGGGCTTCCGCCTCCATTATGGCCATCGTGATCGCATCGGCGGTGCTCACGCCTAATCTCGAGCTCCCGCTTTTGCTGATTGGACCGGTGAAACTCAAGTGGATAGCAGTTGCGACAGTGCTGATTTTCGCTTTGGGATTGACTGGCGACAACGCCGGTGGACACGCCGCCCATATCGGGGGTGCCACCATTGGCGCGATTTATGCTCTTGCGTTCAAGCGTGGCAAGGATCTCACGCGTCCCTTTAACAACTTAATCGATTCCCTGGTGTCGCTCAAGCCCAAAAAGAACCGGTACAAGGCTCCCCCCAAGTACCATTACCAGAAATCAACCGCCTCATCGAGATTTAAAGCCACGACCACTCCCCAACAGGAGATGGACGCCATCGATCCTATCTTGGCCAAGATCAAGAAAAGTGGCTACGCATCGCTCACGTCGGCCGAAAAAGAGCGCCTATTTCGTGCATCCAGTCGCCTAAAGGACCAAAAATGAAAGTGCTGCGAGTAATATGGTGGATTATAGGCGGTTGCCTAGCTCTTGGGATGGTCATCGCGGGCTACAGCGGCATGGTGTGTCCCACGCGCTCGGCCGTCTTCCCCATCTTTGCGATGACTTTCCCCTTTTGGGTCGTAGGGATGATTGTATACATGATTGTGTCGATATGGGTAAAACGATGGGCAATTGTGCTGGGGGCGGCCACGATGGTGGTGTGCGCCCAGCCGTTGTGGAACTATTGTCCGCTCAACTTCGTCACCCCAAAGGTCACCCCCGAGGAGATGGACTCCCGGGGCTTTACTCTCTTGAGCTACAACACGTTGAATTTTCGCCCTTGGGACGGTAAATACGGCCCCGACTCCCTAAGCGCGACGATCTCCTACATCCTGGAGATGAACGCCGACATGGCCGCGCTGATTGAGTGCGAGGTCGACACCGAATACAAGCCTTGGAACATCAAGCGTGTCCAAACCGACTCCCTCAAAGCTATGTATCCTTATCATCACCTCGACGGCAGGGGCAACTCCCTGTGGTCCAAGATGATGTTTCGTAATATCAAGTTGCCTGTGCCCGAAACCTATCACGGAGTGTTGACTGCCTACCGCGTGTGGATTCACCGCAGGCCCGTCACCCTGTGCGTGGTTCACATGTCGTCTTTCAGCATGAACGACAGCGACAAGGCTCTATACAAGAACCTCACGACAATCGAAGGCGACAAATCTCTGGATGGTGTACGCTCCCAATTGCTACACAAGCTTGCCGCGGCTTTCCGACGCCGCGCCCGCCAAGTGGAGGTGCTTATCGACTTCATCAACCGCATGGGTGGCGAGAACGTAATCGTGTGCGGCGACTTCAACGACATCCCAGGCTGCTGGGCCATCCGGCAGCTTGAGGAGAAAGCCGGGTTGCAGGATGTCTACACTCAGCTATGTTGGGGCCCGGGTTGGACTTTCTTCACCAACAATATGCACTTCCGTATCGACCACGTGTTGTATCGCGGCGATTTCCAGCCTGTTAAGATGGTAAGAGGCACGCGCAAGACATCCGACCATCTGCCCTTGCTGGTCGACTTTGTTTTTAACGAAAAATAACAATAAATGAATATACCCATGAGAAAAACAGTAGTCACATTGGCCATTGGCTCAGCGCTTTTGGCCGCAAATTCTGTAGCGATGGCACAAAATCCGCTCACACAGCCGTTTACGGCGCAATTCGAGATTCCCCCCTTCGAGCAAATTAAGGCTTCCGACTATATCCCCGCGCTGGAACAGGCAATCGCCTCCCAACAAGCTGCGATTCAGAAGATTACATCCAATCCCGAGGAGCCTACATTCGAAAACACTATCCTCGCCTTGGAACAGTCGGGCGACCCCGTCACTTCTGTTGCCCTGATATTCAACTCTATAGAGGAGGCATGCTCCACTCCCGACATCGTGGAGGTCGCCGAGAAGTTCAACCCTATGCTCGCTCAAAACAGCGACGAGATAATGATGAACGACGCTCTGTTTCAGTGCGTTAAGAAATTGTACGACAACCGCGACAAGGCCGGTTACGACACCCCCCGCATGCGCGCCGTCGAACAACTTTACAAGGACTTCAAACGAAACGGTGCCCTGCTCAACGACGCCGACAAGGCCCAGCTGAAGGAAATAAATACCCGCTTGACCGACCTCCACTTCAAGTTTAACCGCAACTTGCTGAACGCCACCAACTCCTTTGCCATCGTCGTTGACGACCTCGCTCGCCTCGAGGGCATCCCCGCTCCCACCGTCGCCGCGGCCGCTGAGGAGGCCGCTTCGCGTGGCTTGGGAGGCAAATGGGTGTTTACCCTCCACGCCCCCAGCCGTTTAGCTGTGCTCAGCTATGCCGCCGACCGTGACCTGCGCCGCCAGATGTACCAGGGTTACACCACACAGGCATCCTCAGGAGAATACAATAACGAGCCTATAATCAACGAGATAGTGAAAACCCGCGCTCAGAAAGCCAAATTGCTCGGTTATCCCGATTTCGCCTCCTACCAAACCGAGAACGTGATGGCCAAGACCCCCGAGGCCGCTCGCGAGTTGCTGATGGAGATCTGGCGTCCGGCCGTGGCCAAGGCCAAAGAGGAGGTAGCCGAGATGCAAGCCCTGGTTGACAGCGAGGGGCTCGGCTTCACTATCGAGCCGTGGGACTACTATTACTATATGGAGATCCTCCGTCGCAAGAAATACAACATCGACCCCGACCTGGCCAGCCAGTACTTCTCGGTGGACAACGTGCGCAACGGTATCTTCACTATGGCCAACAAACTGTATGGCGTTACTTTTACCCCCATGCCCGATGCTCCCAAGTATCACCCCGACGTCAATGTATACGAAGTTAAAGACGCCGACGGCAACCACGTGGCTGTGTTCATGACCGACTATTTCACCCGTCCCTCCAAGCGTCAGGGAGCATGGATGTATGTGTTCAAGAACGCGTGGGAAGATCCCGGCCAGGCAGCCGAGCGTCCCATCGTGTACAACGTATGCAATTTCCCCAAGCCTACCGCCGACACCCCCTCGCTGCTCTCGATCGACGATGTGGAGACGATGTTCCATGAGTTTGGCCACGGCCTCCACGGCATGTTGACCCGCGCCAAGCTGCGCTCACAATCGGGCACCAACGTCGACCGCGATTTTGTGGAGCTACCATCCCAGATTCATGAACATTGGGCACTCGAGCCTGAGTTGCTCAAGGAATACGCTTTCCACTACAAGACAGGCGAACCCATCCCCGCCGACCTGGTAGCCAAGCTGCAAGCAGCCTCGACCCACAACCAGGGCTTCCGCACCACCGAGCTCGTGGGTGCCGCTTTGCTCGATCTTGAATGGGGCGCGTTGAACCCTGAGGGGGATATTAACGTTGAAGATTTTGAGGCCAGTGTGGCCCAGAAACTCGGTATGCCTAAAGAGATTACATATCGTTACCGCTCGCCCTACTTCAAGCACATCTTCGGTAGTGACGAGTACTCGTCGGGTTACTACACCTACCTATGGGCTGAGGTGCTGGACACCGACGGATTTGAGCTCTTTAGTGAAAAAGGTATCTTCGACCCGGCCACCGCCAAGTCGTTCCGCGAGAACGTCCTTGAGATGGGAGGCAGCGAGGATCCCATGACCCTCTACGTGAAATTCCGCGGCCAGAAACCCTCTCCCGAGGCCCTGTTGCGCAACCGCGGCCTTCTCACCCCTGCCGCTCCACATCCCGGCGAGCTCCCCTCCACCCCCGGAAAATAACTGAGCATTTAGCATTTAGCATTTGGCATTTAGCCTAATAGCTTAGCTGCTCGCGATTCCTCTCGAGGCGATATTGCGATAAAGCGATACTTCGATCACTAAAAACTAGAAACTAAAAACTAGAAACTAATATACTTACTTATGAAAAAAGCTATTCTTTTCTTGTCGGTTATCGCCATGGTGATGCTGGCTGCTTGCTCGGGGAAATCGGATCTCCCCAAGTTTGACCTCAAGGCCGCTCAGGCCCTCATCGAAAAGTATGACAAAGACCCTGCCGCCTTTACCCAGGCCGATTATCAGCAGGCCATCGACATCAACCAGGACTACATGAAGCAGCTCGACGAACGCTTCTCCCAGTTCCTCAAGGACGGCGACAAGGGCGTGGACGCCTATAAGGAATTCTGCGAGAAAGCCAAGGCGCAGGACACCAAGGACCAAGAGGCCGCTACCCAGCGCCTGGGTGAGATTATCATGATGGGCTCGAGCAACTTTGACGCCGACACCCAGAAAAAGCTCCAGGACTTCTTCCAGTACACCATGCAAGTGATGGACAAGGGAATGCAGCTCGAGGAGAAGGTCGATCCCACTATCTTTGAGAACATGCAGCAGGACGAGGCTGATGGCGGTATGTACCTTGACTCGGACGACGCTTCGGCTGTCGACTCGGCCGCTGTTTTAGACGCCGTTGACCCCGCTGCCGTTGGCGCCGAGCTTGAAAAATAATCGCTAGTGGCACAGAAAGTAAAAACAGCCTGGTTCTGCAGCGAGTGTGGCTACGAGTCGCCCAAATGGGAGGGCCGTTGCGCATCCTGCGGAGCCTGGAACACCATGGTAGAAGAGCGCGTCACCACCACCAAGGGGGTGTCGCGCTCCCTATCCCCTGGTGGCGAGAAAAGCCGTGCCCGTAAGATCTCGGAAATCGAAGCCGGTGCCGAGCAACGCATCCACATGCCCTCCGAGGAATTGAACCGCGTGCTCGGCGGTGGACTCGTCACCGGCTCAATGGTGCTCATCGGCGGCGAGCCAGGTATCGGCAAATCCACCCTCGTCCTTCAAAATCTCCTCGCTATCAAGACCAAGCGCATCCTTTATGCCTCGGGCGAGGAAAGCCCCTCGCAACTGAAGATGCGCGCCGATCGTATCGGACGCCAGAGCGACAACTGCTACATCGTCACCGAGACTTCCCTTGAGCGCATCCTCGACCATGCCCGCGAGCTACAGCCCCAGTTGCTCATAGTCGACTCGATCCAGACAATCGCCTCCGACGCTATCGAATCGGCCGCCGGTTCCGTGTCACAGGTGCGCGAGTGTGCCGCTCAACTGCTCCGCTACGCCAAGACCACCAACGTCCCCGTCATCCTCATCGGTCACATCAACAAGGAGGGCACGCTGGCCGGGCCCAAGGTGCTGGAGCATATCGTCGACGTCGTTCTACAATTTGAGGGTGATCGCCACTACATGTACCGTATACTCCGATCGATCAAAAACCGCTTCGGCTCCACCTCCGAGATCGGCATCTACGAGATGGTGTCACGCGGCTTGCGCGAAGTAACCAACCCCTCCGAGATGCTCCTGTCGCAAAACGGCGAGGAGCTATCCGGCGTGGCCATCGGCGTAATGATTGACGGCATCCGTCCCTTCCTCATCGAGGCTCAAGCACTCGTGAGCACCGCCGCTTACGGCACTCCCCAGCGCGCCGTCACCGGCTTCGATCCCCGCCGCATGAACATGCTTTTAGCTGTCCTCGAGAAACGAGTGGGCTTCAAATTGGCCCAAAAAGATGTCTTCCTCAACATCGCTGGAGGCCTGCGGGTCAACGACCCGGCACTGGATTTGGCCGTGATCTGCGCCATCCTTTCGTCCAACGTCGACATGGTGATACCCCGCGGCTGGTGCTGCGCCGGAGAGGTGGGCCTCTCGGGCGAGATCCGCCCCGTCACCCGTCTTGAGCAACGCATCCTCGAGGCCGACAAACTCGGCATGACCCACATGCTCATCCCCCGCGGCTGCCTCAAAGGCTTCGACCCCTCCCGCCTCCACCTCCAGCTCATCGAGGTCGGCAAAGTCGAGGAAGCCTTCCGCGCCCTCTTCTCCTAACTAATCATTAACCACCAACCACAAACCACAAACCACAAACCACTTACCACCCACTCACCACCACCTATTAACCATTAACCATTAACCACTCATCACTAACCATTAACCACTCACCACTAACCATTAACCACTAAATGGATCTCCCGAAACCCGGCAACATTCCCCAATACGACCTCCTGCGCGTCACCGCCATGCTCCTGATAGTGTTCTGCCACTGTCTGCTAATACCTTCGGAAGCCTTCGACACTTATGACGCTATAAATGTTGTTATGCCTTCTTGCAAAGTGGCCAATTGTATGTCTTATGTGTTTGATATGATTGCAACTTGTGTATTACCAATGTTTATGTTTTTATCGGGGGCATTATTATATAAAGGCTTTACAGAGAAGGGGCGTGGAGAGTTTAAATCCTTTTTTAAAAAGAAGTGGAGTAGGTTAATGATTCCATTTTTTTGGTGTCTTGTTTATACACTATTCCAATCATCGTATTTTTTTGGAATGAATATAGCACGATTGAGGTATCCCTGCGTTCCATCATTGGAAGATTTTTCTTTTATGGGGGAAGTACACATTTGTGGTTTATTGCTGCATTGTTCTGGATTACCCTAATGGCCTATTTTTATTATCCTTATTCTTTTAAATATAAAAGATGGAGTGTGATAATAACTATTTTGGTAACTTTCTTTTTCTGGAAAAGTATAAATGAGTTTTACTGGGAACTAATAAATCCATTATTCATCGTGGATTCAATTAAATATTTAATATGGTTTTACATAGGCTATTATTTTGAACACTATCGAGCCCATATAGACAACTGGATTAGTGGCCATAAATGGATTGTTATACCATCTATCGCATTTTTCGTCATTCCTCTTTTATCTGATAATTTGAAAGAATGGAATCCGGCGATCTATAATAAGCTTATAGCAACGACCATTGAATATTGGCTTCCAGAGCTTAAAGCAGTATCAGGATTATGCCTCATCTATGTAGTATGTCTCATCGTATCGATAAGTCGTATAGGACAGTTTATTTATAAAAATCCTTTTTATCATACCTGTAGGAAGTACAATTATGAGCTATATCTATATTCTTATACCCTAAATTATATAATATTTTTTGTTGTTATTTGTCTTTCTGGGGAATTTTATAAAAGTAATCTGGGATTTGCTTTGCTTGTTCTTATCCGATTAATTTTCAGTTTGGGCGGCGCCTTAATTATAATATGGATGATCAGTTTTACTAGGAGAATGGTGTCATTTGCCCAAAAGATGGTTGAGATGAACAATGCTACAAAATAGCAATTATGCAATTTTGATCACTGTGGGAAATCAATGGCTCGATATTTATTCCATGGCATCTGAATGTCAAAGCAAGAAGGTGTAGCAAGTAGAAATGAATACCCTTCCTTGGTTGTAAAGGGAGTGTACATCAATAAAGTAGATTTACGTATGAATGGATTGAATTTTATAATAACATAGTCAGGTAGTTCTGATACAGACTCTGGAACGATGAGGCAATTATTATACAAATAAAACGGATTGTTGCCAGCTACTTTCTCTATAATATTATAATTAATTGAGCGAAGCTCTATAGGTACTGGAGGCATTCGAAATTCATTTGCGTAAAATACCGCTTTCCATCTCCATAGATAAATCAGATTCCCATCAAAACTTAAGGGGGCTTTATTGTAAACTATCCAAGGGGTACTCCAGGGAGTAGGGATGTCATAAAAGACATTCTCGCTATGACCTTGTAAATATTCTTTATTTACTACGTCCCACATTTTAGCTTGTTTATAAGTCAAAATGATAGATCCGAAAAGGTGAGCAAATAATAAGCCACACCCTACAATACCAATGACAAAAGTAATGGATACAGATCTGATGATTGGCTTAGGCCTCAATAAATTAAACAAATAACCTAAAGTTAGTAAGCCTAAAATTTGAGGGTACCATGTAATTCTAGCACCAAAGCCAAACAGGCATGAACCAATAATAAACGAGGGCAAAAGTGCACCAATTAACATGGGCCAAATCCCATTTCTGTGTAATTTTAATAATTTACGTCCATGTGGAAATATTATGAAAGCGACAAACATTATTAGACCCAGTACGGCTAAGTAATTAAGAAACACTGCACCATAAACAAACATTCTAAAAGAAAGACCTAAGGCAGCGGGGTTGTCTAATACATTTGCATATCTTGCTACTATGCTACCAACAATGATTATGCATAGGCCAAAAATAGCACTCCCCAGTAAGGCAAAACGCCATTTGGTCCTTCCTTTACGATTAATGATGAGCCAAGTAATGCATCCACAGATTAATGGGACGGCTATCAATTCTTGAGCCCAACCAGTAAGGAAGAACAGTATTAAAATCCATTTTTTTTGATGTTTCTGAGAGTGTATATAACACCACATAGATCCCAGAAGTAAAGGTAACGTCCATACATAATTGGTGGAATATACCACTCCTAACATCGCGTCCTCATTCCAAGGGAGACATAGCATTAAACCGATGAGGATAACTATAGTCCACAGAGGACGTCGCAAATCTATGCCTACAATGCGTAGAACAAGCCAAAATGCGATGAACCAAAAGAGGCCAGTCGCAATATTTAAAAGCCATTTAGGAATATAACCCAAAAAAATGGGGAAAAGGAAGTTGAAAAAACGTGGACTATCTTCTGTGGTTAACCAGTTCAAAAACAGTGGATAATTATCCCAGTTAGCCCTTCCTTCAATCCAGTTCAACCCTATCCAATAATCATCACAATAATAGGGCATAACTTGATAAAGTCCCCACATCAACAATGCGGTGATAAAAATTATACTCCAAGATATTTTAGATGATGTTACCATATGTCAACTTTATTTATTTTGCCCCATCGAGTGTACCAATCGGGATGCATAAATTGTACATACATCCAATTTCCAGCGCCGTTTTCTAACAAGGGTGTGACCACTAGTGATTTCTCACGGCGAGAACCCGTAGAATATTGAACAACGCATTTGTGACCATAAAAACCAATAGGTGCTATGATATAGCCTTGACAACTATAAAATGGGTTGTTACCTGTAATTTTGGTGATATTTTCAAAATTGATGTTTTTTAATTCCAAAGGTATTGGCCGACGAGTTAATTTGTAATCCACCCCGGCATACGCGCATTGCGCCTTCCAATACCATGTGTCGGTATGCTCTACTTGGTTATAATAGGACAATCGATTGAAAGCTAATATTGAGGGACTGTTAATAGCGCTCATTTCATAATAAAAATTTGTTGGGCATGGTATAAGATATTCTTCCTCTATTTTTAATTGTTCCCGGGCCAATTTAATAGTTAGAGAAATCCCATAATAAAAATTAATAACCAGACATATTGTTACTCCTACAATAGGGATTCCCCTTAACCGATTATGGAAAAAAGATTTAGGCACTAATAGGTTCCAACTCCAGAATGTCAACAAAATGGAAAAATATTGAGTGTACCATTGGGTTCTGTCTCCAAGATAGGCCAGACATAACCCTATAATAAAAGATACAATGGATGCCGCCCATAAAAATAAGGAAGTCGCATTTATAATTCCCCGCCATCCTTTTTTCAGTAGTAGAAAAAATAAACTTGCTATAGCTAACCATAAACAGGAAGCACCAACTATAAATTTATAAATCAGTTCATTAAATGATCTGATAATAAAACCTTGAAATAGAGGAATTGGCTGATTAATTTGGCGTCCAACGCTCTCTATTAGCAACATAATTATTGCAGGCAATAAAACACCTATAGCCATTATTATCCTTTGTCTTCTTTCTTTTTTGGCAAAAAGAATAGTTATTAAGGATCCTGAAAATAAGGGTAATGCCAAACATTCGTGTGACCATCCAGTTACTACTCCAATGGTAAAAAGTAATAATAGTGATTTATCTTTAGGATGTAAATAAAGATATAAGTAAATTGAGGCCAAGATTAAAGGCCATACATAATTGACACCAAAGATAATACATGTCATTCCTCCCTCCCATGGTAGAAACATCAAGAGGAATAGTGTTAACAGGGCTATCCTGTTAAATCGAGAGATTTTCACATTTATTGCCCTTGCACTTATTATTATGCTGAGAATGAAAATAATGGTTGTTATTATATTGAATACCCACTTTGGTAACCATAGAAGCCATGGAGCAAGAAGAAAATTACCAAACCTAGGACTATCCCGTTCGATTAACCGTCTCATACAATCCCTCCATAGTTCCCAATCAAATGGTTTAGTCCCGCAACTCCCTAAATACCCTTTCCAGGGTACTCCATCGAGCCAATTTTCAGGAGCAATGGAAAAAACATAATCGTCATTATAGTAAGGTGTTACCCAGTACCACCAGCAGAATAAGATGGCAGTGATCAGTAAAAAACCATATGTAATGCCACGAGATTGGGTATCCTTCATTCTATCGTAGTATTTATCTGTTCAACTCCGAGTTTCCACTTAAGTAGATTATGGGCATTTAAAAAGGTAATATAATAAAAACGACGTCCATCGTTGCGTAAAAAGGGAGTAGCAATAACTTCAACATTCGGCAGTTGAGGCGCAAATTTAAACGATATGGTCGCCGAGGTTATGCTATCCGGAGAAACCATCCATTCGTTCACCCAATAGAGGGAATTACGGCCAGGCACCGTAGCCATAGCATCGTCTGAGAACGAATATAAGGTGTCAGGCACAGGAAGAGGGGTCCCTGTGGGTGATTGAAGGCAAAGATCCCAAATTTCAGCCGACCAAGGAGAACAACGGTAGTAATAAAATAGGTAGCTATATCTATGGTATCCAAGGAGTGAAATTTTTGTCCATGGTGTAATTGGATAAGTTTGTCTATCATTATGTTCTTTATAATGCTTTTGAATTATCAATTCTTGTTCCTTGGATAACTTTTTAATACATGAGGCCCCTGCATATAAATTGCCTGAAACTATAAATAGTAAGATAGCCCAAAGGGTAATAGCATACTTTTTGAAATGAAGTATTGGTTGGGGGAATTGAAGTTGGAATATCTGAAAGAATGTTATAATAGCTAAATAGGCTGGGAAAAAGTAAACATGTAACCCCGACATAGTAAGAGCAATAGCCTCACAAAAAAATAAGATAGTCAGAGTTATCATGAATATGTTATTTTGGGAAGCCCTAAATTTTTTCCAAAAAAATATGCAAAAGAATAAGAGAAGGGGAATAAATGTGCAATCACAGAATATGGTAAAAATCCAATTCTTAATGTCATACAAAGAGCCAAAACACAGAAATTGGTAAGCCGATTTAAACTGCAATCGTCCATGAAAGGCAATGCCAATAAGGATAATGGTGGGAATGAGAACTGAAATGGCTATTATCCATCTTCTTTTGCGTAGGGAAGGTTGCGTTTTTTGCCAATTGGTCAATAGTGTACTTCCAAAGAGAGGTAAGCCCATCATCTCATGACCTCCCCCCAAAATTACTGCTACAAGGATAGAAAGCCAAAGGGGATATCTTTCAGGATGTTGGTAAAATAAGATATACAACCCTAACAAAGGTATTGGCCATATGTAATTGACCGAATAAGCGATACAAGTCAGTCCATCCGTCCAAGGCATGAAAAGGAGCATAGATAAGACGATGCCGGCAAAACGATTATATTGTTTTAGGCTGATATTTGCTATTTTGGCGCCTAATATGGCCGCAATAAAAAATAGAATAGTGGTAAGGATATTAAAAATCCATTTTGGCAACCATACGAAGAATGACGCTAATAGGTTAAAGCCTCTAAATGCATCCATATGAAATAACGCATAAGCCTTGTCAATAAATAATTTCAAAGTTAAAGGCGATTTGGCGTTATATTCGAGCCAAGTTTCCCCATCTTGTTGTACACACCAAGGAGCCATAAATACGATATCGTCGTTGTAATACGGCGTTACCCAGTACCACCAACAGAAGAGGATGGCGGTAATCAGCAGGAAGGCGTAAGTAAGGTATCGTCCTTTGGTCATTGGTGGTTGCACTGAGTTATTCAACCGCAAAGTTAGTGATTATTTTTTAATGGTTAGTGGTGAGTTGGGTGAAGGGGGTGGGAAGGCGGTGGGCGTTGAGGAGGGTGAGGAGGTAAAGGGGGTGGCCGTCGGCCCGGCGGAAGGGGGTGGCGACGGTTTTTACTTCGATGGAGGGGGCGAGGGGAATGTCGAGGGCAGGGGCGAGGCTAAGGGCTATGCGGGCTGAGGTTATCGAGTCGGTCGAAACCAGCCAGCCGCGCACGTCGTACACGGTATTGTCGCCGGGGAGCTTGCGCATCTCGGCATCGCTGAAGTCGCGCAGGTCCTCGGGTATGGGTTGGGGATAGGCGTAAGGGTGGCCAAGGGCCAGGTCCCATAGGTCGACTGTCCAAACCGTGCAACGGTAATACTGGAACAGGTAGCTGTAGCGGTGGAATCCCCACCAGGGAATGTCGCGACGCGCGGTCATGGTATAGAATTGGCGGTCGCTCCCCTCGCGATAGTGTTCTTTGGCGATAACTGCCTCCTCGCGAGCCAACTTATCCACCACTACGGCCCCAGTGACAAGATTGGCTGATGCCACAGCCAAGCATAGCGCCCACAGCGATACAGCGATACAACGACGACACACAACGAGCCGCTTCCACATGGTGTTGCAGATGAGGAAGAACGTCAACACGGCCGTAAACGCCGTGAACATGTAGATGTGCCTTCCCGACATATTCAGCGCCAATGACTCAAAGAGAAACATCGCCACGACGCACAGCATATACACGACCCAACGGTTACCTTTCAGACGCTTCCAGAAACTGACGGCCGCTACCAAGGTAAACAGGATAAAGGGCATGTCGATGATGAACCATCCGAGGCATGAGTCGTGGCCGTCGATTATACTTAGGTTGAAGAACCGATAAAAAGAGGTGTGCTCCAATCGCCCGAAATAGGTCACTGCAATCAATGCTGCGGACGGCACCGCAGCCGTGATGGCCATCGCCCAACGTCGCGTCTTCAATCGTCGGTCCATATGCCCCCAGTTGGAGAGCAACGTGGCGCCCAGCAGCGGTAATCCCATCATCTCGTGCCCAGCGCCCAGGATTAACGCCACTAAAATCATCGCCCACAACGGCTGTCGGCCAGCTTCGCGATAAAGCCAGAAATACAAGGCGAGGAAGGGTAGGGGCCACGTGTAGTTGACGGTATAGGCGACGCATGTCAGTTGGTCGGTCCACGGCAATCCCAACAGCATAGCGAGAATCAGCAACGCGAATCGATTGTATCGCTCCAATTTCACCTCAACCACCTTGGCTCCCAACAGAATCCCAGCGACCACTGCCACCGTTGTCAACACGTTGAAAATCCATTTCGGCAACCATATAAACCAAGGAACCAGCAGGTTGAATCCCCGGAAGGCATCATGATCGATCATCCCTTCCACGAAGAGGCGGTAGAGTCCCAGCCACATCGGTCGTTGGGCGTTGTACTCGCTCCACGACATTCCGTCGGGCCGCGCGAACAGTGGCGCGTCAAACACCAAGTCGTCGCTATAATAAGGTGTCACCCAGTACCACCAGCAATACAGCGCGGCCACAACGGCCAACATCGTCCAGCTAAGCCATTTGCCCTTCCCAGTATTGCACAATTCTTTCATTATTAGAATAATATCTCGGTTATGGTAGACCATCGGCTGTAACAATCATCGCCCTCAAAGTCGATAAACGTCCACTGCGTGCCGTCGGCGGCGGTGAACGGTGTGCAATACATGTGGCGATAGAAGGTGCGGTGCCAGGAATACCTGACAGCCACCCAATCGTGATTCTTATCAATCACGCCTGACGCCGCAAGCCAGCCATGGTACTGATAGCACGGATTGGGTCCAGGCATCTTTTGGGCCTTGTCGACGGTGATATCCCGCAAAGCCGCTGGAATGGGCAAAGGCATCTTCTCGCAGTCGAGGCCGTGAATCGCGAATACCGTCAGGCGATTCCAGCTATCCACGTGTCGGGCTTGATCGTAATACGCGAGGCGGTTGAAGGCCAGAATTGAAGGTCGATTGACAGCCGTCATCTGATAGAAACGTCCAGCCGAAGGATTGGGAACGAAATCCTGCTCCACCATGCGCTCCTCTTGCACCATGCGATAGGTGATAACGCTTCCGGTAACGAGATTCACCCCGATTGCCAAGAAGATGATGCAAAACAGGGCTTGATTGACCATCGCGCTTTTAATCAACGGC
This sequence comes from uncultured Muribaculaceae bacterium, assembly GCA_964562375.1. GTDB lineage: Bacteria > Bacteroidota > Bacteroidia > Bacteroidales > Muribaculaceae > JAJPXC01. Next base: position 9,404 of record CAZLSW010000012.1, on the reverse strand, counting down.
TGGGGCCATAACTGATTGACAATGTGGAAACAAAGCACGATAGAGAAGAACGCGCAATACCACATCACCCTATCCCCAAGGAATGCCACAGCGCCCCCCTCCAAGCCAGCTCCCACAGCCGCCACGAGCAGCCATATCCACATGCGGTCAATCCTGTCTCTCAGCTTTTTACGGCAAGCCGCAACCACCGACGCCGCGCCTCCCAGCAGCAGCCACGGAGCGTTGCCTCCCCAGAAGAATACCAAATACTTGACCTCAGGGCGAAAACCCCAAAACAGTTGTGAGGGTGAAGAAAGGCTCCCCTCATGTCGATTTACAAAACCCATCAAGAGAATCACTATCGAGGGCGCGAACGTGACAATCGTCGTCCATAGCATCCTACGGTCGCGTTTCCACAGGTAATCAACAGCGCAAGCCGCGCAAACAGCCAACCCCGCCATCTCGTGTATCCATCCCAGGAGAAAGCCCAAGGCGCATAACACTGCTACCGAAGGCCGTTGCTCCCTCTTGAACAGAAGATACACCATCCACGCTATCAAGGCAAGGGCCCACACATAGTTTTTGCTATATGTAAAGCAGGTCATCCCCCCTTCCCACGGCAAGAAAAGCAACAGTGCCAAGGTCAATGCCGAAAGTCGGGTAAGTCCATTGGTGTTGAGGTAATTCAGCGTGCGTCCAATAAACCACAGAGCCACCGTGAATGCTAATCCCGAAACACAGTCAACCACGATTTTAGGCAACCATAACATCGGCACAACTATCAAGTCGAGGATGCGTGGGCTTGTTGTGCGACTGATCTCCTTCACCTGCGTCCACCACCAAGCCCAATCCAATGGATGGCTTCCGCATGTTCCCAAACGGCTGTAGATTGCGGCGGTCGACTCTCCAGATTGTGCCCCGGCGTACACCAAATCGTCAGAGTAATAGGGCGTTACGGCGTACCATATGGTAACAAGCACCCCCACCGAGGCCAAAAAGGCCCAGGTGAGAGCGCTCGTGGTGGTGAAGGTCCCTGTCTTAGCCCTCATGGCCGACAGGGTGCCGCTGAGGGTGGATGCCATTATCGGTTAACGTGCGGCCCACATGGTAGAGGCGATGGCCTGTCGGTACGTGTCGCAACCGTCCTGCGACAACTCCACGTCCATATACTGGCCGCCGGGGGCCACCATGCGCACGTGGCTGTCGTCAACGAAGCTGAACAGTTGATACTCGCGGCCGTCCTCCAGGACCACATTCCACGACTGGTCGTCCTGATGGAAGTCGAGGCGCACGACACTCTTGTCGTTTTCCGAGGTGATGGTGTAGCCACGGCCGTCGCACTCCACGAGGTAACGTCCGTCTTCGCCCTCAATCACTTTCGTGCCTGCGGCCAAGGGATTATTGCCGCTCCAAAACTCGATTGAGTTGATCACCAATACGTCGGCAAGGGCCGATACCTCGTAAACCGGCACAATCCAGAAAGCGAAGAATACCAGCTCGTTGACAAATTTGGAGCCGATCTGTTTGTTCCATGCCAACAATTTGTTGGTCAGGGCGAACGAGCCGATGCAGGAGGTGAACAGCATCGAGCCCGCCAATGCTGTCACCAGCGCTACTGAAATATATCTTTTACGCATGTGAGAATGAAAGTTGAAAGTTAAAAGTAAAAAGTTAAAAGTTAAAAGTAAAAAGTAAAAAGTTGAAGGTTAAAAGCATTATCGCCGAAACTCCATCACTAGGGAAGCCCCCGTTTCGGGGGTTTGGGGGCCGTCAGTTTGGGGGCCGACCTTTGGGGGCCGATTTCCTTTGGAACCTAATAAATGAATTCTCCTTTTGTGGAGCGGATAGTGAGGCGGTTTTCGGGAGCGTCCTCCACGTGGCCTACTACGCGCGCTTCAATACCAAAGGATTGGGCGATCTCAATTACTCGCTGGGCATTGTCGGGCGCCACATAAATTTCCATTCGGTGGCCCATATTGAACACCTTATACATCTCGCTCCAATCGGTGCCGCTTTCGCGAGCGATAAGGTCGAACAACGGAGGTGCCGGGAACAGATTGTCCTTTACCACGTGTTTCCCTTCGACGAAGTGCATCACCTTGGTCTGTGCGCCGCCAGTGCAGTGGATCATGCCGTGGATCTCGGGGCGCATCTCGTCGAGTAGCTTCTTGATTACGGGTGCGTAGGTGCGGGTAGGGGAGAGAACCAGTTTCCCGGCGTCAACAGGCACGCCCTCGATCTTTTCGGTAAGCTTTACTGTGCCTGAATATACCAAATCCTCGGGCACTGCCGCGTCGTAGCTCTCGGGATACTTCTCGGCGATGTATTTGGCGAATACGTCGTGGCGCGCCGAAGTCAACCCGTTGCTCCCCATGCCGCCGTTGTACTCGTCCTCGTAGACAGCTTTGCCAAACGAGGCCAAGCCCACGATCACGTCGCCCCCCTGGATGTTGGCGTTGTTCACCACGTCCTTGCGGCGCATGCGGCATGTCACGGTGGAGTCGACGATAATCGTGCGCACAAGGTCGCCCACGTCGGCAGTCTCGCCTCCGGTTGAGTAGATCGAAATGCCCCATGAGCGCAGTTGCTCAAGAGCCTCCTCCGTGCCATTGATGATTGCGGCGATCACTTCACCGGGGATGAGCATCTTGTTGCGGCCGATGGTTGATGATACCAGGATATTGTCGGTGGCGCCCACGCAGAGCAGGTCGTCGATGTTCATCACCAACGCGTCACGGGCTATCCCCTTCCACACGCTCAGGTCGCCCGTCTCCCGCCAATATACGTAGGCCAGCGACGATTTGGTGCCCGCGCCGTCGGCGTGCATGATGTTGCACCACTCCGGGTCGCCACCCAGTATATCGGGGATAATCTTACAGAACGCCTTGGGGAAAATCCCCTTGTCGACGTTGCGGATGGCGGCGTGCACATCCTCTTTGGCGGCCGATACGCCGCGTGCCATATAGCGTTGATTGGTCATATTATAATATTAGCCTAATGTACAATGTTACAGCCGGAGCCACCAGCAACAGCGAGTCGATACGGTCGAGCATCCCACCGTGCCCCGGAATCAGGTTGCCCGAATCCTTAACGCCAGCCGAGCGCTTCAACAGCGACTCCACAAGGTCGCCCCACGTGGAAAACACCACCACCGTGGCCGCGAATCCTATCATCGCCCACACGTTGGGAAGGAAATACTCGGGGAAGATCGCGAGCATCAGCAACGCCACACCCACGCTCAGCACCAGGCCACCAAACCATCCCTCCCACGATTTATTGGGCGAGTGCCTCGGGAACAGCCGGTGCTTCCCCATCAGCGACCCCACCACGAAAGCGCCCGTGTCGTTCACCCATATCAGCACGAACATCGCCAGCAACACCTGCGGCGTCGTCCGCTCCATAATCACGCTCATCAACGCGATGGGTACCGCCACATACATCATCGCCGACAGCGACGACGTTAACGACTGCCGCGGGTTGGCGTCGTTGGTGTAAAGCTCAAGAACAAGACGGGCCACCAAATAGGCCAAAATCAGCCAGGCGAGAGTAACGTTCCATCCCGAAAAAGGCCATGACACGATAAAAGTTGCCCCGGCCACGTCGAGAAGCGTGTTGAACGACGACTCGCGCCCGTCAACCGTCAGCCGTTTATACTCCATCACCGCCGGTATCGCCAGCACCAAAGACATAGCCAAAAAATACCACGCGCCGAGCAGGATGCCCAGCACTATCACCGCTATGTATATCACGCCCGAGGCCGAGCGCACCAGCCAATTCTTGTTCATTGAAGCCTGCGTTGTGACGAACCGACACTGCCGATTCATGGTTCTTGCGGCAAAGTTAAGAATTTTCGCTTAATTCACCCCCTATTTTCCCAAATCATTGACCCATGTGACAATTATTTTGCACTTTTTCGGCCAAAATCGCCGATGTTTGGAAAATTTTCGGTAAGTTTGCGGTTGGATTCCCCGTGAACCCCCATAACCATCGAAATAATAATCATTATCCAACCTTCTTAACTTATTATCAAAATCATGAGCAAACCGTACGTTTTGGGTATCGACATAGGTGGTACCAACACTGTCTTCGGAATCGTTGACGCTCGCGGCGTGGTACTCGCGTCCAACTCTATCAAAACCGCCAAGCATCACAATATCAACGACTACATCGACGAGCTCTACAACGAAGTGATGAAGCTCCTCGAGGCCAACGACGCCGTTGGCAAAATCCATGGCATCGGTATCGGCGCCCCTAACGCCAACTACTTTACCGGCGTCATCGAGGACGGCGTTAACCTCCCCTGGCCAACGCCTATACCCCTGGCCCAACTCGTAAGCGACAAATTCGGCATCCCCGTGGCTATCACCAACGACGCCAACGCCGCCGCCATCGGTGAGATGACCTACGGTGCCGCCCGTGGCTTGAAGGACTTCATCATGATTACCCTCGGTACCGGCGTCGGCTCGGGTATCGTCATCAACGGCCAATTGGTTTACGGCCACGACGGTTTCGCCGGCGAGCTCGGCCACACCATCGTTAAACGCAACAACGGACGCCTCTGCGGTTGCGGTCGCGCCGGCTGCTTGGAAGCCTACTGCTCCGCTACCGGAGTAGCCCGCACAGCCCGAGAATTCCTCGAGGTAAGAGCCAACGAACCCTCCCTCCTGCGCAACATCCCCATCGAAGCCATCACATCCAAGGACGTATATGACGCCGCTATCGCCGGCGACAAGCTCGCCAAAGACATCTTCGAGTACACCGGCCAAATCCTCGGCGAGGCGTTTGCCGACTTCACTGTGTTCTCATCCCCCGAGGCCATCATCCTCTTCGGAGGTCTTGCCAAGAGCGGCGAGCTCCTGTTGAAGCCCCTGCGCAACGCCATGGAGAAAAACATGATGCCCATCTTCAAGGGCAAGGTTAAAATCCTCCTCTCCGAGCTCAAGGAAGCCGACGCCGCCGTCCTCGGCGCATCAGCCCTCGGCTGGGAGGCCAAGCCCATGGTTACAATCGTGCCCCCGGCTCCCGCCACCCCCGCAGCCCCCACGGTATAAACTAACATTTATTATTTTTACGGCCTGCCCTCACATCGGGAGCAGGCCGCTTGTTTTGTGCATCAGCGAGCCACTGTGCCACGCGGTTTGCCGCGGTGGTCAGATCTCCTCAAATATCCTCCGATACGCCTCAGCCTTCTTCTCCAGCGCCAGCGGATAAGCCCTCGATGTCGAAGGCATCCGCCATATCCTCATATGCCGGCCGTCAGGGGCCATCCAAGGAATCCATTCACCTGTTTTCGGCACTACCGTTCCAGTGATCTCGGCAAGTTGCGTCGCAGCCTTCTCTCCGGTGGTCACCAACTGGCGTAGGGTAGGGCACGACTCCAGAATCGCCCCCAAATGCACCGGCTCCACAATCTCCAAAAACTTATCCGACGCGTTACCCGCTAGCCGACGGATACGGTACCCAGTGTCGCCCATCGCTATCCCCTGCTCATCCAAAAGCGCCTTTATCTTTCCCAAATCAAACTTCCTCTCCTTCGCCAAGTACAACGCATCCTTGTCGTCACAAAAAATCAAACCCATCACCCTCCAAAAATCATTAGACCGATTCGGGTAGAAAAAATCCATGCTCCAACGTTTCCGCTGCGGCGGGAACGTCCCCATTATCAGCGTTTTGGCCCCATTGGGTATATACGGAGGCCACGGATGCGTCTCCACCGGAATCTCACTTCCAATCTCAAATTTCTCGCTCATAATAAAAAAACTTTCTACGAAGATAATCAATTTCCCCAACAAAATGTTTTAATTTTAACAAGAAAGCGTCATCGCCACCCCGCATCCCCGCGTCCCCGCGTCCCCGCGATACAGCGTTACAGCGATACAGCGTTACAGCGATATAGCGATACAGCGATATAGCGATGCTGCGATCCCGCGTAACCGCGTTACAGCGATCCCGCGATCCCGCGATCCCGCGATAAATCGAAAATACAATCAACAAGAAACTAGAAACTAAAAACTAACAACTAAAAACTAAAAACTCCCCCATGTCCAACCACGACCATCACCACCGCGAGCACCGTCGTTACCAACGCACCAGCCTTTGGATAGGCATTGGCGCCATAGTGCTTATCATTCTTCTCATCGTCTGGCTCACAATCGCCGACCTCTGGGGCGACACCGACGTCGCTGCCAGCATCCCCCTATTCCTCTGAGGCCCAACCCCGCCTGCTCTGACACCATATAAGACTTCGGCGCGATAAAGGGCGCGATAAAGTGAACAATCCCTCTTGCGCGGTCCAAAAATAATCCTTACCTTTGCACCGCAAAAGACAGCACGCCGGGTGTGAGCTCAATTTCAACGTCGGTCAGGCGCCCTGTGTGCTTTTGCTGGAGAGATGGCAGAGTGGTCGATTGCGGCGGTCTTGAAAACCGTTGAGGGTAACACCTCCAGGGGTTCGAATCCCTTTCTCTCCGCCAATAAAGCTTGATAATCAAGTGATTACAAAATTTACGCACAGATTTACGCACAAATTTGCTTCCTGTGCGTAATTTTTTTGCGTTCAACCGACAGCCAAAAGCATCGTAACCCTCTTACTGACAATACCCTTATAAATCGAAGTCCTCCTCTGTCAAGAACGTGTGGGTGGCTCTGACCGAAGCCTCCCACACCTTGAGCACCGGCTCCACATCTTGAAGATACCCTTTTGAAATCCAAGTTATATGATCATTCAACGGCAACATTCAAAGTTAACTTTTATACCATCAGCTACTGCGTTCGCGACATCAGCCTCGGCGGTCACGTTGGCCGATAGTTTATCGGCGGTGCGTGCCAAAATCGATTGCTCAACCCCCGTGAATTTGGTTTTGAGCTGGTCGATGATTTGTTCTTTGATAGTCATTACGCGTGATGAATTGGTTAACTGCTCGCAAATATAGGGAAATTTTTGACATTACACTTATTGAGTGCAAATAAATTTGGTTAAATTCGCGGATATGGTAGAGCGAATTGTTTGGACAACGGCTCCAAATGGCGTGGAATGCGGCACATCGGTGGTCGTGATGCATGATGGGGATTACTTCGTGGCGTATTCCCTTGCGCTGGATTTGTCAACCACGGGTGACGCGATAGAAGATGCTTTCGCCAATTTCCGCGAGGCGTTGTCGCTCCATCTTGAATGCGTGACCGAGGATGGCGTTCTGCGCCTCGACCGCGACAACCTCGGAGGAATATTTTTGCGCGTTGCGAAATAACAAGCTATTTTTGTGGCATGGATAAGATTCAACTTTCTAAACGGGAAAAAGAAGTTTTTCGGATGCTTTCCAATGGGCAAGACACTTGTCCTCCCTCTTATCCTTTGCATGAATTTAATTTGGCGGTGGATTCCTTATGCCGTCATGGATTTGCGGTAGCTCAATGGCAAGAAGGTCATGTCGTAATGGCGGCAAGATTGACACCTTTAGGGCATCAATATTTAGCAGAACATCCTCGACTTGACAACCCCATCAATTGGACGATTGTCGGGATTGTCATTGGCGCTATAACTGCCATAGGGACCATTCTTGGGACTATTCTTGCCGTCTTTGTGGTTTTCAGTGTTAAATTTGCGGCTAATTGATTGAATTATCAAGTTTATTCTTATCTTTGCACCGAGGAGCGAAGAGAGGAGGTAATGCCCCCGCGCACTTCACCAGCCTGACGAGGGGGTCGGTTGCGACGAATACGTCAAAGGAGGAATTATTCCTCCTTTGTTTGTGTTATCAAACATTTAAGATTCCCAGCTTTATCCATTACATAAATTCGGGGGAACTCTTTCAGTTTATTGATGTCGTCTTTATGTCGACCTAATTCTCGATTGGCCGCCCTCAGAACACGGTCGTAACAATTAGTGTCTTCAGCATAGAAAATTACACAATCGGCTTTTCTTGCCTCCTTAATGTAGGAACGAATTGTGCTTTCATTAGCCATCTCGATATACTTCACATCCCATGTTAAACCATCGCAACGGAAGTCGGCACTTGGAAGTTTATATCCTGCATTTTCGGGAAGGAATTCGACTATTTTGCTTGTTTTGGCCAAGTTTTCACCCACAATCTTTTCGGCTTGTCCACCACTTAATTTGGCTCCTTTCGGCTTGTGGGATGAGAATTGATGGGCCTTGTGTGCCACACAAAAGCCTCCGCTTTCCTCATCAAAGTTTAGTTTTTCCCAATTTTCATCGTAAGAGGAATATTGTGCCTTTCGGGCGCATATGAATTCGATTTGGGTTAGCTTTTGCGCCTCGTTGTGATGGGCGATGGTGCGGGGGTCTCGGTTGCGCTCTGCCCACGCGTCACGGATGGATTGCTCATCGATGGGCGTGCGCAATAGATGTCGCTCCTCGGCGATTTCCATGGGGGTCTTGGGATTCGTGCCGATGTTCAGCACTTGGCGTACGTCATCCCAATTGTCCTTGACGAAATACGGCGTTGATTTGTCGGGGTCGAGAATCTTATCCCCATTCTGCTCGACCCAATCCGTGAAGTCCTTGGGTAGCTTGGTCACGGCGTTGACCGAATCCTCGCTCGGCTCCTCGCCTTGCGCCATCAGCTCGGCGTCGCGGTCCAATTCCTCATCGGTCTTAAGAATGCTGGCGGCGAGGCGGCGGGCGTTCATCCTCGACGAGCGATACACGCCATCTCCTGGGCAATCGCTAAGGTATCACTTGTCGCCACATAATAAAACTTCCTCAAAAGAGGAAATGGTGAAATCAGGATGCGCCTTGGCCAAAGATTCTGTCGAACCGTTGCCGTAGGTGACGGAGCAAGTTGCACAGCCCGCGGCTTTGCCCATAAGGATGTCAACGTCGGCATCGCCCACAACAAGCGTCTCTCGTGGTTCCCAACCTTGTGCTCTCAATATATTGATTACGGGCTCGGGGTTGGGTTTCCCCTGGGTTACGTCCTCTGCTCCTACTGTCATCTGGAACCAATCCAGAATGTTCAGGTCACGAAGGAAACTCTTGACCGAATCCCTTCTGCGACTCGTAGCGATAGCCAATGGATGACCATCTGCACGGAGGCTTCGCAACGTCGCGACTACTCCCGGAAACGGCTTAGCCGGGAATCGCTCCTGCATCGCGGGATAAAGTGAGCGGAAAACGAGGGCAAACTCTTCGTCAGAAATAGCTACATCGGGGTAGAGATGGTGGCCCGCTTCATCAGTGCGGATTCCTATGATGGAGCGGCATTGACCATCGGTGCGTTCCGGCAATCCCATAGCTTTGATTGTGGCTCGAATTGTGGCCATGATAGCCGCTGACGTGTCCATCAGCGTCCCGTCGAAATCGAATATGTAATTCCTAAACATAAAGATTATTTCCCTTCATTACTTTATCCCAATACTTCGGTAAATTTTTAAAGTCCACGAGGCCTGAGCCTCAAAATGTTTAA
>CAZLSW010000011.1:0-59946 GCA_964562375.1 uncultured Muribaculaceae bacterium | reverse complement strand
ACCACCTAAATCAACACATTAAAAATTCGGCTCTAAAAAGTGACGAAAACAGGAGCGAATGCACGAGCGAACGAATGCACGAGTGCACGACAGGCGTTGACCCCGCCAGTTTTTGTGTTTCTTTTGTGTCCTTTCGTGGTTAAAGATGTCAATTTGCGGTTAGTGGTTTTGATTCGAGGCCGAGGCCGAAGAGGGCGTAGTCGTAGAGGGCTGGGTCGGCGGGGCGGTAGCGGCGAAGGCGCTCGGTGAGCTCGACGACCGCGCGGCGGTCGTCCTGGCGGCGCTCGAGCAGACCCAGGTCGCGGGCCGTGCGACCCACATGCACGTCGAGCGGTATGTACAGTTGTGCCGGCGTGATCACATCCCAGATACCCATGTCCACAATCCCGTCCTTGCGCACGAGCCACCGCAATGCCATATTGATGCGCTTCAACGCCGTATTGCCCAAGTTGCCGGGTACGCAGCGGGAATCGCTTTGGCCTTCGTTTGCCTCGGCGATAATCGCTCCCAATCCCTCGGCCAGGCGCCACGAGGGAGCCTCATCGTCGGCGATGCGCAGGTGACGTGCGTAACCCTCAAACGAACCGTGGCGCTGGAGCATCAGCCGCCAGCCGCGCAGGTAATGCTGCAGATTGCGAGCGAAAAACGTGCGGTGGACGTTGGTCGCCGGGTCAAGGTCCTCATACCCCTCGTCGAGGACATAGGCCGTGGGCGAGCCTCCCATCCAGCCGAGCAATTTCTCGCAACTGCCGCAGATCATCTTACGGTTGCCCCAGGCGATGGTGGCGCAAAGCAGCGACACCAATTCGATATCGGTGGCCGCGTCGTAGCGCCGCGGAAACTGCACAGGGTCTTTGTCGATAAACTCAGGCGAATTGATGCGCGCAGCCTCCCGGTCGAGCATCTCGCGAATATCATTTTCAGTAAATTCCATCTTCTCCATGCCACAAAATTACACATAAAAATCCATAGACCACAAAAGGACACAAAAGAAACACAAAAAAGAGGAGCGCGGGCGACATCGCCTTTTTTGTGTTTTGTTTATGCCTTTTTGTGGTCTAAAAATATTCTGCTTTGGTGGTTTTGAGGTTAAAATTCACGTGGATTGAAAGGAAATTAGTAAATTCGCGGTTGAATTTAAAGAAAAAAGGTACAATGTCAGAAATTTCCACACGCGTGCAGTCGCTGTCGCCCTCGGCGACGCTGGCTATGTCGCAGAAAAGCAATGAGTTGAAAGCGCAAGGCGTCGACGTGATCAATCTCTCGGTGGGCGAGCCCGATTTCCCCACCCCCGAGCATATCAAGGAGGCCGCCAAGCGCGCCATCGACGATAATTTCACCTTCTACACGCCCGTGGCCGGCTATATGTCGCTGCGCAAGGCCATCTGCCGCAAACTCAAAGAAGAGAATGGCCTCGACTACGCGCCCGAGCAGATCGTGGTGTCGAACGGCGCCAAGCAGAGCCTGTGCAACACCGTGCTCGCGCTCATCAACCCCGGCGACGAGGTGATTATCCCCACCCCGGCGTGGGTGAGCTACGTGGAAATGGTGAAATTGGCTGAGGGAAAGAACGTGCTCGTGCCCGCCACCGTGGAGCAAGATTTCAAGATCTCTCCCGCCCAGCTCGAGGCGGCCATCACCGACAAAACGCGCCTGATTATCCTGTGCTCGCCGTCCAACCCCACCGGCTCGGTTTACTCCAAGGAAGAGTTGCGAGGGCTGGTTGACGTGCTGGCCAAGTACCCCAATATCACCGTCTTAGCCGACGAGATCTACGAGCATATCAACTTCACCGGCGAATTCACCTCGCTGGCCTCGTTTCCCGAGATCGCCGACCGCACCGTCGTGGTCAACGGCGTGTCGAAGGCTTACGCGATGACTGGCTGGCGTATCGGCTTTATCGCCGCACCACTGGCTATCGCCAAGGCTTGCAACAAGTTGCAGAGCCAATACACCTCCAACCCCTCGTCTATCGCCCAAAAGGCAGCCGAGGCCGCTTACGACGGCTCCCAGGAGTGCGTGGAGGAGATGCGCCGCGCCTTTGAGCGCCGCCGCGACCTGGTGGTGGAGTTGGCCAAGGAGATCCCCGGCTGGAAGATCAACTTCCCGCAAGGCGCGTTCTACCTGTTCCCCGAGGTGAGCGCCGTCCTGGGCAAAACCACTCCCGAGGGCAAGGTGATCGCCACTTCGGGCGACTACGCTCTCTATCTGCTTGAGAAGGCCCACGTGGCCACGGTGGACGGCGAGGCTTTCTGCGCCGGCGGCTATATCCGCTTGAGCTACGCCACCAGCGACGACAACATCCGCGAGGCCCTCAAGCGCATCAAGGAAGCGACCCTGGTATTGAAGTAAACGGCCCCCAAACCCCCGAAGCGGGGGCTTCCCTTAGCTTACGGCTCGTTATTACGTAATAACGTGATAACGTTATAACGAGATTTCAATCCGATCAATCGAGCTCGATTTCAACCGATTTTTTACCGATTTCAATCGATTTCTGTCGAATATATATTACAATGGATTTTATTGAAGAATTAACCTGGCGAGGTATGATCCACCAGATGATGCCCGGCACCCAGGAACAACTTAAAAAAGAGATGACAACGGCCTACCTGGGCATCGACCCCACGGCCGACTCCCTGCATATCGGCCACCTCGTGGGCGTAATGATACTCAAGCACTTCCAGCGCATGGGCCACAAGCCTATCGCCCTCGTTGGCGGCGCTACCGGCATGATCGGCGACCCCTCGATGAAGAGCCAAGAGCGCAAACTGCTCGACGAGGCCACCCTGCGACACAACCAGGAGTGCATCAAAAAGCAATTGGCCAAGTTCTTGGACTTCGACTCCGATGCCCCCAACGCTGCCGAGATGGTCAACAACTACGACTGGATGAGCAAGTTCTCGTTCCTCGATTTCATCCGCGACGTGGGCAAACTCATCACCGTCAACTACATGATGGCCAAGGACTCGGTGAAGAAGCGCCTCTCGGGCGAGAGCCAGCAGGGCATGTCGTTCACCGAATTTTCCTACCAGCTTGTGCAGGGCTACGACTTTCTCCACCTCTACAAGGAGAAGAACTGCAAGCTGCAACTCGGCGGCTCCGACCAATGGGGCAACATCACCACCGGCACCGAGATGATCCGCCGCACCCTCGGCGGCGAGGCCTACGCATTGACCTGCCCGTTGATCACCAAGGCCGACGGCGGCAAATTCGGCAAAACCGAAAGCGGCAACGTATGGCTCGACCGCCGCTACACGTCGCCCTACAAGTTCTACCAATTCTGGCTCAACGTCACCGACGCCGACGCCGAGAAGTACATCAAGATCTTCACCGAACTCTCCCGCGAGGAGATTGAGGAGTTGGTACGCCAGCAAGCCGAGGATCCCGGTCAGCGCCCGTTGCAGAAACGCCTGGCCAAGGAGATCACCACTATGGTTCACTCGGCCGAGGATTACGAGGCAGCCGTCGAGGCCAGCCAAATCCTGTTCAGCAACAAGGCTGGCGAGACGTTGAAGAAAATCGACGAGAAAACGCTCTTAGATGTGATGGATGGCGTGCCCACGTTTGAGGTATCGCTCCAGGACATCAAGGAAGGCATCAAGCTTGCCGACCTGTTGACCGACAAAGCCGCCGTGTTCCCCTCCAAGGGCGAGGCCCGCAAGATGGCACAGGGTGGCGGCGTGAGCATCAATAAGGAGAAAGTGGCCGACATCTACGCCCCTGCCACCGAGGACATGCTCCTGCAAGGCAAATACATCCTCGTCCAGCGCGGCAAAAAGAACTACTACCTCCTGATCGCGAAATAACCTTACCCCCCTGCCGCCTCCAAATTTTATTTTGGATCTATAAGCAAATTGATGTATATTTGTGTTGTAAAATAAAAAACATGACACAACTTGTTCTTAACATAGAGAATCCTAAAGACGTTAAGTTAATGCGTCAACTCATCTCGAAGATGGAAGGGATAACTATTGCTAAGCCATCGCGGAAAAAGAAAAGTGGCTTAGAAGAAGCCCTTGAAGATGTTGCGGCTGGGAGGGTATATCATGCCAGTAGTGTTGAAGACCTATTTCAACAGCTGGAAAATTAATTGAATATAAATTGATAAAAAGAGGAATAATTCAAAAGATAATCCTCACACAAGTGGGGGGTAAGTTTTGGATTTCCAGCCCGATGGGGCGATGATTCACGATTGGCCTGACGGCTACCTCGCTGCGCTCGCAATCGTTCAAATACCTTGTTTGACGTCTTTCACCCACAACCCCGAGCTAGTGCAGACTCCGTCAGCACTGCGCTCGGGGTTACTTTCCAGGCCTGGCTCCGCCAGACCTGAGAGGATATTATGTGAGCGAGCGTGCTACGCGCTTGATTGGCATAGCTTGATGATGGCCGTCCAAGGCCGGCCCCCTGGGGCTGCGCGCACGTTATTGGTAGGGGTGGGACTTCCTTTCTATTTCGTGGAGGTGATGAAGGAGTCCTTGAAGCCGAGGAAGTAGAGGACGCCGTCGAGGCCAATGGTGGAGATCGATTGCTCGGCGGTCTCCTTAACCTTGGGCTTGGCGTGGAAAGCGATGCCGAGGCCGGCGGTGGCGAGCATCGGCAGGTCGTTGGCGCCGTCGCCCACGGCGATTGTTTGGGCGATGTTGACGTTCTCCACCTGGGCGATGAGTTTCAACAACTCGGCTTTGCGCTTGCCGTCGACAATCTCGCCCACGTAGCGGCCCGTCAACTTGCCGTCGACAATCTCCAGCTCGTTGGCGTAAACGTAGTCGATGCCGAATTTTTGTTTCAGGTAGTTGCCGAAATAGGTGAAACCACCCGAGAGGATGGCGATCTTGTAGCCGGCGCGCTTGAGCACCTGCATCATGCGGTCAACGCCCTCGGTGATGGGGAGGTTTTCGGCGATTTCGCGCATTACGCTCTCGTCCAAGCCTTTAAGCAGGGCCACGCGCTCGGTGAAGCTTTCGCAGAAGTCGATTTCACCCCGCATTGCTCGCTCGGTGATGGCTCGCACCTTGTCGCCCACACCGGCGCGCTCGGCCAACTCGTCGATTACCTCGGTCTCGATAAGCGTGGAGTCCATATCGAAGCATATCAGGCGGCGGCAACGGCGGTAGAGTGTGTCCTCCTGGAGCGAAATGTCGAAATCCTCGTCATTGGCAAGTTGCATGAATCGCTGCTGCATGGCGTGCAGGTCGATGGGGTTGCCGCGCACCGAGAACTCGACGCACGACTTGGCGCGGGGCAGGTCGTTCTCCACCAATGGTTGACGGCCCGTCAAGCGGGTGATGGAGTCGATGTTCATCTTCTGGTTGGCCACCTCCTCTGTCACAAGGGCGATATGCCGAGCGGTGAGGCGACGACCGAGGATGGTGATAATCCATCGGTTTTTGCCTTGCATCGACACCCACTCGTTGTAGTCTTCCTCCTTGATGGGGGTGAAGCGAATCTTGACCCCCAGCTCGTAGGCCTTGAACAGGAGGTCCTTCATGATGTCGCCCGAGACGTCGCTGGTGGTTTTGAAGAGGATACCCAGCGAGAGGGTGTGATGGATGTCGGCCTGGCCAATGTCGAGGATTGCGGTGTCGTATTTGGCGAGAATGGCGGTGAGCGCCGAGGTCACGCCGGGTCGGTCGTAACCCGAGATGTTGATAAGGATAAGCTCGATCATGGGTGTATAGTTTTTAGTTTTCAGTATTCGGTTTTCGGTGGTTGTTACCAGTGTTTTAGGACGGCGTCACGGCAGGCTTTGCCAAGGGTGTTGGAGGTGTCGTCCTCGTAGGTGCACCAATACATAAGGCCTCTCATTCCGCGCTCAGCGCAATATGCGCCCTTGAGGTCGATTGACCGGGGGTTGTCGTAGGAGCCCCACATTGTGCCGTTCAAGGTGACGTAAGGCACCTGCGCGGTGGCGTTCCAATTGTCGATTTTGTAGCCGTCGGCTTCCGACAGTTTGTTAAGGTTGGCCCATGTCACAGTTCCGCCGCTGTCGAAGTCGTGGCGCACATAGCAGGGGATGCCAAGCACCATTTTTTCCATCGGGAAACCGGCGTCGGCATAAGCCTTGACCGTGCGCTCGATGTCCCAATAGGATGTGGAATGCTTGATGGCATTGTGATATTGTGGAGCCGAGGCGAAGTCGTAGGTCATCACGTTTACATAATCGATATATGGCTCCACGGCCATAAGGTCGATATATTTCTTGGTGCCGTCGCTGGCGGTTTTGTAGTCCATACAGTATCCGGCGAAGGTGATGAGGCGGTCGGGGCCGAGGGTTTCGCGGAGTTGCTGGATGAGCAGTGTGTAATTGTCAACGTCGTTGTAAGGGTCGCAAGCGGCTCCGCTCCACGACAGTCCGGGGAACTCCCAATCGAGATCCACGCCGTCGAGGTTGTTTTGCTCCAGGAAGTCGAGGCAATCCTGGGCAAAGGCTCGGCGATATTCATCGCTGGCGGCGATTGCCGAGAATCCCCCGTCCTGGCTATTGCCCGAGTTGACCACGGTGTGAGTGAACGACAGCAGGATTTTGATGTCGGGGTTGGTTTGCTTTAGCTTGACACACTTTTTGAGGTTGTAGACATTGCCTTGGACGGCGAATTTCTGGTAAACGCCATCCACGACATATACCTCGGCGAAGGCGTAGTTGATATGTGTCACAGCATCGGCCGCTGGGAGCGTCGGAGAGTAATAAGTGTGGTAGGCGAGGATTATAGGTTGCTGCTCGATTGCAGGCTCGCCCGAACGCAACCAGGCGATATCCGACATTGGGATTTGCCTTCCGTCAGCCACCATATAGGCGTCCTGTCCCATGCCACCAAATGAGATTTGTCCCTCGGGTACCGTCAGTCGCGTGTTGTCATTTAGCACAATGGTATATTGGGCCGAAGCGCTGAGTGCAGCCGCTGAAAGGATGGCGAGTAGTAGGTGTTTCATCGTTTCAGGAATTTAAGGAGGGTGTTGGTGGTTTTGAGCAGGTACACTCCTGAGGGGAGCGAGGCGAGGTTAATCACCACGGGCGACGACGTGGTTACACGGATGCTCTTAAGCAACACGCCCTGAGTGTTGAACAGGGCAATCTCGGCACCCACCTTTAGGCCGGAAACGGTGATTTCGTCACCGTAGGGGCCGGCTACCACCTCGCGGTCGGCCGTGGCTAGACCGATGCCGCTATCTTCGCAATACTCAAAGGATGAGCGCATTACTCCCTGTCGCACCGAGCCGTCGGCCAGCATGATGTCGAAGCCGTCCTCGGCCGTTTGCTGGATTATATACTCAATCTGGTTGATGGGATACTTGGCGCCGTCGTCGGTGACGAGATGCCACACAAGTTCGCCGGCTTGGGTCGCCCCGGCGCTTGCTATGGCTATCAACAGAGCCGCCACTATTTTTCTAATCGGTTTCATCGTATAAATTGCTGAGATGAAAACAAATTGGCAGCGAAGCATCCCACCGCTGCCAATTTGTGGCTAAACGTGTTTATTCGTTAACGTAGGGAAGAAGCAGGTCGCGCCAGAGGATGTAACCGTTGCCGAGGACGTGGAGACCGTCGTTGGTGTACTTGCGGTCGAGTCGCCCCTCCTCGTCGACAAAGAGCGAGAAGGCGTCGATCCACGTGCAGCCGTGAGACTCAACCACCGGCTGGAGCTTGGCGTTGATTTCGGGGAAGACGGCGGTCTTGCCGGTCAAGGCCTTGTAGCGGTTGAATGTCTCGTTGATGGGTAGCACCGATTGCACGTAGACGCGCGTCGTAGGCGTTTCCTGCTGGATGTACTCAATGAGGTCGGTGAACAGCGACACGATAGAGTCGGCCGAAAGGTCATGGCTCACGTCGTTGGCGCCGCTCAAGAGGAAAATCTTGGCGGGCTTGCCCTTTACCACGGGGTCGATACGGTCGCGAACGCCCTGCACGACATCGCCGATGATGCCGCGATTCTTCACCTTGGGGTTGTTGAAAAGCTCGTGCCACTCGCAGATTTGGGTCAACGAGTTGCCCACGAACACGATATCGGTTGAGTCGACGGGGAGCAACTCGAAGAGCGACGAGCGCTGATAGTACAACTCGTTGTATTTTGGGGCTTCAGCGGCGCTGAGCATCATCGGGAGGGTCATAGCGGCAGCAAATAACAGTTTCTTGATCATGGTTGCAAATTTAGCAATTATTTGTCATGATTGTAAGCGTCGACGGCTTTTTTCACTGAGCCGTGCATGAGGAGCAGGCGCTTGGCGTCGTCGTAGGGGAGTCCGAGCTCTTCCACCACCATGCGTGTGCCGCGGTCGACGAGCTTGGCGTTGGAGAGCTGCATGTTCACCATCTTGTTGCCCTTGACGCGCCCCATCTGGATCATGACGGAGGTGGTGATCATGTTGCAGATCATCTTTTGGCCGGTACCCGACTTCATGCGCGACGAGCCGGTGACGTATTCCGGACCCACGATCATCTCGATGGCGATATCGGCGGCCTCCGAGACGGGAGCGTCGGGGTTGGAGGTGATGGCGGCGGTAAGTATACCGTGCTCGCGGCAAGTTTTCAGCGCGCCGATCACGTAGGGGGTGGTGCCCGAGGCTGCGATGCCGATCACGGTGTCCTTATCATTGATGTTGAACTTCTGGAGGTCCTTCCATCCCTGCTCGGTGTCGTCCTCGGCTTTCTCCACAGGATTGCGCAGGGCTGTGTCGCCACCGGCGATCAAGCCGATTACCCACGAGGGATCCATGCCGAAGGTGGGGGGGATCTCCGAGGCGTCGAGCACGCCGAGGCGTCCCGAGGTGCCGGCACCCATGTAGAAGATGCGGCCACCACGGCGCATGCGTGGCACGATTTGTGTCACTAGTTTCTCGATTTGAGGGAGGGCCTTTTCCACGGCAAAGGCCACTTTTTTGTCCTCGTTGTTGATGTCGCGAAGCAGCTCACCCACCGACTTTTTCTCCAAGTCGTTGTATAACGAGGGTTGCTCGCTGATTTTCACGAATGCCATAGTTGCTTATGTTTTTATGTTAGGTTTTTCAAGGGGAGTAATCGAGAATCTCGGGATTTCCAGGATTTCCGGGATTTCCGGGATTCTCGAGGTATTTAGATGGAGTGGTATTTCACCAGGCCCTCCATTGGGGATTGGATGATGGTGCCGATGGAGCAGTCGACAGCGTCGGCGGCCTCCTTGAGCACGTCCTTATAGTAGTAGGCGATCGAGCCCACGAAGTTGATCGGGTAGGTCTTGTAATCGGGGTAGTTGGCGATGTTGCGGATGAAGAAGCTCTTGAACTCGTTGAGCACCAGGCGGTGGATAGCCGGCTCCTCCATGTTCTCAAGCAGGAAGCGCGTCAGCGAGGCCAGGAAGCGGTTGGGCTGCGGCTCGCGGTAGACGCGGCGGATGATGGTCAAGCGATCCAACTCGTATTGCTGGAGGAACTTCTCGCACAGGTCCTTTGGCAACTGGCACTTGAGGACGTCGCCCACAAGGTGCTTGCCCAGCACGGCGCCGCTGCCCTCGTCGCCGAGGATGTAGCCCAGGGGCGACACGTTGTCGATTATCTCGTTACCGTCGTAGAAGCACGAGTTGCTACCCGTGCCAAGGATGCACGCGATGCCGGGCTTGTGACCGCACAGGGCGCGAGCGGCCGCCAGCAGGTCGGTGTGCACCTCGATAATCTTGGCCTTGATGCTTTTGGCGATGGCCTGACGCACGTTCTCACACACGTCGGCATCTACACATCCTGCTCCATAGTAATACACTTCGTCGATGGCCAGGTCGGCGACCTTGGGGGCCAACTCGTCGGCGATGCGCAGCTCCATCTCCTCTTGAGTGAGCAACAGCGCGTTCATGCCGCACGTAAAAATCTGACGGATAATTTTACCGTCCTCAATCACACACCAATCAATCTTGGAGCTTCCACTATCAGCAATTAGTATCATATCTTTATATATATTTTTTTCTTATAGAGAATGTATCCGAATATCCAGATGAATATTACATAAGTAAGCGCGAACAGCAGCGAGGCCAACGTGGCGTCGCCGGCGGCTACAGGCATCCACACGTCGTTGTACAACCACCCTTTCACCGTGGTGTCACCCACCTTGATTGTGCCAAGGAAGATGCTGCCCACCGAGCCTAAAACGTACATAAACAGGGGGTTGATGCCGAACGCCTCAAAGAAGCGGCACCATTGTTTCTTCCCTCGTATGTCGATAATCCAGATGAGCAAACCTAAGAAACTCGACGCTAGGCCGCACGTAGTCAAAACGAATGTGGGCGACCACACTTTTTTGTTGATCGGCATGCCGTAGCTCAACAAAAACCCTGCAAAGGTAAGAATTGTGCCGACGATAAACAACTTATTTATGCGAAGAGTGTTTTCTTTTGTCGACATAATCAACATTCCGCACCATACGCCGATCAGCACGTGGGCAATCGAGGGGATGGTAGAAAGCAATCCCTCGGGGTCGAATTTCAGGGTTACGCCTCCCACGGTGTCGGCGTACATGTGGTTGGGCCCCAGCACCTTGTGGTCGACGATTGAAATCACATTGTGGTCGGCGAACTCAAATCCACAACCCATCAACAGCACGATGGCGTAAACCGCCAGCACCGAGATGATGAAGCCGGGTAAGTATTTGTGTTTGAGGCTGAGAGCTACCACCGAGGCCACGCCGTAGCAAAGGGCCAATCGAGGCATCACTCCCAGGAAGCGGATGTGGTCGAAGTTGCAAATCGCCTCCCACAGGGTCGCCTCGCTCATTATGCCGCGCATGAACAACGAGAGCCAAGCGATGCCGATGCCGATGGCGAAAATCACCACCGTGCGGCGCAGGATTTTCCACCCCACGTGCCAGCTCCACTCGAAGTTGAATTTACGCAACGAGAAATATGTGGAAATACCCATGATGAACATGAAGAACGGGAACACCAAGTCGGTGGGTGTCAATCCGTTCCATTCGGCATGCTTAAGCGGCGCGTAGATGTTGCTCCACGAGCCAGGGTTGTTGACGAGGATCATGCCAGCGATGGTGATGCCTCGTAGTATGTCGAGGGCCAGTAAGCGGCCCGATGGTTTTTTCTTTTCTACTGTTTCTTTCATTTTTTAAGGAGGAAAGGAGGAAAGGATTAAAGGGATTTTAAAGTTACCTGGTCAACGAGGTAAGCGATTGATTTATAGGGGATACCTGAGTTGGTGGTGAGGCCGATCTCGCAGGTGCGGGAATTGGAGTAACCATGCTTGATCGCGGCTGCCTGAATCTGCGGGCGCAATTTGCGCAGGCCCCAGCGGTTGAGCTCGGGTAGGGTGAATCCCTTATCGCCGGCAAATCCGCAGCACCCTACCTCGGCGGGCACCAGCACGCCGCCTGTGGTGCATTTATTGGCCACTTCGATAAGTTTGGAGGCGACGCCCATGCGGCGTGTCGAGCAGGTGACGTGCACCGCTATCTTCTCGTCGATGGGGGTAATCTTGAGGTGAGGCAGCAGATAGTCGGCGATAAACTCGGCCGGCTCGTGCAGCTTCAATCCCTTGATATGCTCGCGCATGCGGTGGAGA
This sequence comes from uncultured Muribaculaceae bacterium, assembly GCA_964562375.1. Taxonomy (GTDB): domain Bacteria; phylum Bacteroidota; class Bacteroidia; order Bacteroidales; family Muribaculaceae; genus JAJPXC01. The sequence continues at coordinate 48,417 of CAZLSW010000011.1, read as the reverse complement.
CACGGGCTTTGGTCGCACAGAATCGGCCACTTGCCGTCCTCGCTCGCCTCGCGCAATGCCTTTTCCAGCTCGGCGGTTTTGGCGTCGGCGATGTCGGGCATGCCCTTGCTTTCCCAAATCATACCGCAGCACAGGTTCTGCATCCCTCGGGGGAACACCACCTCGTATCCGGCCTTCTCGCATAAGCGCACCATCACCTTCATCAAGTTCTCGGGCTTGCCATCAGGCTCCTTGGAGGCACCCATCGTCTGGTTGATGCAGCTGGGGAAGTATACCACTTTTCGGCCTCTAGGGGGCATAATTTTCAGCTTGGGGGCCTTGGAAGCGCCGGGGAGGGAGGGTGTCCACAAGGGAATTCCTATTTTGTTCAAGCCCTTGCCGATGGAGGTGGTGGCGTCAGGACCCATCACCGATGAGGCGAAACCGGCAACGGTAAGGATGGGGCGCAAGCCCCCCTTGACAGCGCGCAGGTTGTTGGCGGCGAATCGGCCAATACCTTTGCCGAGCTTCGACATACGCTCGCGGCGCAGGTCGTGAACGAGTTCACCGGTGTTGATTCCCATGGGGCAGGAGGTGGAGCAGAGACCGTCGCCCGCACACGATTCCACACCGTAGAAGTCGAAGTCGCTCTCGATCTCTTTTAATCGCTCGGGTTGGGCTCCCGATTGGCGCAGGCGGGTGATTTCACGGGTGGCCACGATGCGTTGGCGTGCCGACAGGGTCAAGCCGCAGCTTACGCAGTTGACCTCACAGAAACCGCACTCAATGCAACGGTCGACGTGCTCGTTGGCCATCGGCATCGGTTTCATCCCCTTGATGAAACACTCGGGGTCGTCGTTGAAGATCACGCCCGGGTTGAGCATACCGTCGGGGTCGAACACCTTCTTCAAGCGCCACATCATCAGGTGGGACTTCTCGCCCCACTCCTTGGCCACGAACGGAGCCATGTTGCGGCCCGTGCCGTGCTCGGCTTTCAGCGAGCCGTCGTATTTGTCGACTACTAAACGTTCCACAGCGAGCATCAGATTCTTGTACCGCTCCACCTCCTCGGGGGAGTCGAAGCGCTGGGCGATGATGAAGTGGTAGTTGCCCTCGAGGGCATGGCCGTAGATGCACGCGTCGGTGTAGCCGTTGTCGACAAGCAAGTTTTGCAGGTCCATGGTGGCCTCGGGCAGGTCCTCGATGTGGAAAGCGACGTCCTCGATAAGGACGGTGGTGCCGAGCTCACGGGTGCCACCTACCGAGGGGAAGATGCCGGCTCGGATTTGCCAATATGGCCCGTAAATCGCTGGGTCGCTGGTGTACTCGGCAGGCTTGAACAGCTTGAACGGCTTCAAGATACCCAGGATAGTGTCGATATTCTTCTGAAGCTCTTCCTCGGAGTCGGCCTTGGTCTCAGTGAGCACGGCAGTTAGCCCCTCGCCGGTGGTGTCGTTGACCGCCGAGAGGGATTTCTTGTCGAGCAGTTCGGCCGAGAACACAGGACCTTTTTTCAAAGCCACGACGGCCTTGCAAGCCTCCTTCAAGTCGGGGAAATAGAGCATTGCGGTGGCCACATGGCTGTGCACGTGGCTGGTGTTGAAGGTGCCGCGGCTCATGAAAGCCAAGGTGCCCTCCGAGCCCACCATGCAGTGGGCGATGATGTCAAAGGGGTCGTCGTAGGCGATGAACGGCCTAAGGTTCAAGCCCGTAACGTTCTTTATCGAGTATTTGTAGCGGATGCGGTCGGCAAGTTCCTTATCGGCGCGAATCTCATCGCGTATCGCCTCGATCTCGCGGATGAAATCGGGGTGGGTTTTGCGGAATTCCTCCCGAGAAGCATCGTCGCCGGTGTCGAGGATGGTGCCGTCGGCAAGAACGATGCGCATCGAGCGCAGAATCTTGTCGCTGTTGGCGTGTGTGCCGCAATTCATGCCTGAGGCGTTGTTCATCACTATACCACCCACCATGGCTGACGCCTTGGATGCGGGGTCGGGGGCGAACATACGACCTAGCGGCGCCAAAATCTCGTTGACGCGCGTGCCGATGATGCCTGGCTCGAGGGTGATAGTCAAGGCGTCGGGGCCGATCTCGTAGTCCTCCCAGCTCTTTCCGGCCACGATGAGCACCGAGTCGCTGATGGCCTGCCCCGAGAGGCTGGTGCCCGCGGCGCGGAAGGTCACGGCCACGCCGCCCTGCTTGGCGGCTTGCAGCAAGCGGGACACCTCTTGCTCGTTGCGCGAGCGCACCACCACCTGAGGAATCAAGCGGTAAAATCCGGCGTCGGTACCCCAGGCCAAACGGCGCAATTCGTCGGTGTATATGCGCTCGCGGGGGATGAACCCTGTAATTAGTGATATGAATTGTTTGTGAGCCTCAGTCATTGGTAATTACGTTTACTCGTAGAGATGATATTTAGCTTTCTTGGCGGAGAATTCGGCCACGCCTTTCTCCCAATAGGGGAGCATGTCGGCCACGCGATAATTCTCGGTGAACGAGCGGCGAATCTCGGGCGAACCGGTCACCTTGTCGAACATATTATAACGACTCTTGTCGCCGATGTCGAACGCTTTCTTGTCGGGGTACATGTCGGCCAACTCCTGCATGATGTAGAATTGGGTCAACGCAAGGGGAGCCACCTCCTTGTCGGTGATGTATATCTCCACACCCGACACGTTCTCGCCCTTGCAAGTGGAGTAGAACGGCTTGTAGGTGATGGAGCGGAATTTCATGCCAGGGATGTTGAGAGCGTTAAGTCGCTCAGCGAGTTTTTGGCCGTCGATCCAGGGAGCTGCCACGAGCTTGAACGGCAGGGTGTAGCCCACGCCGATCTGCATGCAGTAGAGTTCGCCCAAAATACCTGTTACAGGATAGAACAGCGCCAACTCAGGCGAGGGGATGTGCGGCGAGGGGAGAATCCAAGGCAGGCCGGTCTCCTCGTATGACATCTCGCGGGTCCAGCCCTGCATGGGCACGACCTCGAGATCGCACTTCGAGCCCTTCAGCAGCCCCTCCTCGTTGAGGTACACAGCCAACTCGCCAGGGGTCAAGCCGTAGAGGTAGGGGATGGGGAAACGGCTCACGAACGACTCGTAGCCTGGCTCCACCAAGCAACCCTCAACCTTGTTGCCGCCGACAGGGTTGGGGCGGTCCAATACCATGAATTTCTTGCCAAGCTCGGCGCAAGCCTCCATGGCCTCGCCCATCGAGGAGATGAACGTGTAGGAGCGGCAGCCGATGTCCTGGATGTCATAGAGAAGCACGTCGACATTCTCGAGCATCTCGGGAGTGGGTTTGTGGGTCTTGCCGAAGATGGAATAGACGGTGACGCCCGTTGCGGGATCGACCATATTGTCCACCTGGTCGCCGGCATGCACGTCGCCGCGCACTCCATGCTCGGGAGCGAACAATGCGGTTAGGGTAACGCCCTCGGCCTCGTGGAGGATGTCGATGGTCGACTTGAGGTTGGCGTCAACTCCCGTGGGGTTGGTGATCAGACCCACTCGCTTGCCCTTGAGTTGCTCAAAGCCACCGTCGCGCAGCACCTCGATGCCGGTCTTCACCACCGGCTGCTTCTCGGCCGCCTGTGCGCCCAGGGCCACTACAGCCATCGCTGTCAGAAATATATATTGAATAGTTTTCTTCATCAAATCATCAAATTAGCTATTATACTTAATCACTAATCCTTAATCACTAATACTTAATACTTAGTACCTACTCTTTCACCTCCTTCTTACCGAAGTTGGGATCCACCTTGACGCACATCGCCACAACAATTGTAGCCACGCAGCAGATAATGGCCCACACGAAGAAGTGCTTGTAGCCGATAGTCTCTTGTACCCATCCGGCCATCATGCCAGTCATCATCGACAGCGCCATCAAGCCCGTGCAGATCGCGTAGTGGGATGTCTTGAACTTGCCCTCGGAGTAGTAAATCAGGTAAAGCATATAGGCCGTGAAGCCGAACCCGTAACCAAACTGCTCGATGAACACGCAGATGTTGACGGTCAACAGCGAGTGATCCTGGAAATAGGAAAGGTAAACGAAGGTCAAGCAGGTCAACGACATGGACCACGCCATGGGCAACAGCCACTTCTTAAGCCCACCCTTGGCGGCGGCGATACCGCCGATGATACCGCCGATAGTCAAGCCGATGATACCCACCGTGCCGTACACGAGGCCCACCTCACCTGTGGTCAAGCCCAAGCCACCCTTGTCGATCGGGTCGAGCAGGAACGGCTGGATAATCTTGGTCAACTGTGCCTCGGGGAAGCGGTAGAGAATCATGAAAGCGATGGCGGCGACGGTTTGCCACAAGGGGAACTTGGTGAAGAACGTGGCGAAGGCGTCAACAAAGCCCTTGAAGATATCCTTGGCCGAGGCGTTGGCGGCCGCGTGGTCGGAAGCTGGTTTCGGCAGCGCCCAATTGTGATAAATCACTACGATGAAGAAGAATACCGACAGCACGATGAACACGATCGACCATGCCATGGGAATGTCGCCCGAGGTGCCGCGGAAGGTGGCCGAGGTGGTCGACTTGATCTTGGGGTCGATGGTGAACAGCAGGTAGGCGGGTTGCTCCCAGTTGTCGGCGGTGAACACCAGACGTGCCGATTCGGCATCGAGCTTCACGCTCTGGTCGCCCTCAGCGAAGTTGGTGATCAGTACCAGCGGTTTGCCCTCCTCGGGGGCGTGGGACAGCTTGACGGTGGCGATCACGAGGTTGGAGTTGAGGGCCGCGGCCTCTTGGCGTTCCTCGCCGAAGTTGTCACGCAGCCAGGTGCGGAAACCGCTCCACTCCTGAACCTTGGCCTGAGCGGTAGTGCCTTGTTCCTCGAGAGTGATAAAACCGTTGCGAGCGTTCATGTGGGCCACGGAGTCGCGCATCTGCTTGGCGAACACGGCATAAGGCACCTCCACCGAATCGGCGCCCATCACGGTCTCGGGAGTTTTGACTGCTACCTTCTCGGGCATGCCCACGATAAAAGTTGGGTTGTCGGGGTGCAGGTCGGGGTACATATAGATGCTGGAGATGGTTGCCGGCTCGTCGGGGTCGACAATCATCTGCATCTCCACGGGGTCGATGCCGGTGTTCATCTCAATGACGCCAGCGAGTACCACGAGCAGGCCCTGCCCAACGACTGTAGCCACGCGGTAGAACGTGGAACGGATGCCCACGTACAATGACTGCTCATGCTCGGTAAGGGCGAGCATATAATAGCCATCGGCGGCAATGTCGTGGGTGGCCGAGGCGAATCCCATCAACATGAAAATCGCCAACGTGAATTGCACGAAGAGGGCTGTGGGGATGGTGAAGGCGATGCCCGCCAAGGCGAATGCCACAATCCACTGCATGGTGAGGGTCCACCAGCGCTTGGTGCGGATCAGGTCGACAAACGGGCTCCAGAATGGCTTGATTACCCAGGGTAATCCGAGCCAGCCCGTGTACAATGCTATATCGGTGTTGCTCAAGCCCAAGCGCTTGTAGAGGATCACCGAGATGGTCATCACTGCCACGTAAGGGATGCCTTGCGCGAAGTAGAGGGTGGGGATCCAAGCCCAAGGTGAGCGTTTTGCTGCGGTTTTCATGTTATTTTTGGTGTTCAGTTTTCAGTTTTCAGTTTTCAGTTGTTTATGTAGTTTTGGCGGCTTATCGCTTTATCGCTTTAACGCTTTAACGACTCGTTATAACGGTATAACGTCATAAGGAAATGTCAGCGTGGGAAGCCCCCGTTTCGGGGGTTTGGGGGCCTATCCGATTCGGGGGTTTGGGGTCCTATCCGTTTCGGGGGTTTGGGCCGTTGTATAATTGTGTTATATCGGAATTGGGGAAGTAGTGGGAGAGGATGGCGTCGTAAGGGTAGCCTGTGGCGGCCATAACCGCGGCACCTATTTGGCAGAGGCCCACACCGTGGCCCCAGCCTGCGCCGTGGAGGATGAAGCGTCCTGGTACACCCTCAGCGTCAATGTCGGCGCGCTCCACGATGAAAGCCGAAGAATAAAGGTGGCTCCTCGACAGCGAGCGGCGTATCATCAGTTCCTTGCCGATGGTCACCTCGCGCTTGGTGCCTTGGATGGTCATCTTGCTGAGGCGACCCGATGTGCCGCGCTCCACGGGTACCAAATCCACGATTCGACCGAAGTCGATGCCGGTGCGGACGCGCACGATCTCGGCCAACTCGTCCTGGGTGTATTCCACGCGCCAGCGGTAGAAGTCGGCCGTCTCCTGGTCGTAGTTGTTGAGCACCTGGCGCAGGATTTCGGCATCCTGGGTGTTGCAGTGGGCCGCGGGCTTGCCCAAAATCCACTCCTCGGCTGCTACCTCTTGGGTGAGGTTGGGGAAATGGTGCTCGTCTTCGTGGTCGGCCAGGGCGATGAGGTAGGGATGCGGCGTGTCGTCCCAGCAGTTTTCGAATCGCTCAAACACGCCACCGCAGCATTTGGAGAAGCGGGCGTCGCAAATCTCGTCGTCGAAGGTCAAAATCTCGCCTAACGTGGCCTCGACCGCCTGGTTGACAGCGTCGGTGGTTTGGCGGGTGATGCCTTGGTAGCGCTGGCAGTGGTCGTCGGCGCACACGTCGAAGCGAGTGTGGTCCTCGTGGTCCCACCACTTGATGATTTCATGGGCCTCATGGTCCTCATGGGCATTATAGGCCTCGTGGGGCTTGTGGGCCTCGTTGTCGATTTGGGCAAGGAGCCAGGAGCGGGAGATCACGGCGTGTGCCTTAAGTAGCTCCAACGAGGAGGTAGCGCTCATCTCCGAAGAGATTACTGAGCGTAGATACTGCTCCACCGGAAGCACGTTGACAGCGGTCACTTTCCCATCCTCGACAATCAGGCGCAAAGCACCGGCAAAGCGCTGATTTTCCAGGCGTTGCCAATGAAATTCGACACCAATCATCACGTCCTTCAGCTCGAAGGAGCAGTTAGGCTCGCAAGGGGTGAACTCTATCTCATCCTCGAGCATGCCCATTGCGCTCACCTTGCCGTCGACCACCGTGGCGGTGATTGGACCGGTGACCACAGCATCGCCGCAACGGAAAGGGCCACATAGCTCGGCCTGGATCTCATCGCGCGACATGATGCCCACCCTTACGAGGGGTTCCTGGGGGAATCTTTGCTTCAACGTGCCGTCCATAGCTATTCGTCCTCCAATCGTTTAATCACCACCTTCACCTCCTCGGGCGACAGGCATAGTTCGTCGTAGATTTGGCGTATAATCTTCTCGTCGAGGCGCTTGAAGTCCTTCTCCATGGGAGTTATGAACGCGCCACCCATGTCGACTGAAGCGGGGCTGAGCAGCATCGTGTCGTCGCCCTCGGTGCCGTAGAACGACGGGCGATGTTTCTTGCGGGGGAACACCTGCAGATCGATCCACTCGCCCTTGGAAGTGCATAGCAGGTTGAGCATCGGCTCGCTCTGGTCGTGCTCAAGGGGCAAAGCGCGATACAAGGCATCGAAGAGTTCTTGTCCGTGCTCAGGATTGTTGGCGCGGATGGTAAACACGGGGAGTGGCAACTCATCCTCAAGCAGTATTTTCCCGCGCTCGTCATCCACCAGAATGCGTGAGGTCTCGCTGGCGTCGATGATGGTAAGTAAGTCGGAGTTGCCAGCTTGGAAGTGCATGTGGTCGGGAGCCGAAGCGCCGCATTTTGGACCGTTATAGAACACGGTGTAGCCGGGCAACTCCTTGGCCAGACGCATCATGTCGGCGATGCGGCCGGTGATGAGCTGGTCGGTGTGGCTGCGGTCGGGGATGGTGAGGTGGCGTGGGAAGATGGGGAACGGGTTGATTAGCACCTCGTATTGTCCCCACTCTATTCCGCGCTGCACCTCGGGACGATTTTCCTTGCACAAGAAGCACTTGCGCTCCTTCAACGACTTGGCGTCGACCTTGGCCGACGACGACACGGCGCGGGCCGGATTGAACTGCACCTTGATGGGCAATCCGTCCACCTGCAACGACTTCACCTCCACGCCCTGGAGGGCGCGGAAGTTGTCGGCAGCCATGGGCCACGCCGCGAGCTGTTGCTCGAACAGCTCCTCTACCTGCTGGATCAGTTCCTTAGCCATTGGCTTGGTTTTTGGCGATGCGGGCTTGGAGTTCCCACGTGCGGATACGGTCTTTGTACAAGTTGTTGGCGTTCACCTTGTTGCGGTCGAGAGCGGCGTCGGAGTTGTCCTCCCAGCGACGGCACATGTAGATGGGATGCCAAATACGGCCAATCTGGAAGTTGCGCGAGATGGCCAGGCCCTCAGCGTAATCCTCGCCGTAGCTGGTGTTGGGAATGGGAATTTCACGCACTAATGGGGTGTAGAATGCGCGAGGAGCGCCGAAACCGTTGATACGCAAGGCGTTGTTGCGGCCGTTCTCGGGTGTCCACTCCTTGTGGTCGATAATGCCCGGGGGAATCATCTGCTTGTTGATGTCGGTCAACATGTAGGTACCAACAACCATGCCGCATTTTTGGTCGTAGAATGCCTTAACTACGGTGGCGAGGGTATTCTCGTCGGTGTACACGTCGTCGCTGTCGAGCTGGATGGCGAATTTGCCACACTTGGGGTGAGCGGCGCCCAGGTTCCAGCAACCGCCGATACCCAGGTCTTTGCGCTCGGGCTGGATGTGGATCACGCGGGGATCGGAGGTGTACTCCTCGATGGCCTCGGAGGTGCCGTCGGTGGAGTGGTTGTCAACGATGATGAGGTTGAAGGGGAAGTCGGTCTTCTGAGACAGCACGCACTCGATAGCGTCACGGATGGTGCGTACACGATTGCGCACGGGAATCACCACCGAAGCCTCGTACTCAAAGTCGCCCTTGTCGAAAGCGATCTCGTCGAATACCGGCTCCAAGTAGCCACCGATGGCCTTGAGGTGCTCGGTGCAAGCCTCCTCCATTTCGATTTGGTTGGCGCGGTTGCGGGGATCCACGTAGTCAAAAATCTTCTCGCCGCTCTTGCGGTTGTCGAGCTCCACGTCGTCGTAGAGATACTCGTTGATGTGCACGATAGGAGCCACGCGCGACAGTCGAAGGCGCAGGTCGTAGAGCCCGGCGGCGTTGTACGCCTTGTCGATACCCTTGGCGGCAAGTTTCAAGCAAGATGTGTTGAACAGAAGGAGTGAGCCGAAATCGAAGTCATCGCGCAGCGAGCCGAATTGGTAGTCGATTACCGGGGCGTTCTTGCGCTCACCCTCTTCGACGGTGTAGTGGTCGGAATAAACCATCGACGCTCCGGAATCCTCGGCGATGCGCACGAAGCGCTCCAAGGACTGGTAGCCAAGCACCAAGGTGTTGTACTTGGTGTAAAGCAGCGTGTAATCGGCGTCGGAAGTCTCGGCGATCTTCTTCATCGTCGATGAGCTGGTGAGAGAGTCGATTGCTATCACCTGGGTGCCCTCCAAGGGCTTAGCCTCGGTGTCGGTGGCCAAGAGGTAGATGTGGTGTACCAGCGGGGATTGGCGCAGACCCTCTACCGTGAGGCGCGCTTGGTCGGCGTCAATGTAGGGGATGAAGCAGTTGATTGTCGTTTTCATGATTGTGAAAGTGTTTTATGAGATTAATTTTTTATTTTTTCTTTTTTGATTTCTTTTTCTTGGTGGCCTTGGAGGTAGTGGGGGTAGTGGCCTTGGTAGCGGTTGCTTTCTTCAATTTGTGGGGAGCGGCGAAGAAGTCCAGGGTTTGCTTCATCAACGCGTCGCGGGCCGAGGCGTCCTCGATTGTCTCGAAGGGGAATCCGATGGCCACGCATTTATGGCGCCCGTTGTCGAAGGCTGTACCGGCCACGTTGGTGTTCTCGGTGTAGCGCATGAAGATAGCGGCCGTGGTGTCGTCGGCTGGGTAGATGGCGTCGGGCGACTGGATGGCGTAGCAATCCTCGTTGAGTATGTTATAGAACTTGAATGTCGTTTTTCCGAATTGCTTGAATCGGCAAGGCACCTCCCGGGCCTCCCCGGTGATTGTGGCTTGGCCGGTACGCCACTTGTATCCAAGGACGTCGGCGGTGAACCGTTGGTCGGCCTTCAAGGTGGATGCCGACGAGCGGGGATTCTGCCACATGTCGGAGGCGATGTAGGAGCCTGTCACTAGGATATTTCCTCCACGGGCGGCGAGTTGCGAGAGCTTCTGTTGCAACTCGGCGGGGAAGGTCTTGAATTTCGACCCGTACACGCCGCGGCCCACCACGGTTTCCTTCTGTTTCCCAAGAATCAGGTCAACAGTCTGGTATTCAGGTAAGGAATCAGCATCCATGAAGGCTTGGAGCGACATGGAGATGAACGGGTAGCCAGCGTTGTGTATCGCCTGGCCATGCACGCCAGTGTAGTCGAAAGTATTGCCGGCAACGACCTTTGTCTCGTAATCGGCACGCGAGGCGCCAAAACCAGGAGCGTCGTCATCGACCCACGGCAGGGAGCGGTCAAATTCGTACTGCTTGCCGATGTAGCTGATGTCGCTCACATAAGGCACGCCCGAGTCCTTGTCGTCGTAGAAGCCACCGATGCCGTCGGCCTCCCACCAATCGGGACCCGACACGCGGGTAAAGCCGTTAACAACCAGCACAGGCGGCTTGCCGCCGTGACCGGCACACATGGCCAGCGCCTCGGAGGGGAAGCTGCGTCCGCCGTCGTTGCCGGCGATCACACGATAGGAATGGATCTTGTCGTCGGTGACAGTAAACTCGTATTCAGGCAGATACACGGTGGCTATCGACTTCCAGGCGGAGCCGGTGGCTCCGTCGCGCTCCTCAATTATATAATATGTGGGCACCGCGGTAATCTCCTGCTGGTCGCGGGTAGCTTGCCATGTGAGGGTATATTTGTCGCTGTCTAAGCGGTGGATGGCCATGGAGTTGACAGGAAGTGGCTGTACCACGTAGGCGCGCCCGTCGCGCTCGGCCAGGAATTTGAGCATGCCTTTATATACCGCACGCGACACAACGAAACGGAACGTGGGGTCCAAGCCGTATTTCATGTCGGCGAAATTCTGGTGGCTGAGCAACTCGAGCAACATCGTGGGCACCTCGGGCACGCGAGCCTCGTAGTAGCTCTTGTCCCACATCTCGCGGCGTGTCCACTTGGGCTCAAACTCGGCCTGGATGTCGTCGACGATGGTTGTCATGATCATGTCGGTAAGTGCGCCCGACGCGCGGCGGTCGGTACCGTTGGCGTATTTTCCGTTTTTGTTGGTGAAATATATGCCGAGGGTGCCGATAATCGAGTCGTTTTGGGTGGTGCCGGCGTCGCTATGGAAAGCAAAGGCGAGGTCAACGGGGATGTTGAGCCCCTTGTGGTCGGGAAGCACCGACGAGCCACCGGCCAGCCAGTTTACCCACTCGCCGCGGCTCTTGTAGTCGTCGGTGTAGTCGTTGACGTTGCCCGAAAGGGTGTACACCGAATCGGGCACGCCTGCCCACTGCATCCAGTAGCGCGCACCCTCGGTGAATCGGGGGTAACCGCTGGTGGTGTACTCATAATCCACGTCGTCCTGCGGTTCTTTCACTTTGCGGGCCACGTTGCCCATGCCGCCACCGATTTTCACGGCGTCGGCGGTGATCACGGCGTCTTTTTTATTGCTCAGGTTGGAAAGGGTGACTATGTCGTTTTCACCTTTTGCCAAAGGGAAATGGCCGAGGTAAATCCACGTGCCGCCACCCATACGCTGGTTGACGCGCACCTCGCGGTCGCCCGCGGCTGTGTGTACGGTGTACACAGCATCATCGGCGCTCTCGGGGAGCGACTGGTAGCTCACGTACACAGCATAATCGCCAGCCTTGGGGATGTCGGCGCTCCATGTGGCGGTCGACACCTTGTGAGCGTCGGTGACCGTAGCCACTTGACGAGCCGTGCCCTCGCGGAACGGGTTTTGGAAATCCTTTAGCGTGGCCGTCTTGTAAGCGAAACCGGCTTGCTTGGTGTCCTCCCACTTCTTGGAGCCGTTAATCTCCTTGTAGGCGCCAGTGGCGAGCTTGCCGTCGTTGTCGGCGATGATCTCGGTGATGGATGTGTCGCGCTCGCGAGGCGACATCACGTAGGCCCCGGCGTTCTCAAGCATGGGCATCAAGAACGGCATCACGTAGCCTTGGGTATAGAGATCCTCAACCGTCTGGAACAATCGGGCGCGTTGCCACTCCCAACGGTTCAATTTGGGTTCAAAATACCATCCGTGGCTTTGCCACAGAGCGATGTTGGCGCCGTCCAAACCTTGCGGCGCGGCGGGGATGTCGGCGTAGGTCACGAAGCGCTCCTTCTCAGTGGGTGCCACGGTCTTGTAGCCACGCACACTGCCCTGACCAAATGCCGTGAGCGTGGCCAAGGTGCACGTTAAGACGAATAAACGTTGACTTAGTTTCACTGTGTCAAAAATTAACGTTAGGTTATGCTTTCGTTAGGTTTACGGCAAAATTAATATATATATCCCAAATAGCCGCCTAAAATTACAATATTTATGTATCGGTAACATATTTTAAGAAGAAATCACACTGTTACGTCCGAGCAGGAGGCCTCGTGTATTCGTTTATTCGTGTTCTCGATGGCTCGAATGCACGAATGCACGAATACACGATTAAACGACTGCTCGAGTAAACGAGAAAGCAATTATGCCAGATAGTGGACGGGGAAGAAGACGGCGCAGAAACCGATGGCCACGCCCGCTGCTACCTGTAGCAACGTGTGGCGCTGAAGGATCAGCCTCGACGTCCCCACCATGCCGCAAAGGACGATGGTAACCATCGTTATCGCAACGACTGGCCACACGTTAAGGCTCCCCGCGATGATAGCGATGAGCATCCCCACCAGGCCTCCCATGCCAGCGCCGTGTGCGCTTACCTTCCACCAGAAGTTGATGATAAACACCACCAACAAGCCGGCTGCTCCTCCAGCCAGGAACATCACGAGCCACAGCGGCGAATGCACCGACCACAGGTAGGAGATCGCTCCGATGTAACACAGCAACGACAATGCGTAGGGAATGGGTCGCTCTCGGCGATTGTTCAGCGACGCGTCGCTCACCAAGCCTCGTTTGTAGAGAAATGCGATGGCAATCAACGGCAGCATGGCGGTAATGCCCAGCACGGTAAGCACCACACGCCATTTCACGGGCGCCTCAACATAGTATAGCGTGGTGGTCATCAACGCCAGGGCGATGCCGTAGGTGGGGATAAACAGCGGGCTGAATATCGTCGACAATGTTTTTGCTGTGAAGGTCAATCCTTTGCTCATAGTCAGATTTCTTTGCGTAAACGGGCTACAGGCACGCCGATGCGCTCGCGGTATTTGGCCACCGTGCGACGGGCGATGTCAAGCCCTTGGTCTTGGAGCTGTTGGGTTATGGCTTCGTCGCTGAGGGGGCGGCTTTTGTCCTCGGCGGCGATTATTTTCTTGATAAGGTCGATGATTTGCATCGACGAGGTGTCGTCGTCTTCCTTAGGGCGCTCGTTGAAGAACATTTTCAGGGGATAGACGCCGCCTCGGGTGACGACGTATTTGCCGGCGCCCGCGCGGGAGATTACCGATAGGTCATGCCCCGTGATTGCCGCTATATCCTTGAGAATCATCGGTTTGATTCGGGATGGTTCATCGGTCAGGAAGAAGTCGCGCTGTATCTTGACGATTGCGCTCATCACGGCGAATAGCGTCTGCTGGCGCATGCTTAGGATTTTGATGAAGTCGCGGGCCTCATCGCGCTTTTGCTTGATAAACAGGTAAGCGTCTCGGTGAGATGGTAGGGAGACGCCTCCCGGCACGGGGTCGCCCTCGGCGAAGGAGGCCGAGATTTGTAGCTCGGGAATGTTGTTGAGGAGAGTGAGGGTGATCTCGTCGCCGTCCACGTCGACCGCGAAATCAGGCACGATTGGCCGCGCCGAGCCTTCAGTGAGTGCCAAGCCGCTCCCCGGCTTGGGGTTGAGCTGCCGTATCAAGGCCATCGCGTCCTGAAGCTGGTCGCGAGTGATGCCCAGGAGCGACGTGATGCGGTCGAAATGTTTCTTGGAGAAGAGGTCGAAATAGTGGTCGATGATGGCGATGGCGTGGTCGCGGCGCTCCGAGGGCTCGCGGCGTCGCAATTGGAGCAACAGAGAGTCGCGCAGGTCGGTGGCGCCGATTCCGGCCGGCTCGAGCTGGCGCACGGCGCTCCAAGCCTGTCGGGCCTGCTCGGAGGTTACCTCCAGCCCCTCGGCGATGGCCACGTCGTCGGCGATAGCGTCAACCGAGCGGGTGAGGTAGCCGTTATCGTCGAGGTTGCCGATGATGTACTCCGCCATGGTTAACAACGGCTCCTCGAGCGACGATTGGGAGATCTGCTCGGTGAGCGAGTCGATAAGGGAGTCCCCCGAGGCGGCGGTGGCCTCGGGGGTGTATATGCGGTCGTCGGCGCTATGATTGCGCGCTTCCAGCCGATAATAGGGTATGTCGTCGGGGTCGCGATAATCGGCAAGCTGCATCTGCTCGGCGCTCTCGGTAAATTCCTCATCTTGAGGGTTGACCGTGACGCTTTCGTCAACAGCCTCCAGAGCGGGGTTGTCGTCAAGCGCTCGCTCCACCTCGTCTTCCACCTCGGGGCCGGTCATCTCAAGCATCCTCACAAACTGCACCTGCAACGGTGTCAACCGCTGCTGCAACTTTTGTTGTTGGGTAAGCCTGAGCGACTCTTCCATGGGGGTGAATCAGAGAGGTTAAGGTCGCCTTTACTTGGCGAGGTCGGCGATCACGGCCTTGATTTTGGCTGCGAGCTCGTCGGCCTGCTCCATCGTGGCGGCCTCCGAGTAGATGCGGATGATCGGCTCGGTGTTGCTCTTGCGCAGGTGCACCCAGCAGTCGGGGAAGTCGATCTTCACACCGTCGATATCGGTGATTTTCTCGCCGGCGAATTTCTCCTTGACGGCGGCGAGGATCTTGTCGACGTTGATCTCGGGGGTGAGTTCAATCTTGTTTTTGGCGATGGCGTAGGCGGGGTACTCTTTTTTGAGCTCGCTCACCTTTTTGCCCTTCTTGGCCAGGAGGGTGAGGAACAGGGCCACACCCACAAGGGCGTCGCGGCCATAGTGGCTTGCGGGGTAGATTACTCCGCCGTTACCCTCGCCGCCGATGACGGCACCCGTGGCCTTCATCAATGTGGTAACGTTGACCTCGCCTACAGCCGAGGCGTTGTACTGGCAACCGTGGCGCTCGGTGACGTCACGCAGGGCGCGGGAGGAGGAGAGGTTGGACACGGTGGAGCCGGGGGTCTGGCTCAGCACATAGTCGGCCACTGCAACAAGGGTGTACTCCTCGACAAACATCTCGCCGTTCTCCATGACGATGGCCAGGCGGTCGACGTCGGGGTCGACAACGAAGCCCACGTCGGCGCGGCCCTCGCGCATGAGGTCGGCGATTTGGGTGAGATTTTCGGGTATTGGCTCGGGAGTGTGGGCGAATTTACCGGTAGCCTCGCAGTTGAGCTCGATCACCTCTTTCACGCCCAAAGCCTTGAGCAGCTGGGGGATAACGATTCCACCAACCGAGTTGACAGCGTCCACGGCGACTGTGAAACCAGCCTTGCGGATGGCGTCGACATCTACCAAGTCGAGAGCCAAAACCGAGTCGATGTGACGGCGGTTGCAGGTGGTGTTGGTATATTCATGGCCCAGGTCGTCGACCTCGGCGAAGGTGTATTCATCAGCGGCGGCGATGCGTAGCACCTCCTTGCCCTCGGCGTCGTTGAGGAATTCACCGCGCTCGTTCAGGAGCTTCAGGGCGTTCCATTGCTTGGGGTTGTGACTGGCGGTAAGGATTATGCCTCCGCAGGCGTTCTCCCAAGTGACGGCCAACTCGGTGGTGGGGGTGGAGGCCAGGCCGATGTTCACGACATCGAACCCCATGCCGCATAAGGTGCCGATCACGACATCGGACACCATTTTGCCCGAGAGGCGGGCGTCGCGTCCCACGACGATGGTGTTGGAGGTGCGGGTAGTGTTTTTACGGATAAATGTGGCGTAAGCAGCGGTGAATTTCACCAGATCGAGAGGGCTGAGCCCCTCGCCGGGGATCCCGCCGATTGTGCCTCTAATTCCTGATATTGACTTAATGAGTGACATAATGGGATGGAATTGTTAGTTTTCAGTTTTCAGTTTAAAGATTTAAAGCTTTAAAGCTTTAAAGCATTATACCGCTGAGCGGAAGTAGCGGACCTTGTAGACGTAGGGGATCACGTTGGCGATCTCGCTGGAGAAGCCGTATTGGCTCTTGATCACCATGTTTACCACGCAGTCGATGCCCAGATAGGCCAATGGCAGCTGAATGCCGGAGCCCCATTGCGAGGACGACGGCAAAGTGTAGTTGCCGTAACGGAACGACGTGGAGGTGTAGTCGAAGTCGTTGGCGTTGCCTTCCCACGCCAAGGTGTCGTATTTCTGCCAGTAAAGGAGGTTGGCGCGCTCGAAACGGAAGTAGATCAACTCGTCGGAGGTGGCCATGTCCGTGCGGTCGCCGGCGCTTACCACTTGCATGTACACCATGCCGTCCTCGTCCATACGGAAGTAGGGGGCGTCCTCCCCCGCCTCGTCGACGGTGATGAACACCGAATCGGCCGGGATGGTGTTGTTGACGCGATAGTTGGCCAGCCAAGCGTTCACGGCGTGGGTCTCGTCGGTGAGGAGCTCGGCGTAGCTCTCGTTGTCGTCACAGGAGATGAGCCCCATGGCAACGGGAGAGGCAATCAGGGAGAGAAAGAGCAGTTTATTCAACTTTTTCATCTTGTGGGTGGTCGTCTTTATCGTTATGTGGTAAGTATTGGTCGAAAAGAGGCATAGCCTCCTCGAGGCGCGCGATGCATTGGTCCATTGTGCCGTAGAACTCTCCGCCAGCGGCGTTTTTGTGGCCACCCCCGTTGAAGAATTGCTCGCACATGAGGTTGACCGGGAACTCGCCACGGCTGCGGGTGGACACCTTCACGTAGTTGGCCTCCTCGCGCAGGAACACGCTGTATACCATTCCCGGGATGCTCAATGGCACGTTCACCAGGCTCTCGGTGTCGCCACGCTCGTAACGGTAGCGATTGAGCTCCTCGCGGTCGAGGGTAATCAGGGCGCATCGGTGTTCGCCGAATACGCGCATCTTGTCGTTGACGGCGTAGCCGTTGAGGCGCAAGCGGCTCTCGGAATTGGTGTTGCAGATGCGCTGATATAGCTTATCCTTGTCGAATCCCCGCCGAAGCAACCACGCGATGGCCACGTAAAGCTCAGGGTCGTTGGAGTTGTAGGTGAAATTGCCCGTGTCGGTCATCATGCCGGCGTAGATACACTCGGCGGCCTCCTTTCCCACCTTGTTGCCGTAGCCCATCTCGCGCAGCACCTTGTACAGCAGGAAGCAGGTCGACGAGCTTGCTGGCTTGGAGATCTCCACGTCGGCGAAATGCTCGGGGTCGAGATGGTGGTCGATCAACACCTTGGGGGCGGTTGACGCCTCGACGATGGGGCCTACGCGGTCGATGCGCTTCAGCGAGTTGAAATCAAGGCAGATAATCAGCTCGGCGCGCTCGATAGTCTGCTTTACCATCGGCTCGTTGCGGGAGTATACTAATATCTCAGAGGCGCCGGGGAGGTCGGCGAGGTTTTTGGGGGGCATGTCGGGAGTGACCACTCGCACGCTTTTGCGCAGGGCCTTGAGCACATGCCACAATCCGAGCGACGAGCCGATAGCGTCGCCGTCGGGAGTCAGGTGGCAAGTGATGACGATTTTGCGCGAGCCGTCAATGAGCTTGCGCAGGGCCTCGAGCTTCTGCGGCTCGAGCAATATGGGGGTTGCGGGTTCCATTATCCCGCAAAGTTACACCAAATTTCCGTAACCACGACATTCTGCCCTCCACTTTAAAATATCTTAGCACAAATTTCCCTTGAAAAATGACAAATTATTTGTTTAACAATAAGAGATTTACTACATTTGCAAAAAATAAGAATTATGGCACTCGCAATAAGATCAGTACCTACTTTGCATGGTGAAGCAGCTGAGCGATTTTTGAAAATCGCTGAAAATGCTGAGAAAGCGTCCAAGATTGATTTTTCAAAGGAGATCAATCAAGGAAGAGCTATCCTTAAAAAAGCCAATTTGTAAGGTTCCTCTCAAATGAGCTTCCTATTGGAGAATTGCACCTTAAGAGTGCTCAATGCCGAAAACGCGGGAGCCCTTAAGGGATTTAGTTGTGGGAATGAAGACTTGGATGAGTTTTTTGCCAAAGATGCCGAGCTATACGGGAAACAGCTTTTGGGTAAAACTTATTTCTTTAATTTAGACGAGTCCCCCGAGGAAATCATTTGTGCCTTTACTTTATCTAATGACAGCATACGTGTAGATCTATTACCAGGCAGCCGTAAGAAAAAAGTGAATGAATCTATTCCGTGGGAGAAGCGCATGCGAAGATATCCAGGGATATTGATAGGTCGATTCGGAATCAATCATAATTATAAACACCAGCATATAGGTACAGATGCCATGAATTTAATAAAACAGATGGCGATTGATTCCAAAAGTAGGGCAGCATGCCGGTTCCTGATTGTTGATGCATATAACGCTTCTATCCCGTTATCTTTTTATGAGGCCAATGGCTTTAGGCTAGTATTTTCATCCGAATTACAAGAGATGGAGGCTTATAAGACTAAGAAAAACCTGCCAACACGACTAATGTTTTACGATCTAATTAACTTAGAGGGATTTTAATGAATTGAGTCTGCATTGGTTTAATCCGTGGAATGATTTGGCGCTGGCTTTCGGAGGGGTCAATTACACGCCTCCGAAGGCCGGGCAAGAGCTTGCGCGCAAGATGGCGTGGTTGCCCATGCTGTGGGCCCAGGAGGGCGACGTGGTGGCGTTCGAGGGTGAGTTGCCCGATTGGGTTGCCGACTTGCCGCTGAAGGGGCGACAATGGGATGGGTCGTGGAACGGTATCGACCGTTGCGAGCCATGGGGGTGGTCGCTTGCGGCGCGGAAACAGTTGCGGCGTATGGGCGCCCCCGAGGAGATACTGCCCGATGATGGCCAGCTTTACAAATGGCGCATGCTAAGCCATCGGCGCACGACCGAGCCTTTTTTGCGATACATTTACCGATTGGGGTCTACTGAGGAGTGGTTCGAAAACCGTCCTTTACCTCTCTTGCCGCGTGAGGAAAAAGGTTGGCTTCAATTTACCCCGGCGCCAAAGATAGTGAAGGCGCCGTGGTCGACGGCGGGTAGGGGCATATTAGATTCCACCAAGATGTCGTGGGAGGAGCTTCAACGCAAGGCTGAAGGGATGATCCACAGGCAAGGCTCGGTGATGGTGGAGGCGCGATTGGACAAGGTAATGGATTTCGCTTTGCTCTACCGCTCGACCGATGAGGGGGTGGAGTACCTCGGCCCGTCGCTCTTCGTGACTGAGGGAGGGGTGTATCGCGGCGGTAAAATTGCTCCCATCGAGGAGCTGGAGGGGGAGATTGCCGCGCAGGTCACCCGACATGAGCTGGAATGGGTAAAAGAGGCGGCCCGAAAAGCTTTGGAGGCGATTCGGGCCGATTATAGGGGCATTATTGGTGTCGATATGATGGTGCATCGCTGGAAGGACGGCACCCAGGCAATTCATCCTTGCGTGGAGATAAATTGGCGCACCACGATGGGGATGCCGGCGCTGGCTTTAAGCCGCATGGGCCAGCGAGGCTTCTTCAAGCCCGAGATTTAGACTGCCGTAATTTTACGCCATTCCTATAACCTTTTACCGATATCCCCCCTATCGTTATATCGTTATACCGTTATACCGTTATAGCGTTATAGCGTTATAGCGTTATAGGGAATGTTATTTGCGGCGCCTTACCGATCTTACGGCGCTGGAGGAGGTGGAGGCTTTGGATTCCTTCACGGTGCTCTTCTTGGGCGTGGATTTCTTCTTGGCGCGGGATGAGCGGGTGTTCTTGACGGTCTTTTCGGCCGCGGCGTCGTCACGCGAGGCAATGGTCAGGGTATCGCCGGCGGCAGCCGCCTCGCGGGCCTCGCGAGCGGCGATGATCTCCTCGCGGTCGGGTACCCACAGCTTCTTCTCGAACGAGTCAAGACGGTTCTGGATCGAGTCCTGGGCGCGCTTGAGGTCGTCAGGGTCGGGATAGAGCTGCATCATCGACTTGTTCTTTAGGTTGCGGGTCTTGTAGATGTCACCCTTGTACATATTCATCGCGAAGTAGTCGTCGTAGGTGGCCGTGGCGAGGTTGTTGTCGTCGGAGGTGAAGATGTATTGTTGGGCCAGGTAGGGGCGCAGGGCATCCATCTTGATCCAGAACATAGGATACTTCACCGCCTCGCCGCCGAAGTCGCCAGAGCGGTGGAGCACGGGGCAGATGGCCTCGACGCGGGTCTTCATGCGATTGGTGCGCGAGTCAAATTCCCAGCGCTCCAGCACGTAGTAGCTCAGCACCTCGTTGGCGGGCACGTCGGCCTCCTCGATGACGAATTTGGGGTTCTTCTCGGTGGAGCCTTTGGCCGGGGTGTACAGCACGTGGAAACGGTCGAGCATGTCGCGCACCTTGATCTGGTACTCGGGGGTGAAGATCTCGCGGCCGTCGAGGTACTCGTAGGCGGGTACCTGGTTGTTGGCCAGCAGGCGCATGATGATGCGGAACAGATTCTCCTGTCCCTCGATGGGCTCTTCGGGGAAGTAGAGCGGTGCGTTCTGGTCGTCATTAAGGTCGAGTTGACGGTAGATCACGCGCATCCATTGGAGGTCGGCCTCCGAAGTGGGGGTGTCCTCGTAGAACGATTCCATGCGCTGGGTGATCTCGGGGTTGCCCGATTTGTCCTTGTCCTTGGAGCGGCGGTCGCTGCCTGAGCGGCGCGACACCGAGGACGACTGTGAGCCGTCGGTCTGTGCCGCAGCCTCGGGAGCCGCCGTCAGGGATGTGATGGCCAGTGCGGCCAGGATGTATTTTGCGATAGCTTTCATAGCTGGGTATATTGTCGTGGATTAGTTGACGATAACTTCAAGAGGGGCCAGGTCGCGGGTGATACCATCGGGGCCCACGGCTTTCACGCGGGAGATGTAGAAACGCTTGCCGCGCGAGAGGCGACGGAACGAGTCCTTTTGACGCTGGGAGAACTGGTCGCCGTTCGACACCTCGGGGATGGCGTTGCCCATGGAGTCGAAGAACACGGTCTCGAACGACAGCACCTTGAACTTGATGTTCAGCAGGTCGTCGTCGATAGCGGCCTCGATGCCCGGGGTGGCCATCAGCAGGGTCTTGGAGATGGGTTTGCCTCCCTTGTAACGGTCGATGTTGCCCTTGTCGTCCTTGTAGGGAAGATAAGGGGTGGGATCGGGCAGTTTACGCACGCGGAATGCGGTGGTTGCTACCGTTTGCTGACGGCCGTCCATGTTGGCGGTGACGGTGATCACGGCCTCGGCGCCCACCTTGGAGGGATGGGCCACCCAGTGGTCGCCGTTGCGCGTGAGGCTGCCGTTGGTCATCGTGGCCGACACATTGTTCATGGCTACGCCGGGCACGGAGATCGAAATCGGGTTGTCGATACCGGCGTACAGCACGTTCATCATCGTTGCCGACACGGTAGCCGTAGGCTCGATAACGGTGTAGCTCGAGGCGAAATCGTGGCGGGTGACGGTGCCGTCGCCATGGGGAACCTCAAGGTAACCTTTATAGTCGAAGGTGCCGGTGGCTCCGGTTACCAGCTCGTAGATGCCCAGGTCGTTGGCCAGACGGTTGCCATTGACGTAGACGATAGGGCGTTGGGTGGTGTCGACAGCGGCCAGGACGATGTTGGCCGAGTACTTGCTGCCGCGCATCACCATGCGGCTCTGGGGGATGACGAAGGCGTTCAACTCGTTGACGCGTACGTCGCCGGCGTCAACGTTGGCCAGCAGTGTTGCCAGGGCCTCGCCCTCGGCGTAGCGTATGTCGTTTTGCAATTTGCTGAGCAGGGTGATGGCCGCCACCACAGGTTGGTTGTCGAATTTCGATTCCTCCCAGGATTGGGCTCCCAGAACACCCTTGCGGCGGATAGGAGCGGTGGACAGAGCTTGTTCCACCGACGCGCGTTTCACCGAGTCGGTCATCAGCGAGGCGATGTAGGCTCGGTAACTGTCGATATTATGGCGCAGGTGGGTACCCTTGGGATTGCCGGGGTTGAGCATGATCACGGCCGCGGCCTCGAGGTCCTCGCGGTTAAGAATGTCGTTGACATTACCCTTGGAGCCGTCGGCCTGCCGCACGATCTCGCCCTTTAGCGAGTCGATGCTATGATAAAGCTCGTCGGTGACGCGACGCACCTCCTTGGCCTTCTCGTACCAGGGCAGACCCTTGTCGGGGTTCTGATCGGCGAAAGCCTGCAGGGAGGCCAGCAGCGCGTCGTTACGCTGAGCCACGTTGCGATTGGAGCGGTTCAAGCCGTCATCCACCTGCGAGAAGCCGTCGAGCACGTCGCTCGACACGTTCAACGCAAGCATAGCGGTCAGAACGATGTACATCAGGTTGATCATCTTCTGACGTGGTGACAGCCTTGTAGTGTTGCTTCCCATTTATTATATTTTAATGCTTAGTGTACAATGCACAATGCACAATTGTTAGCTATTAACTTTAAACCTTAAACTTTAAACCTTAAACCTTCTCCGGTTGTGGCATCTCGGCGCCCATCATGGCGCCGGGACGGTACATGTTGATGGTCATCGCGGTGATCATCTTCTCATATACCGAGTTGAGCTGCTGCATGTAGCGCGCCATGCGCTCGGTCTCCTCGCAGTAGCGCTGGCTCTGGGAGGCACTCTTCTCGTACATGTCGCGGATATCCTTGATGCCGCGGTTGACGCGGTCGATCGAGTCGAGCTGCGACGACACGCTCTTGAGCTGGATCTCGTAGATAGTGTTCAAGCCGCCGATGTTGCGGTTGAGGTCCTGCATCTGCTCGACGTAGCCGGTGGAGGAGCGGGTGATATTCTCCGAGTTCTCGGTGATGGCGCGGTAGCTTTGAAGCAGCACGTCGCTCACCTGGTTGAGGCTCTCGGTGGTGGAGCGCAGGCGGTCCATCTCGGTGGCGATGGCCCCCATTTGGTCAAGGTAGCGCTGGGTAGCCTCGGTGAGCTCGGCCATGCGGGCGAGCTGGTCGGAGGCCGCGGCCATCTTGGCGATGCTTTCCGAGAGGCTCTTGGTGTCGTCCTCGCTCAAGTCAATACCCTGGGGAATACCCACGGCGTGCTTGGCCTCGGCGGCCGACACTTGGGGGAGCTTCCCGTTAACACCCGTGCCACCGCCGGTGCCACCGATGATGATGCCGCCACCGCCTTGGAAGTCGGGACGGTCCTCAGGGTTCTGGGAGTGGAGCACGGGGAAAACCTCTTCCCAATGGTACTCCTTCGGCGGACGGTCGAAGGCCGTGAGGATAAACATCAACACCTCGGTGCCCATACCGATTGAAAGCAGAGTGGAGCCGCCCGGCAGGTGAAGAATCTTGAACAGCGCACCCCAGATCACGATGGCGGCGCCGATCGAGTAAGCGAAGTTGAAGAAGCGTTGGCCGCTCTCGCCCGAGAGAAATTTCTCGATTATATTCTTATATTTCTTGATTTTGCCCATTGTACTTAATCACTAATCACTAATACATATCACTTACTTTTTCGCTCCCTTGGCCTTGGTGCCCTTGGCGAAGCCGATTTGGGAGCGCACACAGCGGAAGCCGATGTAAGAGCGCTGCTCGTTCTGATACTCCCACATGCGTATATCGGAACGGATGTTGTGAGCCACGTCCTTCCACGAGCCACCGCGCACGATCTTGCGCTTCATCTTGTAGGGGTCCTCCTTGGCGGCGTCGTAGCGATACTCGGGGTTGAGGTCGTTGGTCAACTTGCCCACGCTCTCGGTGAAAGCCGTCGAGGTCCACTCGCTCACGTTACCGGCCATGTCGTAGAGGCCGAAATCGTTGGGGGAATACGTTCCTACGCGCGAGGTAATAATGTGGCCATCCTTCACGTAGTTGCCCTCCTGGGGCTTGAAGTTGGCGTAGAAGCACCCTTTGTCTTCGGTGAGGGGAAGGTCGCCCTCCCAGGGGTACATGTTCTCGTTGACACCGGCGCGGGCGGCGTACTCCCACTCAGCCTCGGTAGGCAAGCGGTAAGGCTCCACGTATACGCCCTCCTTGCCAAGCGAGCGGCGCAGGTAGTCGGTGCGCCAGTTGGCGAACGCGTTGGCCTGCTCCCAGCTTACGCCCACCACGGGGTAGTCGCTGTAGCCTCCGTGGGAGAAGTACAGGCGGGTGTAGGGCTCGTTGTAAGCGTTGTCGAAGTCGTTGATCCACGCCGTGGTGTCGGGGTAGACGTTGACGATATAGGTGTTGAGGAAATCGTAGTCGCCGGTGAGGCCGCGGGTGATGGTCTCGCGGATGATCTCGCCCTCGTCGTTAATCCACGCGGTGTCCTTGGAGATGATAGGGATATCGGTGGGGGTAGGACGGTCGGTGTTATACTCGCGACGACGCGGGTCGAGGCGATGCTTGCGCTTAGCCGCGGCCGTGTGGTTGTAGATTTCGTAGCGATAGTTGAGCTGCTCGGGGTCGAGCTCACGCGCGCCAGTGATGGGATTGGTGCGGTACAAGCTCTCGATGGCGCGAGCCTCGTCCTCGTTAGGGTTGCGCCAGGGTATAGCCTTGTTCCAGTTGAGGTGGGGCTTTACGGGGTTGCCGTCCTTGTCCTCCTCAATCTTGAAGTCCTCGTTGCCACCGTACGACGGGTCGGCCAGGCGCTCGCGGATGATAGAATCGCGCACCCAGAAGACAAATTGCTTGTATTTGGAGTTGGTGATTTCGGTTTCGTCCATCCAGAAGGCGTCGACGGAAATGCCGCGAGCCGATGCGGGGAGATTCCACACCGAGTCGGTCTTCTGCGGGCCCACTTCCATGGATCCGCGGTCGATCAGCACCATGCCGTAGGGGGTAGGCTCGGCCCAGGAGGTGCCTCCAACGCCGGTCACTTCGCCTCCCGACGAGCCTTTGCCCCCGAAGCACGACGTCAACGTGGCCGCGAGGGTGAGCGGTAGGGCTATAAGAGTGGTCTTTTTCATATTACATTATGCGTATGCTCTTGTGTTTATTCTTGTTTTTGTCCGAGAGGTCGAGCTTCAGGCTGTACCCCGCGATGATTTCATGGCTGCCGCTGCTCACCTTGCCGATGGCCGATGTCGAGTAGTCGTAGCTATAGCCGAGGTAAAATCCTTTTATCTCGGCGGCCAGGGTGGCGATGATGGCGTCCTTGTAGCGGTATCCTACTCCGATTGTGAACATCTTGTTGTAACGCACGCGGGCCGTGGCCTCGGCGGTCCAAAACTGGAAGTCGGTCTTGTAAAATACCGACGGCATCACTTCAAATAACGTGTTTTTTATCGCAATATTGCTACCAGCCATGAAATAAAGCACGCGACCAGCCTGAAATTCGTATCGATTCTCGCTTGAACTGGTGGTGCTCGACGAGGTGGTGCCCTCGCCGCTCATGGTCACAACGGGCGAATTGAGATGGGTCATCGACACGCCGGCCCAGAAATATTTGTGGGTGTACCACAGGCCCAGGCCCATGTCGAAAGCGTTGCCGCCGATGTCGGTCTTGGGAATGGCCGGATCCTCGCTCTCATGATAGTCGTCATCGTCGGGGATGAACACGTCGGTGCCTTTCCACTGCTCGTTGAGGAAACCGAGCTGCAAGCCCGTGGAGAGCTGCCCGCCGAAGAGTTTAAGCTTAAACGCCAATTGGGCGCCGATGTCGAGCGTGCGGTAAAGGCCGATGCTCTCCTGTTGCATGATCAGGCCCACGCCGAAGCGTTTGCCCAAGAACTTGAACGGCATGTTGGCTCCCAAGAGGAACGATTGGGGAGCGTTGTCGACGCCCACCCACTGCAAGCGCGCGCCGCCGCGGATGTGCACATAGTCGGTCAAGCCGATCGCCGACGGGTTGTAGTAGGCCGGCATCTCGTAATATTGCGACAACTGCGCGTCGACCTGCGCCGTGGCCTCCTGGGGAATGAGCCACGACACGGCCAATAGCAACGTTGCGAGTATGTGTCTGATTTTCAGCGACATTTATTCAAAGTAGAATGTAAGCACCACCATGCGCGAGGTGGCCTTGGCGATGGATTGGGTGAATTTCTGCATCGAGGGGTCGTCGTCGAGGTCGGGGCGGTCGTGACGTATCACGTCTTTCAGGCCGAAGCAGAATTTGATCTCAGGGATGAATTTGAAATACGGCAGGTAGGTGTCCAAGCCGAAACCCACGGTCAAGTAAAAGTCGGACGACGTCAACTGAATCGGGTCGCGGCGCTTCTTGGCAACATCGAATGCGGGCATCACGCCGGCCGTCACGTAGGGCTTGACGTTCCACAGTCGGGCACCCGAGAATTTCAAGTCGATCGGGAGCACCACGTAGGTGGATTTGAGGCTTTGTTTCTCCTTGGGGGTGTCGGGATTGGAGGTGTCGACCATCGTCACGGGGCGGTCACCGAAGTACAAGCCCGGGGCGAAGCGCACGTTGAAATAGTTATTCAACCTAAAGTCAATCAGGCCGTTAACACAGAATCCAGGGGTGAACGAGGCTTGCTCGGCGTACCATGTCTGGCCGTCGTCGGTCATAAACCCGTTGTGGGTAAACGACAGGTCCTGGGTGTGCAAGCCCACGGAGAAGCCCAGGTGCCACGCGCGATGGTCGGCATACGGGCGGTTCAGCTCCTTGTCGCCGGGTTTCCCCCACGCCATGACGCTTCCCGTGATTGCTATGATGGTTAATATTACTAATTTGCGCAAATTCATCACTACATTAACGTAAACCATCCCCCGATTATTGCATCAAGAGGCTGTCCCGCCAGGCCAAGTAGGAAGTCCCCCCGGGCTAAGTAGGACGTCCCGCCGTGTCGGCGGGACAGAAAAACTGTCGGGCCTCTCAGGCCAAGTAGGACGTTCCGCCGTGTCGGCGGGACAGAAAAACTGTCGGGCCTCTCAGGCCAAGTAGGACGTTCCGCCGTGTCGGCGGGCCAGAAAACTGTCGGGTCTCTCAGGCCAAGTAGGACGTCCCGCCGTGTCGGCGGGACAGAAAAACAGTCGGGCCGACACGGCCCGACTTCCTACTTAAAATTAGAAAAAAGCCCCGCGTGGAGGCGGGGCATGGGTTGGCTCGATAATTCTAAATGCTGTTTAGCCAAATAGCCATCGGGCTAAATGCTAAATGCTAAACGCTAAATGCTTACATTAACGGTAGTCGGCGAAACGCTTCTGGAGGCGCTGGCGGGCGAAGAAGATGCGGCTCTTGACAGTGCCAAGGGGCAGATTCATCTTCTCGGCGATCTCGTTATACTTGTAGCCGGCGACGTGCATCGAGAAAGGAACGCGATACTCGTCGGGGAACTCGTTGATGTACTGGGCGATCTCCTTGGCTCCGAATGAGCCTTCGGGAGTCTCAAGACCCGAGTCCTGGGAGAGATTCAAGTGGTAGAGGTTTTCAGTGGAGTCAACCACCGTGGCGGCGCGAGCCACGCGGCGGTAATTGTTGATGAAGATGTTACGCATGATCGTGAACACCCAGCCTTTGAAGTTGGTGTTGTCGATATACTTCTCTTCGTTGTCGAGAGCTTTGAGGGTGGTGTCCTGCAACAGGTCGTAAGCGTCGTCGCGATTGGAGGTAAGCATGTAAGCGAAGTTGAGCATGTTGCTTTGCAACTTCATCAGATTGTTTTGAAATTTTTCCGAGCCCATAGTAGTGAAGTTTTAGTAGATGGATAGAATGGTAATATAGTGCGATAGGGTAAATAGTCGATTTTTCCGTTTCACGTCTCAAATATAAAAAAATTTTCCTGTGCAAATAATTTTGCAAATATTTTTTGTTAAAAATTTTGCCGATTTTAAAAAATTACCTTTAAATCACTCATATTCAATCTAATACACTTCCTAAAATTTTGTTACAGCATTGTTACAAACGCAAGTATATGGTTATTGCCATCATCGCCGCAACGCGGCTTAGAGTGCGTTATCCCTTGTCGCAATGTTTTCGCTAACTAAAACGCAGCCCATTGTTAGGAATGCGCAAGCGCACGACAGGCAGCCGCTGTTGATGGCCGGCACCGGGCTGCCCCGCCTACACAGCGTGACTTCCAATTTAATAAATTACAAAAATACGTCAATGATTATTAAATAATGTAATTTTAGGCTTTGTGGGTGAATTTTATTGTATTTTTGCAGTGCCGAACATAAAACACAATGAAAACCAACCTAAGTAGCCAGATTAAACTCGAGCGTATCCCTAAACGTTACTACGACCCAGAAGGTGACGTGGAGCTCGCAGCCCTCACTCGTGAGGAAAAAATTTACACCCGCATTTTTGAAACAATCGGCGACGGCAGCGAGTACATCGCTGCCCACATCGCCCGAATCATAAACCTCAACGTCGAGCAAAAGGACCGTTGTGTCCTCGCCCTCGGCGCCGGCAACTCCACCCTTTCAGTTTACAACGCCCTGATTGAGCTTTATCGCAAAGGCCGCGTTTCGTTCCGCAACGTTATCGTATACAACCTCTGCGAGTTCTTCCCCCTCGACCCCGACGGTCCTTCGACCCTCAAGCGCCTGAAGGAAACACTGCTCGACCACGTTGACATCCACCCCGAAAATATCCGCACCGTTAAGCCCGGCTTGGTAAAGGCCGACGTTTACGAGCATTGCAAAGAATACGAGCGCGAGATTCGCGCATCGGGCGGCATCGACCTCACTATCTGCGAGGTGGGCCCGCAAGGCGCCATCGGATTCAACGAGCCGGGCTCGTTGGCCACCAGCCTGTGCCGAATGGTGCTCCTCAGCGGCGAAATGCGCCAGGAGATCGCCAACTCCTACAAGACCGAACACGTTCCCACAACAGCTATCACCCTAGGTATCGGCAACATCCTCTCCTCGGGTCGCATCATTGCCATGGCCTGGGGCGAAAACCGCGCGTCGATCATCAAGGCGGCAGTTGAAGGTGAGGTGACCTCCGACTTGCCCGCGTCGTTCCTCCAATTGCACAACCACGTGCGACTGGTGTGCGACCTGTCGGCAGCCGAGGATCTTACACGATTGAGCCGCCCTTGGCAGGTTACCTCCTGCGAGTGGACCGACAAGCTTATCCGCCGCGCTATCGTTTGGCTCTGCGGCGTCGCCCACAAGCCTATCCTTAAACTCACCGACAAGGATTATACCGATAACGGTTTGGGCGAATTGGTGGCCCTCTACGGCTCGGCCTACAATGTTAATATCAAGGTGTTCAATGAGCTGCAGCACACCATTACCGGTTGGCCAGGCGGCAAGCCCGACGCCGACGACACTTATCGTCCCGAGCGCGCCAAGCCCTACCCCAAGCGCGTGATCGTGTTCTCTCCCCACCCCGACGACGATGTGATCTCCATGGGTGGTACGCTCAAGCGCCTCGTTGACCAAAAGCACGACGTACACGTGGCTTACGAAACCTCGGGCAACATCGCCGTGGGCGACGAGGATATGAGCCGTTACCTCATCGTGATGGACAAGATTAAAGGACTGCTGGGATTCGACACCCCGGAGTTTGATGAGAAAGCTAAGGAAATCAACGAGTTTCTGTTGAGCAAGCCCTCAGGCGCTCCCGATTCCCACGACATCCGCGAGATCAAGACGATGATCCGCCAGGCCGAGGCAACCCTCGCCTGCCACTTCATCGGCGTCAAGCACGACAATATCCACTTCCTGCGCCTACCGTTCTACGAGACCGGCACCATCAAGAAGGGCGACCTTACCGAGACCGACATTGACATCGTGCGCGACCTCATCACCACGGTGAAGCCCCACCAGATTTTCGTGGCCGGTGATCTCGCCGACCCCCATGGCACCCACCGCGTGTGCACCGACGCCGTCCTCGCCGCTATCGACGACATCAAGGACGAGCCCTGGATGAAGGACTGCCGTATATGGATGTACCGCGGCGCCTGGGCCGAGTGGGAGATCGACCACATCGAGATGGCCGTGCCTATTTCCCCCGAGGAGCTTCGCTTCAAGCGCAACTCGATCCTCAAGCACCAGAGCCAGATGGAGAACGCCCCGTTCCTGGGCGACGACGACCGCCTGTTCTGGCAGCGTGCCGAGGAGCGCAACCGCGCCACCGCCGGCCTCTACGAGGACCTTGGCCTCGCCTCCTACGAAGCTATGGAAGCCTTCGTTGAGTACCACCCCATCCGCGACTAATCCCCTCCCTCAGTAGAATGGAAGTCGAGCCGTCCTCGGCTCGACACCCCCTAAAAAGAAAAAGACAAAGCATAAGATAAGGAAAGCAACAAGACAAGGAAAAGCAACTAATAAGTGAATCATAGGTTAGAGGCCCGGTGGCTCGTGAGAGTCGTCGGGTTTCGTTTTCTCTTATGGGGCTTATAGGGCTTATGGGGCTTATAGGGCTTATAAAAATTTAAGGCTGTCTCGCGACAGCCTTAAATTTTTAACCTTAAATCTAATACCATGAAAAACACAGTGCAAATATAGTAATTATACAATCAAAACACCCCTATACCCTATTGGTTCACGACAGTTGCCGATTTAACTTTCATTAACACAATCACCACGCAAAATCTTTATACCTTTGTAAGCGGTTAGCTAATCACCCCCACGACATTCAACACATTGCAATGAGAATAAAGATACTGGTAATCGACGACGAGGAATCGGTTTGTGAGATTCTGAAGTACAACCTTGAGAAAGAGGGATATGAGGTCGACTGCGCGTATTCAGCCGAGGACGCCTTGGAGATGGACTTGGCAAGCTACTCGCTGTTCATCGTCGACATCATGATGGACCGCCTTAGCGGATTCGACTTCGCCAAACGCCTGAAAAACGACTCTTCGACCGAAAACATCCCTATCATGTTCTGTTCGGCCCTCAACGGCGAGGACGACATGGTGATGGGCCTGAACATCGGCTCGGACGACTACATCACCAAGCCATTTGTAATCGGCGTCGTTTTGGCCCGCGTGCGCGCCGTGTTGCGACGCTCGGCCGCCGCGCAACAGATGGAGTACAACCGCGCCCAAGGGATTTACGAGCCCGACATCACCTATCGCTCGCTGCGCATCGACCGTAACGTCAAGGCTTGCTACCTTGGCGGCGAGCCAGTGGCCCTGACACGCACCGAATTCGACATCCTGCTATTCTTCCTCACCCATCGCAATCGTATCTACTCGCGCGAGGAGATCATTCAAAACGTGTGGCCCGGCGACGTCGTCATCACCAACCGCACCATCGACACCAACATCACCCGCCTGCGCAAGAAATTGGGCGAATACGGAGCCAACATCGTCACCCGTCTCGGCTTCGGATACGGCTTCAAGGAGACCGCATAAGGATTCTTTCTTAATGGCATTGGTAAATGGCAGGGCGCAGAAGGCTTAGCTACCAATGGCGGCTGTTTTTCCCGCTTGTCGGCATCCTGTGGGTGCTGATGGCCGCGCTTGTGTTCTTCCAACTACGACGCGAGCGACAATCGCGAGCCGATATCATCCGCTCCCAATTGTCGATGATCAACGACCGAGTGATTACCTCCTATAAGAACGACCGCGACGTCACCCCCTTCCTGCGATTCATCACCAACTATTTCAACAACGAGCTTTACGACGACATTCGCCTGAGTGTCTACGACCTACCTACCGGGCGACTAACCTATTACATCGGCCAACCGCTGCCGCTGATTGAGGATCCCGATAACGACCCAACCACCGTCGTAACCTCGGGCGACCTGGCCGACGAATACCTGCGGAACGAGCCCACGGGTGAGGAGCTATTCTTCTACTCCTTGAAGGACAGCCCCGACGGCCGCGTGCGTTCAATCACCGCCATGCCCTACAACGTGAGTGTGGCCAACGCGCTTGCCACTGACGCCGACATGTGGGTGATTTTCATCATCCTTGTTGTCATCGCTACTGCCGTGGCCTATCTTTCAACACGTTACGTGAGCCGAACGATACGCTTGCTGCGCGACTTCACCAATCACGCCGCCCACGACACCGGATTCATCCCCACCACCAAATTCCCAAACGACGAGCTCGGTGAGATCTCCCAGCAGATCATCAACATCTACAACAAGCGCTCACAAGCCCTCAAGGACCTTGAATATGAGCATAAAGTGGCCATGAAAGCCACCCGCGAGAAGAGCCGTATCAAACGCTCCCTCACCAATAATATCAACCACGAGCTCAAGCCCCCCATCGGCATCATCAAGGGCTACATCGACACCATCGTCGAAAACCCCGACATGCCTGCCGAGCAGCGCACATCCTTCCTCCACAAGGCGCAAGCCAACGTCGACCGCCTATGCGCTATGCTCAACGATATCTCCACCATCACCCGCTTGGAGGACGGCAAGGACAATATACCCGTCGAAACCGTTGATTTCCACGAACTTGTGTACACCACGGCCGATGAGATCAAGGAAACAGGCATGGCTCCGGGAATGAAATTCGTCTACGACCTGCCCATCGACTGTGACGTGCGCGGCAACGCCCCGTTGCTCTCGGGCATGATCATGAACCTGGCCAAAAACGCCATCGCCTACTCCCAAGGCACCGAGATGGGCATAAAATTGGTGTCGGAGAATGACAAATTTTACACCTTCACCTTCTACGATAACGGCGTGGGAGTGGAGGAAAAGCACCTGCCTTACCTTTTCGAGCGCTTCTTCCGCGTCGATTCCGGGCGTTCACGCAAGGTAGGAGGAACCGGCTTGGGACTCCCCATCGTTAAAAACACGGTGGTCACTCTCGGTGGCTCAATCACCGTCAACAACTGTCCCGAAGGCGGCCTCCAATTCATGTTCACCCTCCCGAAGGCTTAGGCAGGAAGTCCCGCCGTGTCGGCGGGACAGTAACAGCTAAAATTCCGAGAAAGCTAAGGGCAGCAGGTCTTTAACCGAGCGCAAAATGTAAATCTCCTCGGCCCCGGCCAATATCACCTTTACATCATGCCCGGCGAGGGTCTCGTATTCGAGCAATGCCTGGCGGCAGGCCCCGCAGGGAGCCACCGGCCGTGCTACCTCCTTACCGTCGGTGCCGCGGGCAGCGATGGCTATCTCCTCAAATTTCGCCTCTGGATAAGTCGCGTGAGCGTAATAGCAGGCCGACCGCTCGGCGCAGGTGCCC
The DNA here is from genome assembly GCA_964562375.1 of uncultured Muribaculaceae bacterium. Taxonomy (GTDB): domain Bacteria; phylum Bacteroidota; class Bacteroidia; order Bacteroidales; family Muribaculaceae; genus JAJPXC01. The sequence goes on along the minus strand of CAZLSW010000011.1, from coordinate 15,303 downwards.
GAGGGGAAGGCCACATTCTCCTGGTTTGCCCCGGTCACTATCTCGCCGTTGCTCAGCTTGATAGCGGCCCCCACGCAAAAATGGCTGTAGGGAGCGTAAGAGCGGTGGGTAGCCTCACGCGCGAGGTCGACCATCTGGCGGTCGACATCCGAAAGTTCATCATAGGCGACAGCCTCGACGGGAATCACGATATCGATTTTTCTCATGGCTTGTAATATTACGTTTACGCGAATATAACAAATTTCCCCGAAATAAGGTTAAAATCTTGTCCAACTTGCCGATTCTCGCTATCTTCGCGTAAGTAAATCCTCGTTAACGCTTAAGCAAAAAATCTCTTTTCCACATGCGTAAATTTTTCAACTGGTGTCGTCGATATCTATCGGGAATGCTACTGATTGTGGTGGCATTCGTGCTCTTTGTGCTGTTTTTCAACGACAACTCGATCATGAAATCCTATGAGTACAGCCGCGAGATCGAGCGATTGGAAAAAGAGATCGCCGAGAATGAGGACACGCTTACCCACTACCTGCAGCTCAACCGCTCGCTCGACACCGATCCCGTGACAATGGAGCGAATCGTGCGCGAGCAATACCACATGCAACGCCCCAACGAGGACGTCTACGTCTTCGAAGAATAACTGTCAACCCTAGTCGTTTATTCGTTTATTCGTTTATTCGTTTATTCGTGCATTCGTGCATTCGAGCAATCGTGTATTCGTGTATTCGTGCATTCGATAAATGAATAAAGAAGGAAATGATTAAAGGAAAGCCCCTCTACTGAAAACTAAAAACTAAAAACTGAAAACTAAAAAACTGCAATGTCCCAATACACCCAAGAAGAAGTAATCGGCAACCCCCAATCCATGGCCAGCGTTATCCTTGTAAATGTTGGCCTCTTGCTGGCAATGGCGGCCACAATCCTGGCTATGCCTATCTTTTACTCGCCTGTGGCCCGTTGGTTGATGGCTGGAGCCGCTGTCGCCGTGTTGGTAGGTCGATTCATCTCGCCTTACACCGGCAAGGTGATACGCGTGAAGCGCTTGCGCCGTATCGAGCTGTGGGTGGGCGCATTCTTCGGTGTGGCCGCGTTCTTCATGTTCTACTACCCCCAGGATGCTCGCGACTGGCTGGCGTTTACCCTCGCCGGTGGCTTCCTTCAGGCCTACACCTCCCTGATGCTTCCTCGCGCGATGAAACAAGCCCTTAAGGAATAAAAAATCGTGGGCGATATCACCCACGATCATCTTTTTTCAAGTCGTTATATAAACGTTGGCAGCCGTCCTGCAAAAGGTCGAGCACCAACTCAAACCCCTCGGATCCTTCATAATAAGGGTCGGGCACGTAATCGTATCCCATCCTGGGGTCGAGCCATCGCGACATCGGTTGCACCTTGCGGGCATCCTCCAATGTAGGGGCCAAACGTCGCAGGTCTTGGCAATTCTGGGCGTCCATCCCGATAATCAAGTCGAAATCCTCGAAATCGGTTGCGCGCACCTTGCGGCAACGGTGGTTGAGATTCAATCCACGCTGACGGGCATGCGCGAGCATGCGTCGGTCGGGTTGCTGACCCACGTGCCAGCCTCCCGTCCCCGCCGAGTCGATTACCCAATCATCGGCGTCGCCCATCTCCTCCACCAGGGCTTTCATCACCCCCTCAGCGGCCGGGCTCCGGCATATATTCCCCAGGCACACAAACAGTATCCTACGCTTCTTCTCCATTATGCTCCTCCCGTGTATAGACAGTGAACATTGCCCACCTTCAACTTGCCGGCCAGCTTGATGGGGATACGCTTGGAGTCGGCCGAGATCCAGGCTTCCATGCCGTCGGAGGTCTCCTTGCCGCTATCGGTGGTGAAAGTGAACGAGATATGGAAGCAGCGCCACTCCTTGGAATCGACTTTTACCTTGTCGTAGCCGAGGTATTTGATGGTCACTAGCTCCTTTTTGCGGCCCGAGAATACGTGGATTTTGTCGGTGTGGCCCGTTCCCCATGTTTGGTAGGGGAGGTAGCGCATATAGTAGTACATGGCCAGCATGTCCATAGCCAGTCCTTGCGCCTCGAGCTTGATTGCGGTGGAATGAGGCTCGTCGTCCTTGCCCTTTCGCTGACCAAGGTGCACGCCCTCGGCGCGTGTGGGGTTGCCCCACGAGGTGTAAGTGACGATATCGTTCTTGGTGTCGTCGCCCTCATGAGAGTTGTTGATATATTTCAGCGGCTTGAAGCCATCCTTGGCTACGAAACCCATAAGCGTGTCGCGCACGGTGAAAAACTTGTCGGCCCACGACGCCGAGCGTGCGGTAAGCTTGGTGTGGTACTCGTTGCCCACGTTTTTAAGCGTCAGAGTGGCCTCGCCCGACTTCTTGTTAATCAGGCCCCACTTGAACATTACCTTATAATTAAGGGTCTCGTTCGGCAGGTTGCTTGGCACAGCCGCCCACGCCATCAAGGCCACAGCGGCCGTTATTATCGATAAAAAAATCTTCTTCATACAACTAATAAGACATTCCTCCACCAAAAAAGTTTAAAACGCCCTTCATCCTTCATCCTTCACCCTTCATCCTTTACCCAAAGGGTAGCATATCCCTCGACGATTGCTCGATACGCTTGTTGCGCCAGCACTTGCGACACACGGCGATATACCGGTCGTCGCCGCCGATCTCCACCTGGTCGCCCTCCTCAACGAAGTCGCCGTTGCTATCGATACGGGCGTTGACAATCGTCTTGTGGCCGCAGGTACAGGTCGACTTGATCTCGTCGATAGTGTCGGCGATCTCGAACAATCGCCGCGACCCCTCGAACAAATGCGTCTGGAAATCAGTGCGCAGGCCGTAGCAGATCACGTTGCAACCCATGTCGTCGACCAAGCGCGACAACTGGTCGACCTGCTCGGCCGAGAGGAATTGAGCCTCATCGATCAGAAACCACTCAATCATCCTTCCCTGCTCGCGCATCATCTTGCGGGCCATGTGGTAGAGGTCGGAGTCGGCGTAAATCCATTGGCATTCGCGCTCGATGCCGATACGAGAGCGTATCACGTTTTTGGCCTCGCGAGTGTCGATGCGGGGCTTGAAGCACGCGTAGGGCATGCCTCGTTCCTCGAAATTGTAAGCTGTGGTGAGGAGCATGGCCGTTTTGGCCGAGCCCATCGTGCCATATCTGAAATATAGTTTGCCTATGCGGTTCATGGTCGTTCGTTTGGTTTGAGTTGACAAAGATACAACTTTTCGTGCATGTTGCCACGTCCATATAAGGGAATTTTTGTAATTTTGCGGGGATATTTCACTACGCGAATGAAGATATTTTCTACCCAACAAATAAAAGAGATCGACCAATACACTATCGAGCAGGGTGGTGTGGCCGCCGTGGAGCTTGTGGAGCGAGTGGCCGAGGGCATCGCCTGCGAGATCAGCTCGCGCTGGACGCAACGCAAGCCGGTGGCCATATTTGCCGGTCCCGGAAACAACGGAGCCGACGCCCTGGCCGTGGCGCGACTGCTCGCCGAGCAGGGATTTCACCCCGAAGTATTCCTGTTCAATATCGGGGGCAACCGCTTGACCGAAGAGTGTCGCGTGATGCGTGACGCTCTGAAGCAGACGCCCGGAGCCGAGCTCACCGAGGTGGTGTCCAATTTCTCGATGCCCTACTTGACGAGCAACCACTTGGTAGTCGACGGCCTCTTCGGCTCAGGCCTGTCGCGGCCCCTCACCGGTGGGTTCGTTTCCCTGGTACACTATATTAATGAATCGCGTGCGACCGTGGTGTCAATCGACATCCCCTCAGGCCTTTACGGCGACTGGAATCCCGAGGTAATCAATCGCAACGTGATTCACGCCACGTTGACCATTGCTATCCAAGCACCACGATTCTCATTTTTCATCGCCGATTATGCCGACATCATCGGAGAGTGGAAGGTGCTTGATATCGACTTGGATGCCAAGAAGATGCGCGAGACCCCGGCGATGTGCCACCTTGTGGAGAAAAACGACATACGTCGCATGCTGAAGCGTCGTCCTGCCAACTGCTCCAAGGCCGATTTCGGCAGCGCCGTGATCTACGCTGGCAGCTACGGAATGATGGGAGCCGCTGTGCTCGCCACCCGCGGCGCCTTGCGCTCGGGAGTGGGAAAAGTCACGGTCTCATCGCCCCGATGCGGCTTCAACATCCTGCAATCCACCGTCCCTGAAGCTTTGTTTGCCGAGGATCGCAACGATTTGATAATCACGGAAATCGCTCCTCAGCATCAGTATAACGCAATTGCGATTGGCCCGGGAATCGGCACGCATGCGCCCACAGTGAAAGCCCTTGAGGACTACTTGGCCGGCAACACCAACCCCGTGATTCTCGACGCCGACGCTCTCAACTGCATCGCCTCCCGCCCGGCAATGCTGTCGACCATCCCCATTCTGTCGACCATAACCCCTCACGCAGGGGAATTTGACCGCCTGTTCGGCTCGCAAGTGTCACATGAGGCACGCCTGCGCAAAGCCGTGGAGGCCGCCCGCTACTACAATATATTTATCATCCTCAAAGGGCGTTACACAGCAGTGGTGCGCCCCGACGGGAAGATATATTTCAACAATTCCGGCTCACCCGCCATGGCCACCGCCGGCTCGGGCGATGTGCTCACGGGCATACTTGTATCCCTCGCCGCTCAAGGTTATTCTCCTGAGTATGCGGCAATTATGGGCGTGTTTATCCATGGTTACGCTGGCGAATTGGCCGCCGCCGAAAATGGTGAATACGGCGTAACCGCCTCCGACATTGCCCGCAACGTGGGCCGAGCCATTAAAGAAATCATGAACTCCTCAAAATGAAACGTATAACCCTCCCCCTCCTGGCCATTACCCTTTGCGCTGTCCCCGCGTTTGGCCAAACCACTCAAAAGTTTACGGCCACCAAGGCCAACGACTACGTGCTGGCCTACACGCTGCCAAACACCGTGCTCGATATCGTCATCGAAACCGAGCTCACCGAGCGCGCCCCAGGCGAGTTCTACAAGTACGCCAAGAAGTACCTCAAGGCCAACGACCCTATCGCCGCCCCGTCTCGGTCAATCACTGTAAAAAGTGTGACCATTGTCCCTCGCGGCGTGGCCAATCCCGAAGAGCGATACGGAGTGAAATTCTCCTCGGGTAATCCTCCGTTCATGATTCTCAACGACCAGGGCTTGCCCATGGCAATCAACACCGAGACGGTGTACGAAGGCCCCGCGGTCACCCTTCCCGTGGCTCAGGCCGCGTCGCCTACTCCCCTTGAAACTGAGGCGGCTCGCCAGGCCCAAAGCCAGGACATGCTCAACGCCACCTCCACAGCCAAGCGAGCCGAATTGGCCGCTGAGCAAATCTTCGCCCTGCGCGAATCCCGCAACGAGATCATCTCCGGCCAGAGTGAGAAAGCTTTCCCCGACGGAAAGTCGCTCCAGCTTGCCTTGGACAACCTCAATGCCCAGGAAGCCGCCCTCACGGCAATGTTTATGGGCACTGAAAAGGTTTCGACCCAGGTCTCGACCATCACCTATGAGCCCTTTGACGACGTTGACGACCAGGTGGTGGCTCGAGTCTCGGCCAACGCCGGTGGCACCGTCGAACCCGACGACCTCACAGGCGATCCCGTCTACCTGTCGTTGCAAATCATCGAGGAGGGCCGCATGCCAGTTGACGACAAGGGCAACACTGTGGCTTTCCCAAAAAACGGCTTCGCCTACACTATCCCTGGAAAAGCCATAGTCACAATTAGTTACGACGGTCGCCAATTGGCTCGCCAGCAAGTGGAGCTGGCCCAAGCCGGTGTCACATATGGCCTTGCGCCCAATCTCTTCACCGACAAAAAAGCACCGATGTACCTGATTATGGACCCCGCCACCGGCGCAACCCGCGAGCTGGGCCCCGTCACCCGATAATCCCGTCATCATCCCATGTCGTGCAATCGTGCATTCGTATATTCGTGCATACGAGTACACGAATTGATGGATACACGATTATTCGACAAATTGAGAACTTAGGATTCGAAGGGGGCCGGGCCTTGGCGGATGATGGTGGGGGAGGTGGAGTCGAGCAGGGAAACGATGGTGGAGGGCTCGAGGGAGCCTTCGCCCCCATCGACTACGTAATCCACTGATCCCGAATAAGAAAGAGCAATCGACTCAGGGTCGCGCCCCTCATCGGGTGCGTCTCTGTCGTAGCGTATCGAGGTGGAGAGAAGGGGGTTGCCCATCGCCTCGGCCATGCGACGGGCGATAGCGTTGTCGGGGATGCGCACGCCCACGGTTTTGCGACCCTTGAACACCTTGGGCAAGGTGGTCGCTGCCGGCAAGATAAATGTGTAGGGACCAGGGAGATACTGCTTCAGAATCGCGAACGCGCGGTTGTCGATTTTGGCGTACTGCGCGGCTTGCGAGATGTCGGCGCACACGATCGACAGGGCCTCTTTCTGGGGGTTTATCCCCTTAAGTTTGCAAATTCGCTCAATCGCTTGATTATTAAGCGCATCGCAGCCGATGGCATAGAGCGTGTCGGTGGGATATATGGTGATGTCGCCATCCTTGAGGGCCGAGACGATTTCGTCGATGTGGCGCTCATTGATATTGTCAGGGTATATGCGTAGTACGTTCATAATCAATAATATACAATCGTTGGGAAAGATTGGTGGCCCAAATAGAACAACGTGGCCCGAATCTGCTTTACTCCAGCGGCTGGAATGGGTCCTTGGTAAACTGGGCTGTCGACGGTGGGGTTGCTTCCATCGGTGGTGTAGCGAATCACAGCCTTGGGGTACGGCGAGTTCATAACTATCTGATCCTCCGCTTTTTTAACGCCTGGTTGACGCAGGTGGAAGTTTACGCCCTTGCGAGCCAATGACGGCAACTCGTGTTGGTCGATTACTGCGTTGAATTGGCTGGGAGTGTAGGTGGCTTCTGCGTTCCAAGCACGCTCGGCCAAGCCTAACATCTTGGGTAACAGGTGAGATTCAACCTGCGAGTAGTCGCGGATGGTTTCCCCGAATAGATGTCCCGAGACACCGATAATTCCTCCACGGTCGGCCTCGTCAACCACGCACAGCTCGTGGGGATAACCTGCCAGGGTGGTAAACTCGTCGACGTTGCCACCCCACGTCAACCCCTTCTCCAGCGGATGGTTGTTGTAGGCTTGATCGAGGTAGAAATGGTCGACGTTGCTGATTACCACCGGGAAACCGTTGCTGATAGCCTCAGGAGCGCGTGATCCCTTGGAGGATGTCCAGAAGTTTACCGAGTAGACCTCCGGGGCCACCCCGTCGTCGAATTCCGGACTGTGTCCAACGGCAATCTCTTGCCAGCCACTCATCTTTACCCCCTTCTGGGCCAGCATTTTAGCGATACGCTCAACAAATGCCGCATGCACTTGTCGCTCCTCAGTGAGGCCTTTCTCGGCCATCAACTTTTTCACCGAGGGTGCGCCGTTCCAAGCCCCTGCTGGAACCTCGTCACCACCAATGTGGATGGCTCGCAACGGTGCGTCGGCTTCACGCCAAATGGCTATCAGCTCGTCGGTTACGAGGTCCATAAACTTGTAAGGACCCTCCAAGGCGGGATTCATCACGTTGTCGTGGAACGCCTGTGCAGAGGTGTAGCTTGAGGTGTCGCCATCCTCCACCAAGCGATGCGAAGCGTCGCCTGTGCGGCGGTATCGGGCCTCCATGGCCTTGATAGCAGCGCGGGCATGACCGGGTGACTCGATCTCGGGAATTACATCCACTCCAAGCGACTTGCAAAAACGCAGAAAATCAACCATTTCGCTGCGGGTGATGTAGCCGTTGGCTGTACCCACCGTGGAATTGGGGTCGCCGTTACCTGCGAAAATCTGCACCAGGAAATCCTGCTCATCTTGGGTATAGCCGCGACGTGCTCCCATGTCGGTTAATTCGGGCAAACCGCTGATTTCCAGTCGCCAAGCCTCATCGTCAACGAGGTGGAAGTGGAGAGTGTTCATGCGGTAGTGAGCCATGTGCTGCACGATTTTTTGCATCTCGGGCAACGGTATATAATTGCGCGATATGTCGATCATTACGCCGCGATAGGGGAAGTCGGGCCAATCCTCAACGATGGCCGCGGGTATGCCTTGTGGATTGTTGGCGCGCAGCTGTTGGAGCGTGTTGTAAGCGTATTGGCGACCCCTTTCGGTGCTGTAGGCGATTTCCACGGGCGACTTGCTCAGGTCGATACGATAGCCCTCCGGGGCGATGGTGTCAACCTTCACATCCACCACTTGGTCGGTGACCTTGGAATTGGGTCCCTCCTTCGGGTAAACCTTTTTTACTGAGGGAATTACATAAAACGGATCGAGCGCAGTGGCGATAGCCAAGGATTCATTGAAATCGTAAATCTCATCGCCTTTGGGCATGAGATCGGCACCGGCTGTACTCCACTGCTCGGGGCGGTCGATAATTGAGGCGCGAGTGAAGCGCACGGTGCGTGGATTGCCCTGAGCGTCAACGCCGTGAACGCCGTCGGGCTGATAGTCGAAATGACGCAGGGCTGCGTGGGTGACGATGTCGATTTGAACGCCGTCCTGTTCTAGCCTGGGCGATGCGATATAGTAATAGCCGGGGATGATTTCCACAAGCGTGTCAGCCGGATTCACAGTCTCCATTTTGCGTGCAAACTGGTTGAAACATAAGCGTTTGATCCCCTTGCCGTCGCGGATGGTAAATCGCTGGGTATAAGTGGCGTCGCGTCCGTCGCCCTGATTGCCCAAGGTTTCCCACCGCACGCTCGGCATCGACTGCGCGGTAATGCCCGCCACGCTCAATAGGAGTGTGGCGCCCGCAAATATGTTTTTGTAATGTGTCATATGCATGGTTTAAGGTTAATTGTCTCACAAAATTACAACAATTTCCCCAACCGCACAACACCCTATCCTTAGGCGGATAGGATGCGGGTGTAGCGGGTGATGGCGTCGCGTATTTCGGGGAGGAGGATGTATTCGTCGGCGGTGTGGGAACGTGCCGAATCGCCGGGACCCATTTTGACCGACGGCCACGGCATCAGAGCCTGGTCGGAGAGGGTGGGGGAGCCGTACGCCTCGCCTCCGAGCATGATTGCCCGTTGGACGATTGGATGCGAGGGGTCGATGCGCGAGGGGTTGAGACGCGTGGAGCGCGGCGTCAACTCGGCCTGGGGCACGGCCTGACGGATCAGCTCGAGGGTGTCGACGTTGGAATACGCGTCGGTGGTGCGCACATCCACCATCAGTGTGCACTTGTCGGGCACCACGTTATGTTGCGTGCCGGCGTTGATGCCAGTGACGGTGATTTTCACCGGACCCAGGTAGGAGGATTCCTTGGGAAACGTCAGCGAGCGCAGGGTATCGACCACACCCATAGTCTTGTAGATGGCGTTGTCCCCCTCGTTGCGGGCCGCATGGCCCGATACCCCCTTGACCACGCCGTCGAGCACCATCAATCCCTTTTCGGCTACCGCGGGGTTCATCCCCGTAGGCTCTCCAACGATGGCCACGTCGATGGGGGGCAGGTGTGGAATAACCGACTCCAAGCCATTCTTGCCACTCACCTCTTCCTCGGCCGAGGCCACCAGAATGAGGTTGTAGGCGCAAGGCTGCTCCCGCATATAAAGGAACGTGGCTATAAGAGACACGAGCGAGGCCCCCGCGTCGTTGCTGCCCAGGCCGTACAATCGCTCCGTCTCGGGGTCAACGTCGGGCGAATGTGGGTCGCGGGTCCAGCCGGCTACGGGCTTGACGGTGTCGATATGGGAGTTGAGTAGTAGGGTGGGGCGCTCTGGATCCCAGTTTACCGCTGTGACGATGACGTTATTGCCCAGGCGTAGCGGCTGGCAACCGTTTTCCTTGAGGAAACGCTCTACGATATCGGCCGCTGCTGTCTCGTCGCGGCTCACTCGCGGCGTGGCTATCAGTTGCTTAAGCAGGTCAACTGCCTGGTAGTAAAGCTCGTCGATCATAGGCGGATGGTGGTGCCAGCCTCGGGGTCGGCGATGGCGGTGGCGTGGGTGATTACCACTTTCGACACTCCCGCACGCAAGGCGGCGAACGCATTGTCCAATTTCGGAATCATGCCGCCCGAGACCGTGCCGTCGGCTTTCAGTTTCTCGTATATCTCGGGAGTAATCAGGGAAATCACCGAGTTGTCGTCATCGGGGTCGGTGAGTACTCCCGGTTTTTCGAAGCAGTAGACAAGGGTTACGTCGTAAAGCGGCGCAAGTCCCTTGGCGGTTTCGCCGGCCATGGTGTCGGCATTGGTGTTGAGCAGGTGGCCCTTGCCGTCGTGGGTCAACGGTGCGATAACGGGCACGGCGCCATTGTCGACCAGGGCTTTAAGCGCTTGTCCATCAACGCGGTCAACATCGCCCACCCATCCGTAATCCACCTCGCCGGCCGGGCGCTTATGGCTGAGGATGATATTCATGTCGGCACCGGTGAGACCCAAGGCGTTCACGCCAAGCGCCTGCATGCGGGCCACGATATCCTTGTTGACCAAGCCCCCGTAGACCATCGTCACGACGCAGAGCATCCCCTCGTCGGTGATGCGACGGCCGTTCACCATCTGCGTCTCGATGCCCAGGCGCGAGGCCATGGCGGTGGCTGAGCGACCTCCGCCGTGCACAAGCAATTTCTTCCCCTCCACGCTCGAGAAGTCGCGGATAAGATTCTCCAGAGCGATAGGCGACTCCACAATCGCCCCGCCCACCTTTATCACTGTTATCTTTTCCTTCATTATTCTTCTTGACTAAATTCCATGAGGTAGGCTTTGATGAAGCCGTCGAGGTCGCCGTCCATCACCCCCGACACGTCGGACGTCTGGAAGCCCGTGCGGTGGTCCTTCACGCGGCGGTCGTCGAACACGTAGGAGCGAATCTGCGAGCCCCACTCTATTTTCATCTTGCCGGCCTCCACCTTGGCTTGCTCCTCGAGGCGGTGCTGCAACTCCTTGTCGTAGAGGATTGAACGCAGCTGGCGCAGGGCGTTCTCCTTGTTCTTGGGCTGGTCGCGCGTCTCGGTGTTCTCGATAAGAATCTCCTCCTTCTCACCAGTGTAGGGGTCGGTAAACTGGTAGCGAAGGCGCACGCCCGATTCCACCTTGTTGACGTTCTGGCCGCCGGCTCCACCCGACCGGAAGGTGTCCCACGACAGCAACGCGGGCTCCACTTTCACCTCGATGGTGTCGTCGACAAGCGGTGTGACGAACACCGAGGCAAACGATGTCATGCGCTTGCCCTGGGCGTTGTAGGGCGACACGCGCACGAGGCGATGCACGCCGTTCTCGCTCTTGAGGTAGCCGTAGGCGAAATCACCCTCGATGTTGATTGTGCACGACTTGATGCCAGCCTCATCGCCGTCTAGGAGGTTGGCCACCGACAATTTGTAGCCGTGTTTCTCGGCCCAGCGCATGTACATGCGCATCAGCATCGAGGCCCAATCCTGGCTCTCGGTGCCACCGGCTCCCGAGTTGATTTTCAGCACGACGCCCAATTTGTCCTCCTCGCGGCGTAGCATGTTGCGCAGCTCTAGGTTCTCGATAAGCGTGATGGCGTCGGCGTAAAGCTTGTCGAGCTCATCTTCCTCCACCAGACCCTCCTTAAGGAAGTCCCAGGCGAGAGTAAGCTCGCCCACGGCCTTGTCGACCTCCTCATAGCCGTTGATCCACCCTTGCAGGTCCTTGATTTTTTTCATCTGCACCTGCGCCTCCTTGGGATGCTCCCAAAAATCAGGCACGTGGGTGCGCAGTTCCTCCTCCTCCACCTGGATTTTCTTGGTGGGGATGTCGAGATATCGATTTAGCGCGTCGCGCCGGGCGACGGCCTCTTTGAGCTGTTCTTGCGTAATCATAGCGCGAAATTAGTGAAAATAAGGGAGAAAATGCTAATTTCGCGGAAAATTGGAGCACAGAGTGTCACAACAAACCAAGCCCTCAAGGTGTTTTAATTACGAATTTCAACTACTAGAATGGCTTTTTAAGTCCATTTACATGAGAGAGAGGATCATATTAATGTTTGTGCTTGTGCTCGCGCTGATGTCATTGTCGACATCGGCGCGGGCCAATGTTTTGCCCTCAGCCTCGCTGGATTCAATCGTGGCCGAGGAGCCGCATCAGTCGGTGGGGCTGGTGCTTAGCGGCGGCGGTGCCAAAGGTATCGCCCATATCGGTGTAATAAAGGCTCTCGAGGAGCACAACATACCCATCGATTACGTGGCCGGAACGTCGATGGGAGCCATCGTGGGCGGCCTGTACTGCATGGGCTATACCACCGACGAGATGATGGAAATGATCAAGTCGGACGGTTTTGCCGAGTGGTCCTCGGGCCAGATCAACGAGAAGCTCGTCTATTATTTCGTCAAACCCGAGGCCAATCCCGCTCTGTTCAACATCCCTGTCACCAACAGCGACTCGACGCAGGTCAACTCGATTCTTCCCACCAGCGTGATCTCCCCTCTGCCGATGAATTTCGCCTTCATGGATCTCTTCTCGGCCTACACGGCTCAATGCGGGGGCGACTTCAACAAGTTGATGGTGCCTTTCCGCTGCGTCACGTCCAATATCTACACCAAGCGTAAGATGGTGCTCTCCAGCGGCTCGCTGGGCGACGCTATCCGCGCCTCGATGTCGTTCCCGGGAGTGTTCGAGCCTATCGAGATGGACGGCGTATTGGTCTATGACGGAGGTATTTACGACAATTTCCCTGTCGACGTGATGCGCGAGGATTTCGCCCCTTCGATCATGATCGGCGTGGATGTGTCGGCACCCGACGGCAAACCCAAGGCCGGCGACCTGCTCAACCAGCTCGAGGATATGATCATTCAGAACAACGACTACTCGCTCCCCGCCGACGAGGGTATAAAAGTAAAGGTCGATGTGGAGCGTTTCGGATTGCTCGACTGGAAGAAGGCCGACGTGATCTATCAGGCCGGTTACGACCGCGCCATGGAGATGATGGATTCGATCGAAACCCGCGTCACCGCCCGCGTGCTTCCCGAGGACCGCGAGCTGCGCCGACGCGTGTTCAAGAGCAAGTCGCCCTACGTGCGCTTCGACTCGGTGGAGGTGACTGGAGGCACCCGCTCCCAGAATGAGTTCCTCAAGTCGCTCTTTTTCAAGAACCGCGAGGACACCTTCGGAATCGCCCAGGCCCGCATGGCCTATTATCGCGCCATCACCCCGGGGCAATTGCGCAACCTTGTGCCCCAAGCCGTCTACGACGACACCACCGGGCTGTTCACCCTGAAGATGAAGGCCACCGTCAAAAGCGGATTCAAGGTGGGCGCCGGCGGATATATCACATCGTCGACCAATTCGATGATCTTCCTCTCGGGAGGCTACTCCACGCTGTCGTATCACGGCTTCGAGTCGCTGCTCAACGGCTGGATTGGCCAAAGCTACATGGCCGCGGCATTGCGTGCCCGTGTGTACATGACCACTCGCAACCCGTCGGCATTCGACCTTACGGCTGTCGTCACCCGCCAGAAATTCTACGACAACGCCGCGCTGTTCTACGAGGACAAGATGCCCACGTTTATCATCGACACCGAGGCCTTCGGTCGCCTGAGCTACGCTTGGGCCATGGGGCGCTCGGGAAAGGCCGCCCTGAGCGTCGGTGGCGCCCATATCTACGATAGTTTCTATCAAAACGACATCGGCAACTACTCCGACACCGGCCGCGACCGCACGGTATACAACCTCGCTCAGGTGCGCCTCGATTGGGAGCGCAACACCCTTGATTACGACAGCTACCCCACCGCTGGTGCCTACTACAAGTTCGTGGCTGAGGGAGTTACCGGCCGATATCATTTCAACCCGTTCCATTCCTCACCCTATCCCGCCAGGGACGAAAACCAGACGTGGGTTCAAGCCGAGTTCATCGCCCGCAATTATTTCGGTATGGGAAAGCATTTTGTGCTCGGCACGTGCCTCAACGCCCTGTTCTCCAACCGTCCTCTTGACCCCGATTACAACGCGGCGATCGTCAACGCCCCGGCCTATCATCCCACGCCTTCGAGCTACAACGCGTTCAACCCGGCTTTCCGCGCAAACTCCTACGTGGCCGCCGGAGTGTGCCCGATTTGGCTCGTGAAAGGCGCCTTCCAGATACGCGGCGATTTCCACTGCTTCCTGCCGTACAAAAAGATTGAGCACCAGGACGACGGCATCTCCACCCGCTACGGCCATGTGTTCTCCAATCCCGCCTTCTTCGGCGAGATGGCCGCTGTCTACAACTTCCCCTTCGCCTCCCTCAGCCTCTACGGCAACTACCTGAGCTACCCGGCGCGCAACTGGAACTTCGGCATCTCCTTCGGCCTCTTCATCCTCGCCCCCAAATTCCTCCGTTAAGTAGGAAGTCGGGTCGTGTCGACCCGACACCCATAAACAAAGGAGCGACCGTAACGGCGGTCGCCCCTCGTATTGTTCTCAAGAGGATGAAAGAGCCACCTACCCTGGTGGCTCATTTACCTCTGTTTAGAAGTTGTAGTAGAAACCGAAGGTAAGGTTGTAGCCCGAGAAGTCAAGGCCCCAAGCGGTTTGAGCACCACCATCCTTGGCAGCGTCGTTGGCGCCCTGATAGCCGAGGAAGCCGAAGTGAGCTACAAGCGAGAATTTGTCGGTTACGTTAACGGCAAAACCGGGCTTGAAACCGATGCCGTAAGTGCAAGCGGTGTCCGAGTTGTCGCCGTGCTTGTAGGAAGTCCAGCCCAGGCCGAGGTCTACGCCACCGTCAACGAAGAGGCTGATGCGGTCGAGGCGGAAGTAAGTGTAACGAGCGTAGGGGGCGATTTTGAAAAGGTTGCCGGTTACGCCGGTGAAGTGGTCCATGCTGTAGCCTACGGAGGCGCCTACGGTCCAGGTCTCGTTGAACGAGTAACCAGCCTCGGGCATGATCTTAAAGAAAGTCTCGTGGTCGGAGTCGTTGCGCCAAAGGCCAACCTCGCCACCTACAAACCAATTCTCGGCGGATGCCGTCAACGACATCATAGCTACCATTACTGCTGCAAAAATCTTCCTTCATAATGTAAACGGTTTTAGTTTAACTAGTTAGGTCTATAATCTCTCTGTACTATTGAAAATCGCCGCAAAGGTAACACTTTCTTTTAAATTAACCTAATTTTAACCTAATTTTCTGCAAAATTGGCCCATTTCCATTTCAAATCGACCAAAATTCCCGCAACAATTTTTCACAACAGAAAAATTGTTGCCATAAAAGCATCCTGGATCCTGTAGATTTAGAAATTTGTTCCACAGATTTTGGGGACACCTGCAAAAACCTGTGTTTTATGGGATATACACTGAGAGGGTGGTCGG
>CAZLSW010000010.1:0-60225 GCA_964562375.1 uncultured Muribaculaceae bacterium | reverse complement strand
AACCACGCTCAAATGCCACCTGGTGAATAGTATTTATCCCGAACTGGGGTAAATTTGTAACTTTGTGGCTGAAAACCTAATACAAGTTGGTACAATGATGAAAATCAGTGAGAATCGCGCTGCCACATGGCATGGCGTATTGTTGATAGTCCTATTCTCGTTTTCGGCGTTTTATATAGCCCAATGGCAATGGGTGCGCGACTTGTCGCTGAGCCCGTTGATTGTGGGTATCGTGTTGGGTATGCTGTACGCCAACTCGTTGCGCAATCATTTGCCCGACACGTGGGTGCCGGGTATCAAATTCTGCACAAAGCAGGTGCTCCGCTGGGGTATTATCTTTTACGGTTTCCGCATTACTTTCCAGGAATTATGCGATATAGGCGCGTCGGCGATATTGATCGACGTGATAATTATCGCTGGTACAATGGCTGTTGGCATTTTGGCGGGCAAGCTGTTGCGGATGGACCGCGACACGTCGTTGATGGTGTCAACCGGTAGCGCGGTGTGCGGCGCGGCGGCAGTGCTCGGTGCTGAGCCAGTGGTGAAATGCGCTCCTTATAAAACGGCAATCGCCGTGTCGACCGTTGTGATTTTCGGCACGATCTCGATGTTCCTGTATCCGGTGCTTTACCGCACGGGTGTGTTTGAGATGACCCCCACGCAGATGGCTGTATTCACTGGTTCCACGCTTCACGAGGTGGCCCACGTGACAGGAGCGGGCAACGCGATGGACCCTGGTAACGTGATAGGGCTGGAGAGTGCGGCGATGATCACCAAGATGATACGCGTGATGATGCTGGCACCGTTGTTGTTAATCATGGCGTTCTGCTTGCCCTCGGGCGGCCATGAGGAGGGTGCCGGGAAGAGCGCGGGCAAGGGCAAGAAGAAAATCACGATCCCGTGGTTCGCTTTCGGATTCCTGCTGGTTATCGGTATCAACTCGTTGCTTCAGGAGATGCCGTCGATTCCCGCTGAGGGGTTGGCGATTTTCCACGACGGGATCAACACCCTGGATGTGTTTATGCTGACGATGGCGATGACGGCCCTGGGAGCTGAGACGAGTTTTGACAAGTTTAAGCAAGCTGGCGCGAAGCCGTTCTTGTTGGCTGGCATCATTTATGTTTGGCTGGTGCTTGGTGGATATTTTATCACCAAGGCCATGGTAGCCTAAAGCTATTTGTCGTCGTAGTGGCCTTTTGCCGAGATGACCATTACGAAAACCGTATCGTCGTAAATCTCGTATACGAGGCGGTCGCCCTTAGTGATTTTGCGCGACCAGGTGATCCCGTCACCTCCCCTCAAGGGCTCGGGATGACCTGTGCCAGAGCGGGGATGATCCATAAGCTCATTCAAGAGTTTGGATGCTTTTTTGAAAGCCATAATATTGGATCTCTTCAGAGATACCAAATCTTTCTCGGCCTTCTCAGAATAATCGACTCGGTATTTCATAAGCTGTCAAGCCAAGCTTGCATTTCTTCATGTGTATCGAAGTGGCGGGTGCGTCCTTCGGCGAGATCGCGGCGCGCTTGGAGGATATCGGCCATGAGCTGAGGGGTCATTTGGAAGTCGTCGTCGTCGACTGGGGTGAGGGTATAGTCTTGCTTTCCGCGGCGACGTATTACTACTGTTTCGCCGGCGTCGGCGAGGGCGAAGGCTTGTGCTTGGTTGGCGCGAAACTCGCGCGAGGTGAATGAGCGCATATCGATTCAAATTTTAATGTGTACCAAAATCGGTACACAAATATAATGCAAAGTTCTTGATTTTGGATTACCCGTGGCCTTCAAATAACATTTTTTAACCCTGTGAGTGGCTGCAGATAATTGTTAACCGAAACCACGAATGGACACTAATTTTCACGAATCCCTATTAAAGGCAGAATGTTAGGCTCGTAAACTCGCTAATTAACACAAATCTTGGTACAGCGACGTTTCAAGTGAATATTAATGTTCATTGGGAGCTTGCGACCTTAAATTATATTATTCTCAATTCTTCGTGCCATTTGTGTATATTAGTGGTTTCTATTCCTTTAGCTGAGCGGTTAGCCGGGCCATTACAATTGGGATACGGAGGATACGATTTTTTTGGTTTTCAGAATGTTATTATGTAATTTTGCCAAAGTGAAGGAACAACAAATTGACACATTATAGAAATGGGACCTGATATAGAGATATTGTATGACGATCCTCACCTGATGGTGGTGAACAAGCCGCCATGGATGCCGGTTCACCCGGGGCAAGGTCATGACTCGGGCACCCTGATTGATGTGCTCGCCTCGCAAGGTTACGGCTACTCTCTGGGACCTATCAATCGCCTTGACAAAAACACGAGTGGATTGGTGATTGTCGCGAAAACGCAGGAGGCCAAGGCCCTGTTGGCCCGTCAAATTGAAGATCGCCTGATTCATCGCCTCTATCTCGCCTTGGTGCATGGCGACGTGCCATTCGAGCGGGAGCGTATCGAGGTCAACATCGGGCGTATCTCCAAGCGCACAGGACGAATGGGTGTGTTTCCTCCGTGGCATGAAAAGGGGAAGCCTGCGATTACCAATTGCCGTGTGTTGGAGCGCTTTCATGGCGAGGCTACCTTGGTGGAATGCCAGCTTGAAACAGGGCGTATGCACCAAATACGCGTGCATATGAGCTACTTGGGTCATCCCTTGATTGGCGACCGCCTTTACGGCGGCGGTTATTACGACCTGTGTCCCCGACAAGCCTTGCACGCCACCTTCATAACCTTCGAGCACCCTATAACAGGCCAGCAAATGGAGTTCACCTCACCTCCCCCCGACGACATGCAATCGCTAATCGATAGCTTGCGATAACCATTGAGCGATAAAAAAGCGACGGCCAGCGCCCTCGGAAGGGAGCTGGCCGTCGGATATTTAGGTGGAGTGAATTACGGGATTATACGCCCCACTGCTGCTGGGCGAGGCGGCGGTAGTTGTTGTAGCGCCACTGTGCGTTGGCCTTTGCGGCGGCGAAGAGTTGCTCGGCCTCGGCGGGGTATTGCTTCATAACGGAAGCGTAGCGCACCTCTCCCTTGAGGAAGTCCTCGAATTTGTCCCAATCGGGCTCTTTGGAGTCGAGGGTGAAGGGGTTCTTGCCCTCGGCCTCGAGGGTGGGGTTGTAGCGCCACAGGTGCCAATAGCCGCAAGCTACGGCGTTGGCCTCCTCTTGCTGGGCTTTGCCCATGCCGGCTTTGAGGCCGTGGTTGATACAGGGAGCGTAGGCGATGATGATTGAGGGACCGTCGTAAGCCTCAGCCTCGCGGATGGCCTTGAGGGTCTGGGCATTGTCGGCGCCCATGGCCACCTGTGCGGCGTAAACGTAGCCGTAGGTGGAGGCGATCAAGCCAAGGTCTTTTTTGCGCACGCGCTTGCCGGAGGCGGCAAACTTGGCGATGGCGCCCAGCGGGGTGGCCTTGGAGGCCTGGCCGCCGGTGTTGGAGTAAACCTCGGTGTCGAGAACGAGGATGTTGACGTTCTTGCCGGAGGCGAGCACGTGGTCGAGACCACCGAAGCCGATGTCGTAGCTTGCGCCGTCACCGCCGATGATCCACTGCGAGCGCTTCACGATGTAGTGTTTCAGAGCGAGGATGCCCTTGCAGATGTCGCAGCCGCAGGCCTCGCATGCGGGCACGAGTTTGTCGGCGATCTCGCGGGTGAGGTCGGCGTCGTTCTTGTTCTCGATCCACTGTGCGCACAGGGCCTTGATCTCGTCGGAGCACTTGCTGCACTGCTGAGCTTGGTTCATCAAGCCCTCGAGACGCTCGCGCATCTTGTCGGAAGCGAGTACCATGCCCATTCCAAACTCGCAGAAGTCCTCGAACAGCGAGTTGGCCCAAGCCGGACCGTGACCGCGCTCGTTCTTGGTGTAGGGAGTAGAGGGAACCGATCCGGAGTAGATGGAGGAGCAGCCGGTAGCGTTGGCCACCATCTCGCGGTCGCCGAAGAGCTGGGTGATGAGCTTCAAGTAGGGAGTTTCGCCGCAACCCGAGCAAGCACCCGAGAACTCGAACATGGGGGTGGCGAACTGGGAGTTCTTCACGTTCTGCTTGATGTCGACGAGTTTCTGCTTGGTGGCGACGTCCTTCACGCAGTAGTCCCAATCCTTCTGCACGTCGAGCTGGGTCTCCAGGGGCTTCATGACGAGGGCCTTCACGCCCTTCTTGCCGGGGCAGACGTCAACGCAGTTGCCGCAACCGAGGCAGTCCATAACGTCAACGGCCTGGATGAAGCGCATGCCGGCGAATTGCTTGCCGATGGCCACGATGGTGTCGTTCTCGCCGAAGGGAGCGGCTTCCATCTCCTTCTGGTCCAAGAGGAAGGGGCGGATAGCGGCGTGGGGGCAAACGTAGGCGCACTTGTTACACTGGATACAGTTTTCCTCGAGCCACTGGGGAACGAATGCGGCAACACCGCGCTTTTCGTAGGCTGCGGTGCCCTGCTCCCAGGTGCCGTCCTCGATGCCTTTGAAGGCGGATACGGGGAGCAGGTCGCCGTCCTGGGCGTTGATGGGACGCACAACGTCGTTGATGAACGCGGGGTCGTCGTTCTCAACCTTTGCGTCGGGAGCGAGCTGGCTCCAAGCGGGGTCAACGTCGAGCTTATGGTACTCGCCGCCGCGGTCTACAGCGGCGTAGTTTTTGTCAACCACGTCCTGCCCCTTCTTGCCGTAGCTCTTGACGATGAATTTCTTCATCTGCTCGATGGCAAGGTCAACGGGGATCACCTCGGTGATGCGGAAGAAGGCGCTCTGCAGGATTGTGTTGGTGCGGTTGCCAAGGCCAATTTCCTGGGCGATCTTGGTGGCGTTGATATAGTAAACGGTGATGTTGTGATCAGCGAAATATTTCTTCACCTTGGCGGGAAGATTCTTGGCCAGCTCCTCGCCCTCCCAGATGGTGTTGAGCAGGAATGTGCCACCGTCGCGGAGGCCGCGGGTCACGTCGTACATGTGGAGGTAGGCCTGCACGTGGCATGCGACGAAGTTGGGGGTGGTTACCAAGTAGGTGGAGCGGATGGGAGCGTCGCCAAAGCGCAAGTGGGAGCAGGTGAATCCGCCCGACTTCTTGGAGTCGTAGGCGAAGTAAGCCTGGCAATACTTGTTGGTGTTCTCGCCGATGATCTTCACCGAGTTCTTGTTGGCACCCACGGTACCGTCGGCGCCAAGGCCGAAGAACTTGGCCTCATAGGTGCTCTTGTCGCCCAGGGCGATCTCCTCGGGCATGGGCAGCGAGGTGAAGGTAACGTCGTCGACGATACCCACGGTGAAGTGGTTCTTGGGAAGGGGCATGGCGAGGTTCTCGTAAACGGCGAGAATCTGGGCGGGAGTGGTGTCCTTTGACGAAAGGCCGTAGCGGCCACCCACGATCATGGGGGCGTTCTCCTGTCCGTAGAAGCAATCCTTCACGTCGAGGTAGAGGGGCTCGCCGTTGGCGCCGGGCTCTTTTGTGCGGTCAAGCACGGCGATGCGCTTTGCGGTCTTGGGCACGGCGGCGAGGAAGTGCTTTGCCGAGAAGGGGCGGTAAAGGTGCACAGCCACCAAGCCCACCTTCTCGCCCTTGGCGCGCAGGTGGTCGATAGCCTCCTGGATTGCCTGGGTAACGGAGCCCATAGCGATGATCACGCGTTCGGCCTCGGGGTCGCCGTAGTAGTCGAAGAGGCTGTACTTGCGGCCGGTGATCTCGGATACCTTATTCATATAGTCCTCGACGATTGCGGGAACAGCGTCGTAGTAGGAGTTGCACGATTCACGGTGCTGGAAAAAGACGTCGCCGTTCTCGGCCATGCCGCGGGCAACGGGTTTCTCGGGGTTGAGGGCGCGGGTGCGGAACTCGGCGAGGGCATCCTTGTCCAACAGTGCGGCGAGGGCTTCCTCGTCGATTACCTCGATCTTCTGGATTTCGTGGCTGGTGCGGAAGCCGTCAAAGAAGTTGACGAACGGCACGCGGCTCTTGATAGTGGCCAGGTGGGCAACACCGGCGAGGTCCATAACCTCCTGGACGGAACCCTCGGCCAGCATGGCGAAACCGGTTTGGCGAACGGCCATCACATCCTGGTGGTCGCCGAAGATTGACAATGCGTGAGAAGCGATGGTGCGAGCCGACACGTGGAAAACGCAGGGGAGCAACTCGCCCGCGATCTTGTACATGTTGGGGATCATCAGCAGCAAACCCTGGGAGGCGGTGTAGGTGGAAGTCAACGCGCCTGCTTGCAGTGAACCATGGACGGCACCTGCGGCACCAGCCTCCGACTGCATCTCCTGGACGAGGACTGTCTCGCCAAAGATGTTCTTACGGCCGGCGGCGGCCCACTCGTCGACGTATTCTGCCATAGTCGACGACGGCGTGATGGGATAGATCGCGGCAACCTCCGAGAACATGTAGGAGATATGAGCCGCGGCCTGGTTACCGTCACAAGTCAAGAATTTTTTCTCTTTACTCATAGCTTATTCTTTATGGAAACTTATTGGATTGACTGTTTTGGAAAATGCCTAAAACGTGGTTTTAACCGTGCGAAGTTACGATTTTTTCACGACATACACAAATCGGTGGATAAAAGGGTGGAAATGAGGGAGTTAATTTCGGGATGATGACACGAATGCACGAATGCACGAGTGCACGAATGCACGAGGGCACGAATACACGAGGGCACGAATGCACGAATATACGACTATACGAATGCACGAGGATATACGGAAGCCCCCTATGATGGCAGTCTTGCCATCATAGGGGGCTTTCCCGAAGAGAACGGAATGCGTTAGTTGAGGATGGAGCTCAGGTTGTAGCGGGAGAACTCGAGGTCGGTCTTGGCTCGGTCGGCCATCGAGGAGTCGAGGCGTATTGCCTGGCGCAGGTTGGCCTTTACCATCGAGTCGTTGTTGGTGCGGGCGCCCACGATTGCCATCAGGTAGTAGGTGGTGGCGTCGGGATTGGTGATCGACGAGAGGGTGTTCTTGGCCTTGTTGTAGTCCTTGGCGAGAATTTGTGCCACGGCTGCGTTGTTGGATCGTGTGTCGCCGAACGCGCTGGCGGCTGCTGCCACGTCGCCGTTGAGGAGGTTGTAGGTGCCCAGGGCGTCGCTCAGCGAGGTGGCTCCGGCGGCTTGACCCAGCTTGGTGTTGGCGGCGGTGAGGTTGCCATTCATCATGTCAAGAACAGCGAGGTTGGCCTCAGCGTCGGGATTGGCTTGGATGCGCATCGATTGCTCGAAGTTGGCTTTGGCGGCCGAGTAGTCGCCGGTGGCCATCTGGGCGCAACCCAGGTTGTTGAAGGCGCGGTAGTCGTTGGGATAAAGGCGCACGGCGGTGTCGTAGATCTTAAGCTGCTGCGCGGGGTCGTCGGTGAGGGTTGCGCAGTAGAGGATCTCCTCGTTGGAGAGCTTGGAGGGGTCGGAGGCGAATAAGTCGCGGATTTCGTCGTCGCTCTTGCCGATTACGCTCACGCGGGCTGTCAAACGGGAGTAGCGAAGCTCAGGGAGGATTTGGTCGGCCAATTCATCGAAGACGCTCGACATGTTGCGAATCTCGCGCTCACGCTGCTCGGGATCCTTGTACATCGACAGCACGCTCAGGATCAAGTCCTTGTCCTGGATATTGGAGGCGGCAACGAGTTTTTGGAAGCCCTCCCAATCTTGGGCGGTGAATTGTGCGGTGAGGTCGCCGAAGTTGGAGATTTTCTCTTTTTTCAGCTTGTCCTTGAGGTAGGCCGAGGTGTTCTTCTCGCGGTTGGCGGCGAGTTTCTCGTTCAGCTCCACGCCACCATCGGGGGAGGCGTAAGATGAGATGTTGATCTCCTCGATGCGACGGGTGGTGTCGCCCGAGGCCGATTTCACCTCTTTGTTGAACTCCTGCATCTGCTCCTTTGTCAGCTCGCCCTGGCGGATATTTGCTTGGTTGATAAGGAATTTGATGTCGGCGGTGTATTTCTCCTCAATCTGCTTCTGGAAAGCGTCGGGGGCGATCGAGGGGGTGATTCCGTTGGCGGTGGCGAGTGTTGAGGTGGTGATGATGCCCTGGCCCACGGTCACGGGGTCGAGCACATAGGTTTTCTTGCCCTGCTTGGCTTGGAAGGTGAGTTGCAATTTGGCGTCCTCCATGCCTGGGGCGTAGGTGTAATCGACGGGGATGGTCATCGTGCCGCCGTACTCATAGTTGATAACGGGATTGTTGGCCCTGACGTTCTGGCCTTGGTAGGTAACGCTGTTACCCGAGATTTGCTGTCCGTCGTAGCTGAGCACCGGGGTTACGGTCAATTCGGCGTTTTTCTGGAAATAGTTGGTGGGGATACGGCCGGTGACGGTGCCGGGAATCTGTGTGCCCACTACCTCCAGGGGCGACGGGTTGAGGGAGAAATACTCGGCTTTGGGCTGGGCCAATTTCTTGGAGCCGCAACCGGAGGCCAAGAGTAGCAGCGAGGAAGCTGCCAGAGCGGTAAGGCATAGATTTTGTTTCATTTCGCTATAGTGTTTTGTGTTTTGTGCTATACAATCTTTGGCAAAGATAGCGTTTTTTGCCGAAATAGTCTAATTTTCCCAATGAAATGCCCAAAATTCACCGAAAATCGCTATATTTGCGGTGAACTCACCAACATTCTGTCGCCATGTGCACCGAACGCTACATCCACCCCTTTACCGACTTCGGCTTCAAGCGCCTCTTCGGTAATGAGCATCACAAAGAGTTTATGATCGACTTCCTCAATTCTCTCTTAGAGGATGAAAAGCCGATCAAGGACATCACGTATATGCCCACGGAGCAGCTTAGCCGTGTCACCGGGGAGCGTAACGCCATTTTCGATGTGTATTGCACCACCGAATCCGGTAGGCATTTTATCGTCGAGATGCAAAACGCCTATCAGCCTTATTTCGCCGACCGTAGCATCTTTTACGCTACCTTCCCCATGCATGAGGTCGCCCAGAAAGGAGATTGGGATTTCAATCTCCCCAAAATCTACACGGTGTCGTTCCTTAATTTCAACATGCCTGAATTCCAGGACGAGCCCGAGGCCAAACATGTTGTGAGGCTTGCCGACATATCCACCAAAAAAGTGTTCTCCAAAAAGCTTACCCTTATTTTCCTGGAGATGAAAAAATTCACCAAGGAGATAGACGAACTTGAGAACAACTTTGAGAAGTGGCTCTACGTGATCAAGAATATGAACCAGCTCGACAGCTTCCCCGACCGCCTGAAAAGCAAGCTCCTGGAGCGGTTCTTCGAGGCGGCCGAGATATATGCGTTCAACTCCTCGGAGCGTCGAGCCTATGAGGGGAGCCTCAAAGCCATGCGCGACTACAACAACACTATGAAAGCCGGAATCGATGAAGGCTATGAAAATGGCTACAATCTCGGCGAGAAAATAGGGATCGAAAAAGGCGAGAAAATAGGGATCGAAAAAGGCGAGAAAATAGGGATCGAAAAAGGCGAGAAAATAGGGATCGAAAAAGGTAGGGCTGAGGAAAGAACTCAAATCGCCCGACAGATGAAGGCTTTGGGTATATCAATAGAGCACATCGTTGCCACGACAGGCCTTCCAATTGAAACTGTAAGATCTCTTTAAACTCCTTTTGTGACATAAAAATGGCTGCCTCGAGAATGAAGGCAGCCATTGTTATGTGCATTAACCGGGAGGGGATTAGATCCACTTGGTGTAGGCGAAGTCCTGACGGTGGGGAAGCTCGGGGTTCCAGGGGTAGAGGCGGTAAGCGTAGCGGAAAACACCGGCGTCCACCAGATCCTCCTGGAACTTGTAGGTGATCACGTTACCGTCCTCGGCCACTACCTTGAACGGAACGGTGCGCCAGAGCTTGTCCTGGCCGTCAACATGCTTGTAGACAACCATCTCCAGAGCCACATCGGTGCCAAGGCCGTTGGTGTCAACCTTCACAGTGGTCTCGGTGGGCTGGCCGGTAACAGCGTTGCCGGTGTCGGTGGAGTTGAGCTCCACGACGTGCACGCCGGGCCATGCCTCAGCCACTTTCTCCTTCCAAGCCACGATCTCTTTGGCGAGGGCGAAGTCCTTGGCCGACAGGCGCTTGGTGCGCGCTGCCTCTTTGTCGTAGAAGCGCGAGATGTAGTCGTCGATCATGCGCTTCATGGTGAAGTGGGGGGCGATGTCGCCAATCGAGCGCTTGATGTACTGGATCCATTCGGGGGAGTAGCCCTTGGAGTTCTTGGCGAAGTAAAGGGGTATGATTTCGTTCTCGAGCATCGAGTAGATGGTTGCGGCGTCGAGCTTGTCCTGCTGCGACTGGTCGGTGTAGGTGCGCTTGTCGGTGAGCGCCCAGCCGGCCTGCTCGTTGAAGCGGTAGCCTTCGTACCACCAGCCGTCGAGGACCGAGAAGTTCAACACGCCGTTCATCTCGGCTTTCTCGCCCGATGTGCCGGAAGCCTCGAGGGGACGGGTGGGGGTGTTCAACCAGATGTCGACACCGGTGACGAGGCGCTTGGCCACGATCATGTTGTAGTCCTCAAGGAAGATGATCTTGCCCAGGAACTGGGGCATGCGCGAGATTTCCATGATGCGCTTGATCAAGCCTTGGCCGGCGCCGTCGGCGGGGTGAGCCTTGCCCGAGAACACGAATTGCACGGGGAACTGCTCGTTGTTGACGATTTTGGCCAGACGGTCGAGGTCGGTGAACAGCAAGTGGGCGCGCTTGTAGGTGGCGAAACGGCGGGCGAAGCCGATAATCAGTGCGTTGGGGTTGATCTTGTCAACGACTTTCATCACAGCCGAGGGATCGCCCTGGTTGGCGAGCCATTTGGCTTTGAAATCGCGCTTAACGAAGTTGATGAACTTGTTTTTGAGGGTGCAACGCATCTGCCAGATCTCCTCGTCCTTGACGCGGAAGATACCTCTCCAAGCCTCGGGATCGCTCTGGTGCTCAAACACTTGCTGGCCCAATTTCTCGGCGTAGAAAGATTTCCACTCCGAAGCTGCCCAGGTGGGCATGTGCACGCCGTTGGTGACGTATCCCACGTGGCTCTCCTCCCAGGAGTAGCCTTTCCAGATGCCCTGGAACATTTTCTTGGAAACCTCGCCGTGGAGCCAGCTTACGCCGTTGGCCTCTTGGCAGGTGTTGAGGGCGAACACGCTCATCGAGAAGCGCTCGTTGGTGTCGGGGTTCTCGCGGCCCATGTTCATAAGGTCTTGCCAGGAGATGCCCAGCTTGGCGGGATACTCTCCCATATATTTGCCGAACAGGCCTTCGTCGAAATAGTCGTGGCCGGCCGGAACGGGGGTGTGTACGGTGTAAAGGCTCGAAGCGCGCACGAGCTCGAGAGCTACGTTGAAGTCGAGCTTGTCCTTCTGCACGTAGTCGACGAGGCGCTGCAGGTTCAACAATGCTGCGTGTCCCTCGTTGCAGTGGAACAAGGTGGTCTTGATACCCAGCTTCTGGAGCATGAGCACGCCGCCGATACCGAGCAGATACTCCTGCTTGATACGGTTTTCCCAGTCGCCGCCGTAGAGCTGGTGGGTGATTACGCGGTCAAATTCGGAGTTCATGTCGAAGTCGGTGTCCATCAGGTAGAGGTTCATGCGGCCGACATTCACTTTCCAGATGTGGCTGTACACCACTCGGCCTGGGTAGGGGACCTCCAGAATCATGGGACGGCCGTCCTTCTCCATCACCTGCTCGATGGGGAGCTGGTTGAAGTTCTGGGGCTCGTAGTTGGCGATTTGCTGTCCGTCAACGCTCAGGCTCTGGGTGAAGTAGCCGTATCGATAGAGGAAACCCACGGCTGTCATGTCGACGCGCGAGTCGCTGGCCTCCTTGATATAGTCGCCGGCGAGGACGCCGAGGCCGCCCGAATAGATCTTCAGGGCGTTGCACAGTCCGTATTCCATGGAGAAGTAGGCGATCGAGGGCACGTCGGTGCGCATCGGCTGGGCCATATAGTCGCGGAACATCTTGTGGACGTGGGCGATACGCTCCATCATCACCTCGTCGGCGATGACCTCTTGCAGGCGGTCGTTGGTGAGCTGCTGCAGGAGCATCACGGGGTTCTCGCCGGTGGCGCGCCACAGGTCGTGGTCGAGGTCGCGGAACAGGGATTTACCCTCGCTGTTCCACACCCACCAAAGGTTGCGGGCGAGTTCCTCCAGGGGCTTGAGCTCGGCCGGGAGGTTGGCTTTAACGGTAATGTCCCTCCATGCGGGGGCATTCGTGTTGCTAACTTGGAGTTTCATAATAAAACTTCTTTAAATGAGTGTTGTTGTGAATTTCTTTTGATATAATCTCTCGATGTCGTTAAGGCTATTTGATTTGTCGCATGCGGCGGTCGCGGTGGGCGAGGGCCGTTTCGAAGGCGCTTTCGTAGTAAGCGATAAAGCTAGTCCAAGCGGCCTGACGAGCGGTAGCCATAGCGGCCTTGGAGATTGCGCGGGCTTGTTCGGGCGACGCTTGCGCAAGATAGCGCAGGTCGCGGGCGATTTGCGAGGCCACGGCGTCGTAGTTGAAGTCGCCGCGGGCCACGACGTTGACGCCGCAGGCCTCGAAGTCGTTGTCAAACGACGACAGGATCCATTGGCCGAAGCCCGACAAAGAGGTGGTGACGGTAGGGACGCCGAAAGCCACGCTCTCCAGCGGGGTGTAGCCCCAAGGCTCGTAATAGCTGGGGAACACGGTGGCGTCCATGCCGATTAATAAGTCGTAGTAGGAGCGATTAAACACGCCGTCGCGGCCATCGAGGTAGCACGGCACGTAAATCATGGTAACGTTCTCGGGCTGAGGAATTTGGCTCAGGCGATGTTCAATGGGGTCTTCCCCGGGATTGTTAATCCAGTGGGTGATGTAGGGGTTCCATAAAGGCTTGTGGATGGTGCGAGCCAACGAGTCAAGCAGGTCCTGTCGCGGCTCCTTGACCCATGCTGGCACCATTATGTAGGCCAGTACCTGTCGGGTGGAGTCCTCGCGGGAAAGCTTCATAACCGAGTCGATGAACAGGTCAAGGCCTTTGTTGCGGTATTCGCAGCGCCCTCCTGTGCCAATGATGAACGTCTTGTTGGGGTCGAATTTGCGGCCGGTCAAGGCCGTGGCCACGCGGGTCATTACCTCGCGAGCGTCTTGGCGTCCGGCATCGAAGCGCACGCCCGTGGGGACGAATCCGCGCTCAAATCCGTTGGGGGTCACCACGTCGGGGCGACGCTCCAGCAGTTGCTCGCACT
The DNA here is from genome assembly GCA_964562375.1 of uncultured Muribaculaceae bacterium. Classification (GTDB taxonomy): domain Bacteria; phylum Bacteroidota; class Bacteroidia; order Bacteroidales; family Muribaculaceae; genus JAJPXC01. Next base: position 47,061 of record CAZLSW010000010.1, on the reverse strand, counting down.
CGGCTGCCGTGATGTCGCTTACCGTGGTGAAGCAGTCGGCTTGCCAAGCTGCGGCTTTCTCCAGCGAGTGCTTGGCCTCCATGTTCAATTCCCGGGCCATCTGGTCGCCGTTGTAGGCCTTAAGATAGTCGTAGAGGGGCTTGCCGTTGCCGCAGATGGATCGTCCGATCGAGGTGGCGTGGGTGGTGAATATGGTAGCAATGGAGGGCATCTTCCATTTCAAGTAGAGTAGACCCATGCCGGTGGTCCACTCGTCGAAATGGGCGATCACGCGTCCGCGCTCCTTGCCCAGGTACCGGGTGAGGCTCTCAATGACGATGGCCGAGGCCACGCCGAACGCGCATCCCTCGTCGTAGTCGCCGTAAGCGTGCAGCGAGTCCACGCCGTAGAGCTCCCACATTTTTCCGTAAGTCTCGTTCTTGCAAGCGTATAGCCCGTCAAATTTCACCAGCACGGCCATCGGCTTGCCGGGAACATTCCAGCGGCCTACTCTTACCTTGATGCCGTGGGGGAGCACCACAGTTTGGCGCCACGACTTGAGCAACGTGGAGCTCTCGGTGAAGTAGGGCGAGGGATGGCTCTCGCTCCACACGTCGGGACCTATAAAGATGAGATTCCCTTTATACTGACTTTGAAGAGTTTTTGCCTTGGTTGACAGCACCGTGTAGATGCCGCCTATCTTGTTGCAAACCTCCCAACTTGTCTCGAAAAGCAAATCAAGCTTTACCGGGGCTTGTACCATAATTAATAAGCAAACTTTTAAAGGTCACACCCTTAGATGCAAACCAAATTATGAGAACCACACCCGCCGTTGCAGCCCAATTGTTTGTGGCTTACGCCTTTGGGTGAGGCACCTGTTCTACCTTGAATGCATAATCGCATATCTTACCGCAAAGGTAGGCATTATTTTCCATCAAAAATACTCCTTGTTGAAAATATTTCTCAAAAATTCGCCAAATGCCGCAAAAATATATACAAAACAGATATAAAAATCAAAAACTTACAATATTTAACAATCTTCGACCCCTACGGGGCCGCGGAGGAGGGGGACAAGGAATATCCTTCACTGTGGGTTATGGACCCTGCTGAGGCCCGTCACCCACGGCTACCGTCTGTCGCGCCTGCGGCGCTATCGGTTTGGGCCATGAGAAAAATTGGAAGCTCGCAATCCAAAGTTTCGGGGTGAGGACGCTCCGACTTCCATCCTGCTGAGGGGACAGCGTCAACTGGGGGTGGAAGTCGACCGACCTCGTGTCGGCACCTTATCAACACCTCTTCGGGTGGTGAAGCAGTATTCAAAGGCAGGAATTTGACATATTCACATTTTGCTATTATGGAAATATTTACTAAATTTGCGGTGGATTGAGGATTTTTTCTCATTTGGCTAAAAACTTTTATTCACTCCATTGAGAATTTACTATAATGTCTTTTAAAAGAGCGCAATACGAGGCTGTTTTAAGTCGTCTTAAAGAACCGCGTGATAAAATGCAGGTCATCGTTGGTCCACGTCAAGTAGGTAAAACAACGTTGATCGGACAGGTGTTGGAAGAGATTTTCACCCCTTATGATAGCTATTCAGCCGATGATAGGCCCGGAGTCACTAATGATTGGCTGGAGGAAATATGGGAAACGCAGCGTCAGAAGATGGATTTCAGGAAGGAGACCAAACGTATATTAGTGATCGATGAGGTGCAAAAAATTCCCAATTGGAGTGAAACGGTAAAAGCTCTATGGGATAAAGACACAAAGGAGCGTAGGCAGTTGTCTGTCGTTTTGTTAGGCTCTTCCAGAATGTTGATTCAGAGGGGATTGACAGAATCTTTAATGGGAAGATTTGAACTTATAAGATTGCCTCATTGGACGTATACGGAAATGCGCGACTGTTTCGGTGTCAACTTGCAACAATACATTTACTTTGGGGGATATCCGGGTGCGGTGTCCTATATAAATGATGAGACGCGATGGAGAAACTACATAAAAGATTCGCTGATCGAACCATCCATTTCTAAGGATGTGTTGTATGATACTCGAATAACCAAACCTCAGTTACTGCGCCAACTATTTGAGATTGGCGCAAGTAGCAGCGGAGAAATGATTTCCTTAAATAAGGTTGGCGCCCGATTGCAAGACGCTGGGAATATCACAACTTTGGCTGGATATGAACATTTATTGGATGAATGTGAATTGTTAGCAGGTTTGCAGAAGTATGCTCACAATACTGCCCGGAAATACAACTCGGTGCCTAAATGGCAGGTGTATAACAATGCGTTACGTAATGCTTACGCTACATTACAATTCCAGGAGGCCGTGGAAACCTCTAATGAATGGGGGCGTTTTGTTGAATCGGCGATAGGAGCTTATCTGGTGTCCCAAGCAGCAATACATGACTACCAACTATATTACTGGAGAGAGGGAAAACTTGAGGTGGATTTTGTTTTAGTACAGCGAGGCAAAATGGTGGCCATAGAGGTAAAGTCGGGTCAGAAACAAAAAAATGCCGGATTGCCCGCATTTAAGGAACGCTTTAAGCCCTATAAGGCTATAGTAGTAGGAGGGGATGGATTCTCAATTGAGGAGTTTTTAGGTCTCGACTTGGGCTGTTTGTTCGGTTAAGGGGAGGATTGGGAGGCGTAGTCGCGGGGTGATAAACCGAATTCCTCGGTGAAGGCGCGGGCAAAGTAGCTTGGATGGGTGAATCCTACCATGTACATTACCTCGGAGACGGTGAATTTTCCGCCGCGCAACAATGCCGCCGCGCGCTTTAGGCGGAGGGAGCGCAAGAAGTTGACAGGGGTGGTGCCCTGGGTAGCCTTGAGCATGCGCAGCAGGCGCTTTTGGCCGATGCCTAATTCCTCGCACAGCTGTGATACGTTGAACGAAGCGTCGCCCATGCGTTTCTCGATCAACTGCAGCACGTCCTCCATGAGTCGCTCGTCGCTTGAGGCCTCTTCGGGAGGCTCGGCGGCGGCGTCGATGCGTGCCTCCTGGCGAGTGCGAGCCGCGACGCGGGTGCGCGCGTCAAGCAACTGGGCTATGCGCAGCTTCAGGCGCGAAACGTCGAAAGGCTTGCTCATGAAAGCGTCCACACCAAGCTGGATTGACCGGTTCTCGGTTTCAGGGTCGTCGTGGGCCGTAAGCATAATAATCGGTACCGATGCCAGATGGGGGATGGCCTTGATGCGCTTGCAGAACTCCAGGCCGCTCATCACGGGCATCATCTCGTCGACGATAATCAGCGACGGAGTCTCCTGTTGTGCCTTTTCCAACCCTTCCCGGCCATCTGTGGCACGGCGGCAACGATAGGTGAGCGACAGGGCCGAGTGGAGGAATTGCAGCAGCTCGGAGTTGTCGTCGATCAGTAGAATCATGTCGCGGGGATCGTCGGCCTTGGCCGGAAGCTCGGCCACGCCATTGCTGGCAGTGATATTGTCCCCCTCGAGGGGCAGGTCGATGGTCACCATGGTACCTTTGCCTTCGGGGTTGGGGGCGATGTCGACCGTGCCGTTATGCAGCTCCACGAATTTTTTCACCAATGCCAGGCCGATGCCAGAGCCCTCGTAGTTGCCACCCGAGGAGTTACGCGCTTGATAGAGGCGTATCCACACGAGGTTGAGGTCCTCCTTGGGAATGCCTATACCATTGTCGGTGACCGTGACGCGCACGCAGTTGCCGTGCATACTCACGCGCACGTTGATGCGACCGTCGGTGTCGGGCACGAATTTCACTGCGTTGGACATCACATTGTAGAACACCGACTCCATCTTGAACAAGTCAAGGTTCATCTCCATCGGCTGCGACATCTCCTCGACCGTGATTTCAACGTTGCGTTTGGAGGCGGTTTGGGAGAAGGAATCGGCCACCGATTTCACCAATCGGTTGATCTCCACTTGCGAGCGCACGAGAGTTTGCTCCTCCTGAAAGTCAACTTGCTTGAAGTCCAACACTCGCTTGATTAGCTTGTTAAGGCGCTGTGCGTTATTGCGAATCGACTCAAGAAGCGTTCGGTCGTTGTCGGTGGGGAATTGGCGCTCAAGCAGCGTGTCAACAGGGCCAAGTATCAGGCTCAGAGGGGTTTTTAGGTCGTGGGAGATATTGGTGAAGAAGTCGATTTTCATCTGGGACAATTCCAGCGACTTTTGTTGCTCCAATTGCTCATAGCGACGGCGGTTTCGATCAAATATCACCTTCACAATCAGGGCTATAACCAAAATTCCCAGCACGAGGTAAAGCAACTTCATCCAAGCGTTGAGGTACCATGGTGGACGTATGGCGATGGCGTAAGTGGTCACCTGGTCGGGCAGGAGCGACGAGCATAGGCGCAACTCGTAAGCGCCCGCTGGGAGCTGATGCAGGGCGATGCGATTGTCGCCCTCGGGCAGGGTGATCCATGGCCCGGCCTTGCCGTCGTGGATGAGCTGGTAGGAGAATGTGTACTCGTCGTGATGCGAGTAAGCGAAATTGCTCACCTCCAAAGAGATAGCCGTTGTTCCTGAGGGGAAAACAAAGGTGCGCATATCGTCGCCCTTCTCATATTTTTGGATTGCCACTGGCTCGTTATTGCAGCTCAAACCTACGATGCGTATCACGCCGTAGGTGTTTTCGTCCTCCGATTTATGTGGGTCGAATTTCATCAGCACGTCGTAGCCGCCGAGTAGAAGGTCGTTGGTGGCCGTGTCGTAAAATATCGATGAGAAATCTCCCGGTGGCAGGGAATACCTCACCCATGTCCCCTTGGCCGTGTCGTAGGCGCAAAGGCTCTGAGGAGCAAGCGCATACAGCGTGTTGCCGTGACGCATGATGGCGCGTATCGGCTCGGTGGATAGCAGTGGAGATGGGATAATCTGGCACTCGCTTGTGGCAGGGTTGTAGCAGCCGATGGCGTTTTCGGTGGCGTACCACATCTTGCCCTGCACGTCGATGTGCATGCCCAAGGGGAACACCTTCCCCTCCTGGCCCGCAGCGTTTTTCAGCGGAACGGTGCACAGGCGCCGTTGCGACGGGTCCCAAAGGTAAGCGCCGTCGCGATGGGCCAGCCATATCAGCCCGCGCGGATCGGATTTTATGCCTAACGTGTAGAGCAGGGGTGACTCTTGGGAGAACACCTGTTGGGCGTCGATATGGCCCGAGCGCAGTTGGCTGGCGGTGGGGCGTGCGAATCGGAACACGCCGCTCGCGTAGGTGGCCACCCAGACGTTGCCGTCGCCCGTCACCAGGATGTCGTAAGGCCACCATGCGTGGCTTTTGCCGTCGGTGATGTCGAGCGGGCGCCATTGCTCGGCCTCGCGGTCCCACCACAACACGCCGTGGTCGGAAGCCGCCCACAGGTTGTCCCACGGGTCCTGGTAAAGCCGTCGGATGTTGTTATGGGGTATCTGTCGAGCCGGGTATTCGTTTCTGTACCACTGGATTATGCCATTGGGCATGATTCTCACCAGGCCGTTGGTGCCTCCGAGCCAGATATCGCCGTTGGTGTCGCGTATCAGCGAGGCGATGTTGCCGCTTTGAGGGTTATGGATGGTGGGGATGCGTTGGATAAGCGACAGCAGGTGGGTCACCTCGTAACGGGGCGAGGAAGACATGGTCGATGCGCCGTGGCCAGTAGCCATCCAGAGCGAGTGGTCGCGGTCGACAAACACATCCCACACCACGTTGTTGCTCAGCGAATAAGGGTTGCGCATATCATGAAGATGCACCTGGCTCTCACCCGACCCTGGATGATATTCCACCAGGCCGTTGTCGGTGCCCGCGTACAGCTTTTCGTCCATAAGCGCCAGGCTTTTGAAGAAAGTGTCGCTTTGGTAGACGGGCGTCAACGTGTTGGTTTGCGGGTTAAACTGCACAATACCACCATTATAGCCAGCCCATAGGCACGACCGCTGGGAGTCCCATAGGCAAGAATAGTAACTGCGGTCGGGGTCAAGACACTCAAGTCGGTCGGTCGACGGGTCAAGGCGGTAAAGTCCTGATAGCGTGGCTAAATAGATATAATGGCCGGAGGAGGTGATACCATAGGTGTCGCGTACTCGTGGATTCACCACTCGCCAGGTGAAGTCGTCGGTGTTCATCGACACGACGCCCAATTTCTCGGCCCCGGCGAAAATAAGGTTGCCCTCGGTGACGAATGCACGTATCTCGCCGGTGTCGATCGAGTCGAGTGGAGAGGCTACTTTGGAGCGCGAGGGAGCGTCGAAAAAGTGAATACCGGCCTGGTCGCAGAAGCCCATCACGTTTTCGCCGGCCATGTCGATCGAATGTACAAAGCGTGGGGGATATATCGAGTCGCCAAGCGCCTTGAAACGGAATCCGTCGTAGGAGTACACCCCTTGGTCGGTGCCAAACCATATCATACCCGAGGGATCCTGCGCCACGCCTGTATAGGCGTTAGCCCGACCCCCGAAATAAGCAGTGCGTATCTCCTGCCCCCGAGCTATCAAGCCCAAGGTTAAGGTGCAGGTCAACAACAATATAATCCTTTTAAATTGCATAAATCCGATATTAATTGACACCCCAATAACGAGTCCCCTCTGCACTATTATACTTAATCACTAATCACTCACACCTAATACCTAAACCGGTACCACCATCATCGGTATGTCGGCGTGGAACAACAACTTATGCGCAAGCGAGGGATTGAACAGACGGGCGAAGATGTTCTTCTTTTTGTTGGGTGTCACGATCAAGTCGATACGCTGCTCCTGGGCGATTCGGCGGAAATCCTCGACAATTGTGGGGAGTTGTACCTCCTTGATAGTGAACGAGTAAGCGGGATAATGTGCCTTGCAATACTCAAGGAGTTTTTTCACCCCCTTCTCGCTGGTGGACGCCCGTTCCTTCTTCGACGGGATATGCACCAGTGTAATATTGAACGCGCGCGAGGGGAACAGGCGGTAGAACGAATCCATGGCCAGGATATCCTCCTGCTCCAAGTTGCTGAAGAAGACCACGTCGCGTATATCGTCGAGGGAGTTGATTTTGGTGTCCTCGGGGATGGTAAACGCGGGCACGCGGCATGAGTCGAGCACCTCGGCCGTGACGCTGCCCACCAGCTCCTTCTCCTTCTTGCCGGCCCCGCGGGTGCCCATCACGATCATGGCAGGATGGTTGACCTTGGCATACTCCAGAATGGACTCCTCGGGAATCCCCTCCACTACCTCGGTGACAAACTTCACCGCGGGTAGCTCGCCCGTCTTGATGGCCGAGCGGAAACGGGCCGTGAACTCGTCCATCAGTTCGCCCACCTCTTTCTCCATCAAAATCTGGTCCTCCCCCTCGATGGCGTCATAGCTGAGGGCGTCGGTGAGTTGGAGGTTGCCCGTGCGGAATGGGTCGATGTAGGAGTGGAGGAACACCAACGACGTCTTGAGCGCCGCGGCCAGTTGGAACGCCAGTCGAGCCGCGTGCACCGAGTAGGCTGAGAAGTCGGTAGGCACCAGGATCGGGTCGATCTTAGGCGCGTCGCGCAGGCGCTTTGGAGGCAGGAAGATTTCCGAGTTCTCGATGATGCGGAGAGCCAGAGGTAGGTCGCTCTCCTTGATACGCACGCGGACGCCCGACGACACGACGGGTTGCAACAGGTTGACGTTTTGCAACGCCACGGTGATACCCTCGCTTTCGAGCAGGGTTTTCAGCAGGATTGCTTTCTCATACGTATGGATCGCAACGGTAATTAATCGCTCTTCACTCATCTTTTTGGCATTTAACGTAATGGATTAGGAAATAAAGGACTACGAATTAGGCGAATAACACGAATTTCAAGCTTGTATAATTACGCTAACGCTTAACGAATGTCACAAATCCCCTCTACTGGCAATTCGTATAATTCGTTAAGCGTAAGCGAAAATGGTTTTCTCCAAAGAAATCGTGAAAATCGAGAAATTCGTAGTCCTTTTCTTAGACCATGGAGGTGTTATGCTTGTTCTTTCTCCTTCTGCAGGATCTCGACCGCCATGTCGTAGATGGTGGTGTCGTCAAGTACGACGATTCCGCCGTCGGGTCCTGGCTCGATGTGGACGCCACAGTTCTTGCCAAAAGCGTAGTTGGAACCGCCGAAATAGTTGCGCACGGTCTGCACGGTGGTATTCAGCTTATCGGCGATCTGATGCATGGAACCATCGGGGAGGCTGTCTTTGAGGCGACGCAGATCGTTGAAGGTGATTGTTTTTGTCATGATACGATTATTTATAAGTTAATAAATCGGGTTACAAAAGGAATTCTACAAGTCGTTTTTGATGGTACGTGAGAATTTTTAGCTAAAATAGGGCTTATTTTTGTCAGATGCAAATATTTTTGACAAAAAAGCGATATGTTTTACAACATATCGCCCCTAATGTGTTATGATTCAGAAGTTTAGCCGAAATGTTAAATTCTTTCCACATCGGTGGCCGAAATCCATGCCCGGTGGGTGTTGTCGACGCTCACGTCGAGCCACATCGGGTTGATCGAGTCGCCGGGGGTCGCTACCGAGTCGAGAATCTCCACCCGGGTGCCCTCGTGCAATAGGATAGCCTGCTCCGACTTGTCCTTGGGCACGCGGGGCGACGTGCTCAGCTGGGTGGACGGAGCCACGATGATAGCCGAAGAGGTCGACTCGGCTTTGCGCGCTCCCACCAATGCCAGGATAACAAAGGCGATAGTCAACCCCAGCATGCACAAGCCGCCGAAGAAGCACACCTTGCGCAGGGCCACATGCGAGGCGAAAACGTACACAAGGGCTCCCACGAGCAGCAGGGTGAAGGCACCCAGGGCGAGCCAGCTCCAGGTGTTACTGCGGGCTTGTGCCACCGTCTTGTCCATCAGCTTTGTCATTACCGAACCGCGGTCGCCGGGCTCGTCGATAATCTTGGAGTTGACGAATGCCAGATTGGCGCGGGCATCCTCGTTGGCGGGGTCGAGCTTCAAGGCGCGTTCATAATATAATATAGCGCGGCCCAGCTGGCCCTGGCGGTAGTAGGTGTTGCCAAGGTTGTAAAACAGGGTCGACGACGTGCCTTGCTCTTGTGCCGCCTGCTGGTAGAGCTGCTCGGCCAGAGCGAAGTTGTCGGCGGTATAAGCCGAGTCGGCTTGCTCGGTGAGGGTGGCCGCCTGCGACGAGAGCAGGGTGAAGGCTATGGTGAGGAAAGTGATGAAGCGTTTCATTTTGCCGTGTTCTTTTTGCGTTTGATAGATGCCAGGGCGTCCATGGCCTCTGATGCTTGCTGGTAAAGCTCCTCCATGCGCGAGTCGCTCTGCGTGGGGGTGTATCGGGCCATCTCGCACTCGTCGAGTACCTCGATAAGCTTGTCGCTGAGCTCTTTGGAGGCGCCATAGCTTTCAAGCTCGGCGGCCACGTTCTCGCGGGTGAGCTGGGAGGCGGGTATCGAGAGTTTGTCGCTGAGGTAACCCCATATAGCTCGAAGCATCTCCTCGTGGAATTTCTCGCTCTGGTGGGCTTTCATGGCGGCCGCGGCGGCGCGCAGGCGTCGGCGGGCTACCTTGTTGGCTCGGGCTACCTTGCGACCGGTCACGTCGGCGTTGAGGCGTGCCCGCTGTGCTCCGATCGCTATCGCGGCGATAAGAATGGCCAAAAGCAGCACGTAGATGCCCCAGTACCACCATGTGAGCACAACCAATGTGTGCTCCTGCTGCAAGTGCTTGTCGCCGAGCTTGATATGCAGGATGTCGGTGTTCTTGGCCGTGATTCCCTGCTTTTCGACGGTAGAGGAAGACGGGGAGCCAACGCCCTTGGCCACGTCAATCTTGTAATTGGGGGTGGTGAGGGTGACGTATTTCTTGGTCGCCGGGTTGAAGTAGACGAAATGGTCGGCTCCGATCTCGAATTTGCCCACTGATTGCGGCACGAAGGTGTACTCGACGGTCATCTCGCCGGTGACGTTGTTGCCAGAGACGTGGGAAGAGATATCGGTCTTGGGGGTGTATTGCTCAAACTCGGTGGGGAAGTCGATTACCGGCTCTTTCAGGTACTTGATGTTGCCCGTGCCGCGGATGGTGTAGGTAAGCGACGCGGCTTCGTTGGTGCGGAAGTTGGAGCCGTTGAGCTTGGAGTCGATGGTGAAGTTGCCCACGGCGCCGTTGAATCCGTCGGGCTGGGGCTGAGGCAACGGCAGGATGTTGACCGAGGCCGAGTTGGAGTTAACTTGTATCTTTTTCTCGATGGGGCGCGAGGTGCCGAAGAAGCCCATGTTGACGCGCTCGTATTGCACCACGGTGAGGTCGTAGCGGCCTGAGTTGATGGTGAGTTTGCCCGACTTCTGCGGGAAGATGATGCACTTTTTCAGCACGGCCGTCATGTAGTTTTGGCCGTTGTAATGCTCCATCTCGTTCAACGACGCCTGGATGTTCACCTCGTCAATCAGGAAGCCGTCAAAGCTGGGCTGCGTAGTGGCCATGAACGACGAAATCTGGTACTTGGTGTAAAGCTTTATCGTGCACTCGATCGCCTCTTGCTCGTAAGCCGATGATTTTGAGAGGATAATGCGCACAAACACGTCGTCCTTGCCCACTTGCTTGTCGGATGTCTGCGTTGTGATGTCGTCCACTTGCGCGCGCTGGCGTTGCGAGGAGCCTCCTCCGGCTTGCGGCGCTTGGTCGGCCGGGAGGACGGTGAACTTTGTTTCCTTGGTGCGGTAAGTCTTGCCGTCGGCCACGATTGACGCCGGGCCGATGGTGAACGTACCGGCCTTGTCGGCGCGGTAGGTGTAGGTGTAATCAACCGAAGATGTGGAAGTTGCCTTGCCGTTCACCACCTGGTAGCTCTGCATCGTTGATGTGGAGGGTCCGTACAGCAGCGTGCAGCCGTTGATCTGGGGGGCGTTGAGCGACGAGCCTTCGGCGTTTTGGAGGCGGAAGGTCACCGCGAATCGATTGCCCTCGATCACTTGCCGCGGCGGCACGACGGTGAACGTCACGTCGGCTTGGGCCGCCAGCGTGGCGAAAATCAGGAGTAATATGAGTTGAACGCGTTTCATTTCATTAGCATTTGGCGGCTTTCGTAATAACGTTATAACGTGATAACGAAATCGCAATATGTCGTTAACCAAGAATCAATTACCAGGGTTTCAGGATGTTGCGCTGGGAGGCTTTGGCGGCCTTCTCTTGCTCTTTAGCGGCTACGCGGCGGCGGGTGGCGTTCTCCTCGTTCTCCATTGTCTTGAGAATCTTCTCGGCGTTGGCGTCGGAGATGCCTTGCTGCTGTTGTTGCTGCTTTTGCTGGTCCTGCTTCTGCTGGTCCTGTTGGGGATTCTGCTGCTGGTCCTGCTTGTCCTTATCCTTGTTTTGGTCCTTGTTCTGGTCTTGGTTTTGGTCCTTATTCTGATCCTTGTTTTGATCTTTATTTTGGTCCTTGTTCTGATCCTTGTTCTGATCCTTGTTCTGGTCCTTGTTTTGCTGTTGCTGCTGGAGTTTCAGCTGGGACAGACGCAAGTTGTCGCGTGCAGCGTCGTTGTCGGGGTTGCGGCGTAGCGCTTGCTTGTACTGGTTGATGGCTTGGTCGTATTGCTCTTGGTTAAACGCCACATTGCCAAGGTTGTAGGCCGCTTTCTCGGCGATTGAGGCCGTTTGGGCGTTCTTGGCAAGGTCGGTCAACAGCTTGGTGGCCTCGGCCATAGGGTTGTTGCCCGAGTTGGGGTCGGCGGCTCCCCCCTGCTTGAGTAGCGAGGCGGCAAGGTTGTAGGTGGCCACTTCGCTTTGGGCGTTCTCTTGCAACGCCTTGCGGAAGGCCACCTCGGCCTCGGCGTAGCGCTGCTTGGCGTAAAGCTCGTTGCCCTCCTTTATATAGTTGCGCTCACGCTTGGTGGTAGCGGTCGACTGGGCTGAAGCCCCAGTGGCCATCACCACCATCGCGAGCGTAAGAGAGATATGTCGTAATAGTTTCATTTCTTTTCTTTGGTAAAGAAGTTGATTTTCTTGAGCCAACCGATCTTGCGGTCGAGCACGAACACGTCGGCCAGAATCAGCGCCAAAGCGATCCAAGCGAACAATGGGAACTGCTCGGCGCTTGCCTTGTAGGCCACTTTCTCGAAGTCGGCTTTCTCCAGTTTGTCGAGGGCGTCGCACAGGTCGTTGACGGCCGAGGAGCTGCTGCCGTTGACGTATTCGCCGCCACCGGCTTTGGCGATTTCGCGAGCCATCTGCTCGTCAAGCGCCGTGGTCACGGGTTGCCCCGAGGCATCCTTTAGGAACTCACCGCGCTTGGCGTTCAAGGGGATAGGAGCGCCTTTGCCCGAGCCAACTCCGATGACATCCACCTGGATGCCGCGGTCCTTGGCCTGACGGGCCATGTCGATAGCGTCGCCCTCGTGATTCTCGCCGTCGGTGATTATCACAATGGCCTTGCGCATGTCGTCGTTGGGCGAGAAACCGTTGATAGCCATCGATATAGCTTGGCCGATGGCGGTGCCTTGCGTGGGCACCATGTCGGGGGTGAGAGAGTTGAGGTACATTTTGGCCGACATGAAGTCGCCGGTCACGGGGAGCTGGGTGTAGGCCTCGCCGGCGAAGACGATCAGGCCCACCTTGTCGTTATCGAGTTTGTCAATCAGTTTCTCCAGAATATGCTTGGCGCGTTGCAGGCGTGAGATGCCGGCGGGGTCGTCGTTGGACGAGGCGAGCATCGACCGCGACACGTCGAAGGCGATCATCACCTCAATGCCGCGTCCCTGCTCCATCTCTTCCTTTTCGCCGTAGCGAGGACGGGCAAGCACCACCACCAGCGCGGCGATAGCCAGCAACTGCAATGTGATTTTAATCCACGGCTTGTACTTAGAGGCGTCGGGCATCAGCGGCTCGAGCACCTCGGGACGCCCGAATCGGCGCAATTTGGCGCGTCGGGCCAGTTGAGCCCACACAAACAGGCCCGCTATTACTGGTATCAGCAGTAACAGGTAAAGTAGGCCGGGGTAAGCGAAACTCATCATTTAGTTTCTAGTTTTTAGTTTCTAGTTTCTAGTTTCTAGTTTTCAGTTTTCAGTTTTCAGTTTTCAGTTTTCAGTTGCCTGAGTTAGGGGATGGTGCGTAGCCAGGTGCGGCGCAGGATTATCTCAAGCGAGAACAATCCCAAGGCCAGGGCGGCCCACAGCGTGTAATTGTCCTCGGTGTGGGAGAAGTGGCGCACGTCCATCGAGGTTTTCTCCAGTTGGTCGATCTCTTGGAATATCTCCTTGAGCACGTTGTTTCCGGTGGCTCGGAAGTATTTTCCTCCGGTGACGCTGGCAATCTGCTTCAAGGTGCCCTCGTCGATCACAACGGGCTGGTTGACGTAGGAGATCTTGCCGAAAATATCTTGCGTGGGGTAGGGGGCCATGCCGTTTCGGCCGATGCCGATGGTGTACACCTTTATACCGTACTTGGCGGCGATCTCGGCGGCCGTGAGCGGGGCCACAACGCCGGTGTTGTTGGAGCCGTCGGTCAATAGGATGATCGACTTGCTTTTGGCCTTGCCGTCCTTGATGCGGTTGATGGCAGTGGCGAGGCCGTCGCCGATTGCGGTGCCGTCCTCGATCATGCCGGTTTCAATCGACGCGATATAGTTGGTGAGGGTGGGGCGGTCGAGGGTCATGGGAACGGCCGTGAAACTCTCGCCGGCGAAGATTACCAGGCCGATGTTGTCGCTCTCGCGGCCCGAAACGAATTGCGTGGCCACCTCTTTGGCAGCCCCAAGGCGGTCGGGCTTGAAGTCGCGGGCCAGCATCGACGACGAGATGTCGAGCGACAGCACGATGTCGGTACCCTGGGTGTTGGAAGTGCGCCAATTGTCGTGGGCTTGGGGACGCGCCAAGATTATAATCAGGCAACCTATCGTCAACAGGCGTAGCACGAAGAGGCCGTGCAGCCCGTATTCCTTGATCGACCGCGGAAGCCCGGCGAAGGGCGACACTGTGGAGATCTCGAGCGCCGGGTGGGCATTGCGTCGCTTCCAGATGTACCACGCGATTAGCGGCACATACACCAGGAATAGCCAAAGGTAATGTGGATGAGCTAGTTGCATGGTTACTTCTTTTTAGGGTTATCGCCTTGCGCGGAGGCTGTTTCGCTGTTTCGCTGTTTCGCTGTTTCGGCTTTAGTGGAGGTAGAAGAGTCAGCTTCTTCATTCTCCTCCTCATTGTCTTTCTTCTCCTCGGGGGCGGGCTTGGTGTCCTCGACGAATTGCATGGCCTGGTTGAACGCCTTGGTGTTGTCTTCGGGCAGGGGGCGTTGCTTGGCGAATTTCACGAAGTCGGCCACGGCCAGAATCTCGCGCATGTAACGGTTTGGCAGGCGTGTTGCCTCGTTGTCTTGAAGGGTTTGGATAATCTGCGTGGAGGTCATCTCCATGGCGTTGATGCCGAAGCGTCCTTCCAAGTAGTCGCGCAGGATCTCGGTGAGGCGCGTGTAGAACTCGCGCTCCTGGCCCTGCTCGCACAGATGGCGCTCACGAAGCTCGCCCAACTGGCGCATGGCGATCTCGTAAGGCGGCTCGGGCTTCTTGGCCGGAAGTATAGCGACCACGGCTTTCTTGCTGAACAATAGCCAAGCGGCGAAACCACCGGCGATCAGCAGCAAAGCGATCAGGTACCACACCCAAAAGTCGGTGATCCAGTCGGGCAACCAGTCGTACCAGCGGCTCTCGCCCAGCTCTGTCCCGGCATAGGGGTGAATGGTGGCCAGGGAGTCGACCATTACGGGTATCACCTTGAGCGTCAGTGGCTTGGTGTACATCGTGTCGCCGCCGTTAACGTAGGGAAGCGGGGGAAGAGTGTACAACCCCGAGTCGAACGACTGTAGCACAATCTCTTGGTTGATCTGGCGACGCCCCGAGCCCAGGTCGGTGGTGTCGGCGCGGGTAGCGTCAATCACCTCCACGTTGCCCACAAGCGTGTCGCCTTTGGGAAGCACAAGGAAACCGTCCGACGAGGCGTCCTCCACGACCTCCAAGTGGAGCGTCGTCTGCTTGCCCATGAGGATATATACCGAGTCGAGCGTTGCCTTCACCGAGTGGCTACGGCCGTAGCCGGCCACTGGCATCAGCAGCGTCGCAAGCAATATCGGTAGGAGTATCTTTCGTGTCATTTTCTACAGTTACTGAGGTGGTTAACGGGTGCCGCGGCGCTTGAACAGTCCCATGAGCGCTTTCACATAATCCTCGTCGGTGGCCACCGAGGCCAGGTCGACGCGGCAGCGGTTGAGGCGCTCGGTCATCGTCTGTTGGCGTTGGTACCACCACTTATTATAAGCTTGGCGCGTTTTGGCCGACGAGGTGTTGACCCAGCGGTCGCGGCCAGTCTCCAAATCCATGACGCGCATAAATCCCACGTTGGGCAGCTGCGCGTCGCGCTTGTCGTACACCTGGATGGCGATCACGTCGTGCTTGTTGCAGGCGATCGTAAGAGCTTTCTGGTAGTCGTGGTGGTCGATATAGTCGCTGATGAGGAACGTGGTGGAACGCTTCTTCAACGCGTCGGTGAAGTAGCGGAGCACCATCGCGATGTCGGTGCCTCGGCTCTCTGGCTGGAAGTCGAGTAGCTCACGTATTATCAGCAAGATATGCTTCTTGCCCTTCTTTGGCGGGATGAACTTCTCGATTTTGTCGGAGAAGAAGATCACGCCGATTTTGTCGTTGTTTTGGATTGCCGAGAATGCCAGCGTCGCCGCGATTTCGGCGATCATCTCGCGTTTCTCCACGCCCACGGCCCCGAAATTGCGGCTACCCGACACGTCGACCAGCAACATCACCGTCAACTCGCGCTCCTCCTCGTATACCTTCACGTACGGGGAGTTGTGGCGGGCGGTCACGTTCCAGTCGATGTCGCGGATATCGTCGCCGTATTGGTATTGGCGCACCTCGGAGAACGTCATACCACGGCCTTTGAAGGCCGAGTGGTACTCGCCCGCGAAGATGTTGTTGGACAACCCGCGGGTTTTGATCTCGATTTTGCGCACCTTTTTTAGAAGCTCGTTCGCGTCCATTTACTTTTCGTTTTCTCGTTTTTTCGTTTCCTCGGCGTCGTTTACTCGTGTATTCGTGCATTCGTATATTCGAGTACACGAATACACGATTTCACGAATAAACGAGTGCATTTAGGGCACTTCCACTTTGTCGAGGATCTCGGAGATAATCTCGTCGGTGGTGATATTGTTGGCCTCGGCCTCGTAGGTCAAGCCGATACGGTGACGCAGCACGTCGTGGCAAACGGCGCGTACGTCCTCGGGAATCACATATCCGCGCTGGCGCAAGAAAGCGTAGGAGCGAGCCGCGCGGGCCAGTGAAATCGAGGCGCGGGGCGAGGCGCCGAACGCGATTATCGACGTCAAGTCGCCAAGATTGTACTCGGCCGGGAAACGTGTCGCGAACACGATGTCGACAATGTAGCGCTCGATCTTCTCGTCGATGTAGATCTGCTCCACCACCTTCTGGGCCTCGATAATCTCATGAGGCTTCAGCAGGGGCACGATCTTGGGACGCTCGCGAGCGATGTTCTGGCGGATAATCACCTTCTCCTCCTCCTTGTTGGGGTAGCCGATCACCACCTTCAACAGGAAACGGTCGACCTGGGCCTCGGGCAGCGGGTAGGTACCCTCCTGCTCGATAGGGTTCTGGGTGGCCATAACCAGGAAAGGCTCGTCGAGGGCGAACGTCGAGTCGCCGATGGTCACTTGGCGCTCCTGCATAGCCTCGAGCAACGCGCTCTGCACCTTTGCCGGGGCGCGGTTGATCTCGTCGGCGAGGACGAAGTTGGCGAAAATCGGGCCCTTCTTCACTTGGAACTGCTCTTTCTGCACCGAGTAGACCATTGTACCGATAACGTCGGCCGGAAGAAGGTCGGGGGTGAACTGTATGCGGCTGTACTTTGCGTCGATCAGTTGCGCGAGGGTTTTGATGGCCAGTGTTTTGGCCAAGCCGGGTACGCCTTCGAGCAACACGTGGCCGTTGCTCAGCAACGCGATCAGAAGCGACTCGACAAGGTGCTTCTGGCCTACGATTGTTTGGTCCATCCCTCGGGTGATGAGGTTGACAAAGTCGCTCTTGGAGGCTACGAGATCGTTTAATTCTCTGATGTTAACCGTTTCGCTCATAGTAGTTTATGGTGTTGAAAATATTGTCTATCATTTAGGGCTTGTGATGTTTCAACCCGTTTTGTGACGCAAAATTATTAATTATAACAATTGGGATGTTAACTTGGCGTGTTAATTTTTTCTATATAAAGTTACCCGATTAAAAAACCAGTTTTGGCGCCCCTTCCGTAAAATCGAAAATTAGTGAATAATTCATAATCTATGTTAACGGAATAACTGAATATTAAATTAATAATTACCTTTGTCCCCGTAAAGTCATCTGTATACATAATCACATCTGTATACCATCATAAAACACAATGATATGAAACAACTAACCTCATTGCTGCTCGTGGCCCTGGCCTCAGCCGGGTCTGTTGCAGATATTCAACCTCATTTTCGTATTTGACGATACCCTCAACGGCCTCGCCGCTGAGGGTGAGGCTATTTACAACCTCGTCGCTGACGGGGCAGCAAGGAAAGTAATTGTGAAGTAAAATTTGTATAGGTTTTAGTAGAGGCGAAGGCACTGCCCGTGAGGGTAGCGCCTTCGCAACGTTTTACAGTTTTCAGTGGTTGTCGTTTATTCGTTTATTCGTGCACTCGTTTGTTCGATTCTCGATTTCTCGATTGCACGAATACTCGAATACACGACATCCCCTCAACTAACAACTAACAACTAACAACTAAAACCTGCTGTAGATTTCGGCGATCTTGGCCGAGGCGGCCTTCAGGGAGGCGGGGTCGTCGGGGTTGATGCCGTATTTCTCGGCTGGCGGGATGACGACCACGGTACCGGGAGCGATACGGTCGGGATGGCCCAGTTTGTCCTGATTCTCAAGGTAAATATAAGGCCAGAACTCATAGCGGCCGTAATACTTGCGGGCCATGGTTGTAAGGAAACGGCGCGGGCCGATGGTGTCGTATATCTCTTTCGGCTGCTCGATTACCTCTACAGTCTCGATGTTTCTGAGCGAATCCTCCAACACGGTTGCCTCGCTCACCCATGTGGTGTCGCCTACTTCCTCTTCCTCCACCATCTCCACCGAATCGACAGGAGCGGCAGGTGCTGGCTCGGGCTGCGAGCCACCGCCATGCCACGGGATAAAGAAGCCGATAGCGAATCCGGCCACCAATCCAATTGCGAGAGGAATCAACGGATGCGGCCTTCTTGGTGGGGCGGGCCTTGGACGATCCTCGTCTACTGGGGTTACCTTGTTCTTCGCATTATCGCTATTTCGCATTATCGATGTATCACCTTGAGGGGAAACTTCTTCGAAAGACTCTTCGGGGGACTCTTCGGGGGACTCTTCGGGGGACTCTTCGGGGGACTCTTCGGGGATCTTCTCTACAACCTCTTCTACAGCCTCTTCTGCAGCCTCTTCAGGTGTTTCTTCGGTGGCCTCTTCTGGAGCCTCTTCGGTGGCCTCTACGGTAACTTCTTCAGCGGTCTCTTGGGTAGTTTCTTCGGGTATCTCCTCCTCGAGCATCGACTCGTCGATGTCGTCGTCGAGCGGCATCGGCTCGAAGAACGAGAATGACGAGTTGACGGCTTCTGCCAGAGCCTCGTCGGGGACAAATTGCAGTTGGTCGCCATTCAGGCCCCCGAGGGTAAAAGTGCCGATACCCTTGATGCGGGCTTGTCGGCCGTCGGCGAGCGCTTGCCCGATCACGTCCCACAGCGAGGTGAGGAACGCGCGTGCCGTCTCCTCCGACGTGTTGGTAGCCAGCGCCAGAAGTTCGACCAGTTGGGGTAAGGGTATCGTATTCATTTGAGGTTCAGGCGTTTTTTGAGTAGATGGGATGGCTTGAACGTGAGCGTGACGCAGGGAGGTAACAGCAATCGCTTGCCCGTGGAGAGGTCGGTGACGATTTTCTCCTCCTCCTTCACCGGCTCAAAAGCGCCGAAACCCGGAATGGCTACCGTGTTGAGTTGCTGGCACTGCTCGCGCAGAATCCCGGCCAGGGCGTCGATAAGCGTGTTCACCTCCGAGACGCCGCGGTCCATCTTGCGCGCCACCTGGGTGGCTATTGACTTGGAGGGCTCCATTAGTAGCCAGTATAGGAATGGGGTGACAGGCGGTGTAGCTCGGCTTTAACCGAGTCGCTCACTTGTAGCGTGTCGATAAACTCGGCGATGCTCTCGGCTGTTACCTTCGTGTTGGTGCGCGTGAGTTGCTTGAGGGTCTCGTAGGGGTGGGGGTAGCCCTCGCGGCGGAGGATAGTCTGGATACCTTCGGCTACCACGTTCCACATCTTGTCGAGGTCGTCGTTGATTGCCTGCTCGTTCAAAAGCAGTTTGCCTAACCCCTTGAGCGTGGAGGAAATAGCGATGAGGGTGTGGGCCAGGGGAACGCCGATGTTACGCAATACTGTCGAGTCGGTGAGGTCGCGTTGCAGGCGCGACACGGGTAGTTTTTGGCTCAGGTGCGACAGGATGGCGTTGGCCATTCCGAGGTTGCCCTCCGAGTTTTCAAAGTCGATTGGGTTCACCTTGTGGGGCATTGCCGATGAGCCTACCTCGCCGGCCTTGATGCGCTGCTTGAAGTACTCCATTGAGATGTACATCCACATATCGCGGTCGAGGTCGAGGATGATGGTGTTGATGCGTCGCAAGGCGTCGAACAGGGCCGCCAGGTTGTCGTAATTGGAAATCTGGGTGGTATACTGCTCGCGCTCGATGCCCAGGCGCTCCTCGAGGAAACGGGCGGCGAACTGTTGCCAGTCGATGTCGGGGTAGGCGGTGAGGTGGGCGTTGAAGTTGCCCGTGGCACCGCCGAATTTGCCGCTAATGGGGCAAGCGTCCAGGGCTTGCAACTGGCGGCGCAAGCGGTAGCTGAACACGCGTATCTCCTTGCCCAGGCGCGTGGGCGATGCGGGTTGGCCGTGGGTCTTGGCGAGCATGGGCAGGTCGGCCCACTCGTCGGCCTTGGCGTCGAGGTCGTTGATCAGCTCCACAAGAGCGGGCCGATACACATCCTCGATGGCCTCGCGCACCGACATCGGCACCGACGTGTTGTTAATGTCCTGGGAGGTCAAACCGAAGTGAATGAACTCTTTATATTTCTCCAACCCGAGCTCGTCAAAGCAACCTTTGAGGAAGTATTCGACGGCCTTAACGTCGTGGTTGGTAGTGCGCTCGATATCCTTGATCTGCTCGGCATCCTCGAGGTCAAACTCGGTGTAGATTTCGCGTAGCTCGGGGAACACCGATTCGGGAACGTCCTGAAGCTGGGGTAGGGGAATCTCGCACAGCGCGATGAAATATTCCACCTCCACCTTCACGCGGTAGCGGATGAGGGCGAATTCCGAGAAATACTCGTCAAGGCGTTCACACTTGCCGCGATAGCGGCCGTCAATCGGGGAAATTGCGGTAAGGGGGGTAAGTTCCATTGGGATGAATGTGATATTTTACGCGAAGATAGTGAAATAGTTTCGAGTTTTTAGTTTCTAGTTTCTAGTTTTTAGTTTTTTAGTTCATCTTTCTCATGTTAGAAACCACGAATTAACACTAATGAGCACCAATGAGTTAGCTTGGGAACCAATAAATTTTAGAGAGCTTACGCTCTTTAATTTTCACTAATCCCTGTAGGGGTAAGTATCGAAATTGGTGTTAATTCTTTGCGCAGCAAAGCAAAATTAATGAAAGGAAATAAAGTTTAAGCTCTGAATTTGTGAGAATTAGTGAAAATTAGTGGTTTCTTGGATCACTTGCGAAACTTGAGTTTTGAGTTTAAAAGAGCAGGAGGGAAGCGGCCATAACGAGCATACCGGCGATGACGCCCCACAGCGCGATGTGATGGTGGCCGTAGCGTTCGGCTCCCGGCAGCAGTTCGTCAAACGAGATGTATATCATCACCCCAGCCACGGCCGCGATGATAATCGCGCCGAGCAACGGCGTCCAAAACGGTAACAGGAACGCCATGCCCACCAATGCTCCAATCGGCTCGGCCAATCCGCTGAGAATCGAGTACTTAAACGCTTTGTTGCGATTCCCCGTGGCATAGTAAATCGGCACCGAAACGGCTATGCCCTCGGGAATGTTGTGGATGGCGATGGCCACCACGATAGGTATGGCCACGTCGAGTCCCTCCAGGGCCGACACAAACGTCGCCATGCCCTCGGGGAAATTGTGGATGCCGATAGCTAGGGCCAGCATGAAGCCAGTGCGCTTGAGGTGGTGATTGGGTCCGTGGCCCGGTTCCATCTCTTCGGGCGTGTGCATCTCGTGGGGGTTCTCGTCCTCGGGTATCAGCCAGTCAATCAGTGCGATAAGTGCGATGCCTCCGAAAAACGACAGCAACACGTAGAGCATCCCCAGTTTGGTGTCGTACACGCTTTCGAGCTTGTGCATCGCCTCGGGCAGGAGGTCCATGAACGACACGTACACCATCACGCCGGCCGACAAGCCCAGCGCACCTGAGAGGAATTTTGTGTTCCTTCCTTTGGAAATGAACGCCAGCAGGCTGCCGATAGCCGTCGAGCCGCCCGCCAGCAGGGTGAGCAGCAATGCGATCAGGATCGTTTCAAGGGAGGGGACAGGCATGGAGTGGTTAATGGTTAATGGTTAATGGTTAATGGGACCCCGCGGTGACCCGCGGGGCACGCGACCGCTATGGGATTATCTTATTTTGAAGCCGGCGTGGGCGAGGCCGTCCTTGATCTCTTGGATGTGCTCGGGGTTGCGGGTCTCAAGCTCGAGGCGCAGCGAGCAGCCGTTAATGTGGGAGCCGGGGTCGATGCGGTCGTGCACCACCGAGATGATGTTGCCTCCCAACTGGCCAACCACGCCACACACGCCGGACAATTGCCCGGGCTTGTCGTCGAGGTCGATTGTCAGGGTTACGGCGCGGCCCGTCTTTGCCAAGCCTCGCGATATGATGCGGTTAAGGAAATTCACGTCGATGTTGCCGCCCGACACGAGGCTTACCACGCGTTTGCCCTCGATGGGAAGCTTGTTGAACATCGCCGCGGCCACGGAAACGGCACCGGCGCCCTCGGCGATCAGCTTCTGGCACTCGATCAGCGTCAAGATGGCGGCCGCGGTCTCGTCGTCGGTAACTGTCACAATATCATCCACATAGCGATTCACCATGTCGAACGTGTTGACGCCCGGCTCTTTCACGGCGATGCCGTCGGCGATGGTGCTCACCTGCTCCAGGCGCTTGATATGGCCATCCTTCACCGACGCTTCCATCGACGGCGCTCCGGCCGATTGCACGCCGTAGACCTTTACCTCGGGACGCAACTCCTTGATAGCCATGGCAACACCCGAGATAAGTCCACCGCCGCCAATCGGCACGATAACGGCCTCCACGTTGGGCATCTCGTCGAGAATCTCAAGGCCGATAGTGCCTTGGCCGGCTATCACCTTAGGGTCGTCGAACGGGTGCACAAGCGTGTACCCCTTCTCCTGCTGCAGCTCCAGAGCGCGCTGGTAGGCGTCGTCGTAGACACCCGGAACGAGCACCACCTCGGCCCCTAATTTCTTGGTGGCCTCCACCTTCGACAGGGGAGCGCCCGCGGGGAGGCAAATCACCGATTTGATACCGTTGTGGGTAGCTCCCAGAGCCACGCCCTGGGCATGGTTGCCGGCCGAGCACGCGATCACGCCGCGCGCCTTCTCCTCGTCGCTCAATTGCGAAATCTTATAATAGGCGCCGCGGAGCTTGAACGAACCTGTGTATTGCAGATTCTCGGGCTTCAGATACACCTGGGCCGAGTCGCTCAGATTGGTCACCCCGATCAAGCGCGGGTGCCGCGCCACGTCGCGCAACGCCTGCGCCGCGCGATATATCTCACTGATTGGAAGATTGCAAGCCATAAGAAACGCTAATTTTACGCGAAGATAATAACAAAATTGCACCGATGATTTTGTCGGGCGTGAAAAAAACACTACCTTTGTCCCCGCAAACCCCAAGCATGCGCATGTGGCGTAATTGGTAGCCGCGTTAGACTTAGGATCTAATGACTTAATGTCGTGGGGGTTCGAGTCCCTTCATGCGCACTGAAAGTAATATTTAAGGAGTCCTCGGAGGCGGGGATTCCTTTTTTGTTGGAAAATTTTGCTATCTTCGCGGAAATGACCCAGAAAAACGTTTTGCTATGAGCGATATCGCGGCTGAATATAAGATCGACCCGAAGAAGTCGAGGGCCGAGTTTGAGGCGGCGGCTGCCAAGTGCCGCAAGGTGTACGACGCCAAGTTGAAGGATTACGGGGCGTCGTGGCGGTTGTTGCGCCCGTCGTCGTTGACCGACCAGATACTGATCAAGGCGCGACGTATCCGCACGCTTGAGTCGGGCGTCGAGGCACGTATCCACGAGGGAATTCTGCCCGAGTTTATGGGGATAGTGAATTATGGAATTATTGCATTGATACAGTGTAAGTTGGGCTTTGCCAACGAGAAAGATATCACCCCTGAGCGCGCCCTTGAGTTGTACGACCAGTTTATGGCCGAGGCATGCCAGTTGATGCTCGACAAGAGCCACGATTACGGCGAGGCTTGGCGCATGATGCGCGTGAGCTCGTTCACCGACATAATCCTCACCAAGTTGATGCGCAACAAGGAGATCGAGGACAACCTTGGCGCAGTGGCGGTGTCGGAAGGGGTCGAGGGCAACTATATCGACATGGTGATCTACTCGATTTTCGCCATCATTAAGCTAACGGCTGAGAAATGAGCGCGTTGCCGCAGGGTTTCATGAACTTTTGCCGGGAACAACGGGTGTGGCTCGTTTGGGGCGCCCGCTTGGTCGTGGGCGTGACGTTTATCGTCTCAGGAATGGCCAAACTCATTGACCCTTGGGGATTTATCTATAAGATTGAGGATTATTTGGCGGTGTGGCAGTGGGCCGTACCCCGTACGCTGGAACTGTCGGGGGCTATCTTCCTGTCGGCTATGGAGCTGAGTATGGGCGCTTTGCTGCTGTTGGGGTGTTTCCGGAGGGTGATAACATGGCTCTTGGCGGCGACGATGGCGTTCATGCTACCGTTGACATTGTACATTTGGCTTGCCGACCCGGTGGCCGATTGCGGCTGCTTTGGCGACCTCTTGGTGATCTCCAACGGCGCCACTTTCGCTAAAAACTTGGTTCTCACCGCGCTGATTATCTACTTGATACCGTTCAACTGCAAGGTAAAGGCATTGTATCACCCCCAGAGCCAGTGGGTTGTGGCCACATTGCTTGGCGCTTACAGCTTCACTGAGGCTTTAATCGGCTACAATATCCAGCCGATGATCGATTTCCGTCCCTTCCCAGTGGGCACCGACCTGTCGCCCGAGGAAGACGAGGAGGAAAATGTGGCTTTCATATACGAGAAGGATGGCGTGACGCGGCAATTTGGTGTCGACGAGTTGCCCGACTCCACGTGGACTTTTGTCGACCGGGTGGAGTCGGAATCGACGCAACGTAGCGTGAATGAGGAGTTTACGCTTTTTCAGGGGGATGAGGATGTCACTTACGACGTGCTCGACGACGAGGGCACGCAATTGTTGTTGCTCGTTCCCGACATGCGCCGCCTCGACATATCATTCACCTACTTGATCAACGAAATCAACGACTGGGTAAGCGATCACGACGGCGAGATGATCGGCGTGCTCGGCACCGACTCGCGGGGTGTGCAGCGCTGGGAGGACTTCTCGATGGCGCAATATCCCTGCTACTCGGCCGAGGACACGCGCATCAAGGAATTGGTGCGTGGCAACACGGCGCTGGTGCTGTTGCAGGACGGCAAGGTACAGTGGAAACGCAACTTCTGGTCGGTTCCCTCCGACGTGCTGTCGCGTGAGGACCCATTGGGGAGCCTCAACTTCGATGGCCCCTACAACTTTTGGATTCTCACCAGCCTCCTGCTTGTGGGCCTTCTCCTTCTCTGGGCGGTGCAGAACGGCGTCCAGGCCGCCTACCGCCGCCTCACCCGCCGCAAATCTTAAACACTCAGATAACATCCCATGAAACGAATTATTCTCTTCTGCTTAGCTATCATCTCCCTTTTCCCAACGCTCCATAGATGACCGGGAGGGACCACCGCGGCGAACCGCGGGGCACGGTGGCTTGCTAATGGAGGGGCGCCTGTGGCGCCCACTCCTCGCGGTGAAACCGCGAGGCACGGTGGCCCAAATGCCGTGTTACGGGGGAGGAATATGTCATTTTCGCCAAAAGGTGACGAAAATGTGGTGAAAATAAAGGGGAATTTTTGGGATTAGTAGGAAAATGGTTAAATTTGCGGAGGATTGGCTAAGAGCCGATTCAAGACATAGAAGGAAGCGTCTATGCTTATCTTGTAGTTGGAAATCTGGAAAATTTCAAAATTGACAAGGATTGGCATAGTAGTTTCCACGCATATAGCGTGGACTACTCAACCACATCTGTCAATTAGGTATTCCAGAACCTCCAACTAAGGCGTGGCATAGCAGTTCACGCTTTTTTCATGTCCATAGATATCATGAAATCATCACATTAAATAGAATGAACATGAAAAAGTTTCTGCTTGTCACGGCCATACTGCTGTTAGGAATCCTGCCAGCACATGCCGTCTACAACTTAAGCGTGGGGGATTCCCAGTATCTGGAAATCCCAGAGCCGTCGAACGGCTGGATTGACCGGGCCAATTGGTCGTGTGACAAACCCGAACAGGTGCAATTCACGCGAGCCGACCAATATGGGGCCATTATCTATATAGCGTCTTATTTTGAAGGGATTGCCTCGATTGAATGTAGTTACAGTTATTCATGGTATGACAGCAAGGGCACCATCCACGTGGGAAGCTCGTCGTGCTTTTATAGCGTGCAATGCGTGGGCTGCACTGTGCAACTGAGTGATACCGAGTTGACCTTGAATGTGGGAGAAACGTATGCCTTGAGTTATACGGTGCTATCAGGCTCCTTGAATGGCAACCGTCCCACTTGGAGCTCCGACAACACGGCCGTTTGCAAGGTAAGCTCGTCGGGCAAGGTAACGGCTGTTGCGGCGGGGGCAACCAATGTGTGGCTTGACCCTGTAACGGGGCCAAAAGTGAAATGCCGCGTGACGGTGTCGTCCAATCCTCCGTCCTCGATTACTATCACCCCCGCTGAGGCCACCCTTGGCGAGGGGAAAACGCTGAACCTTACATGCACCTTCATTCCTGAAGGCTCGTGGGCGTCGTTGACATGGAAAAGCTCCAATACATCGGTAGCCACGGTAAGCGATGGCACGGTGAAAGGAGTGGGCAGCGGTACCGCTACCATCACGGCCACCACCTCCAATGGGTTATCGGCCACTTGTCGTGTCACCGTCCAAGGGTTGCCCACGAGGGTTTCCTTGTCGTCAACAAATATAAGTGTAGCCCGTGGGTATACTGTCCCCGTGGGAGTAACCTTTACGCCTGCCGGAACGACCGATGAGTATGAGATAACAATCGACGACAAGGCCATTGCGACAGCTTCGGGGGAGAAAATCTCGGGCGTTGGCATTGGGACAACCACTATCACGGTTAAGACTGCCAATGGGTTGCAAGCCACTGGTAAAGTAACAGTGCGGGAGCCTGCTACGGGTCTTGAGATTGAGAATGTGTCGCCCCGCCTAAAAGAGATAGGTAGCTTGGTAGAGGATATGTTAAAGAACAAGAAATAGAAAAGCCATGAAAGCGTTGAAAAATTTTTATCAAGCCGTTATCGTTATGGCGTTGGGTTGCTCAATGGTTGCATGCGGTGATGATCCAGTATCGGAAGACAACGGCACCACACCAAATAATCCTAGCACGACCACCGACGACCCAGAGCTTGCCGACCTGCCAATCATCGACTGGTCGCTCACCAAGGATGGCGTGAAAACGGCCATGAAAGGGTACACTGAGGTAACCACGAGCAAAACCAATTACTTGGAGTACTATATTTCATCGAGCAAAACCCGCGTAGGCTATTCGTTTCTCTCGGGTAGCCTTGCCTCGGCGGTAGTAATGACGGAGCAGGCACAGGCGGGTGCCACCACATTCAACCGTACGGGCTATGTGGAGCAGGGCACCTTGCGTGGCACCGATACCCGGGTGTATTATTCCACCAATGACAACGCCATCGTTTGCGCCTACGATTACACCACGACTGACGGGAAGATGTATTTTGTGCAAGGGTATACGCCGTTAACGTCAAGCCTTTACACGGCTGACGAGGCCATCGGGGTAGAGTTTACCAACGTCGAAGTCACAAGCTCCACCATAGAGTTCACGGGGAAGGTGAGCGGTGTAAATACCAAGGTGGACGTGAAATTCGTCTATGGCAAGGATGCCTCATTAAGTGATGCCATAACGAAGCAAACGACAACTAATTACCGCGGCGGATTCACTATATCGCTGTCGGGACTGGATGCCAAGTCGACATACTATTACCAAGTTACCGCCACCGTAGCCGGATGCGAATATTCCACAGGAATTGAAAACGTCACCACCCAAGCTACCTCCTCGGGAGCGGCCACGGTCAACGGCCACGAATGTGTCGACTTGGGGCTGAGCGTAAGGTGGGCCACGGTCAACCTAAAAGCAGACAAGCCTGAGGATTCGGGATGGTACTTTGTGTGGGGAATGTCCACCTATAGAACCAGTAGTTATTCGCCCTCCGACTGTGGGACATACAATTTAAGAATAGGTGATATCCAAGGTAATACCACTTATGATGCGGCTGCTCGCCAGTGGGGAAGCACGTGGCGCCTCCCTACCAAGGCAGA
This sequence comes from uncultured Muribaculaceae bacterium, assembly GCA_964562375.1. Lineage (GTDB taxonomy): Bacteria > Bacteroidota > Bacteroidia > Bacteroidales > Muribaculaceae > JAJPXC01. Next base: position 19,335 of record CAZLSW010000010.1, on the reverse strand, counting down.
ATGGGCGGAAGTGCTGGAGAAATGCCAAGTAACCGCCGATACCGAAGGGAGTGTGCCTGGTTATCGTATCACTGGGCCAAACGGGAATTCGATTTTCTTGCCCTCAGCCGATTACTATTGGACTGATTCATCAGGGCTTGTGATATCAACTCCCGGTAGACAAAATAGCGGAAAATATTGGAGCGGTACTGAAATTAGCAAAACCGATAGTTATGCGTTTTGCTGGTATGTCAACACCGAGCCTGCGGTGCAATGGACGCCCAAATATGCGGGTTGCTCCATACGAGCTGTGACGCCATAAGCGAGAAGATAGAAAAGGAGGTTGCCAGCATTTCGGCAACCTCTTTTATTCTCTTGAAGCCACCGCGGCGAACCGCGGGGCACGGTGGCTTGCTCATGGGGACCACCGCGGCGAACCGCGGGGCACGGTGGCTTGAGGGGACCAGGGCGGGGAGGCGGGGGCACGGTGGCTTGATGGGACCACCGGGGAGGCGGGGGCTCGGTGGAGTGATGGGAGGGACGTGGGAAGTGTTAATGGCGGTGGAAGGGCGAGGGAAATGGGGTGAAAGATTGTTAATTAGTGTAAAGGGGCGGGTGGGGTGAAAAAATATTGCTACTTTTACACCCTAATTACACATAGATTCGTGGGATTAGAGTATTTTTACAACAAGAATTTGGCATAATACCAGAATCACAGATTGCAACAAGAATAGACAGAAACCTTAACATTAGTTCCCAATATGCGTAAAAAACATAGTGCATTGCGCCTCGCGGCCTGGCTGGCGATGGCGGCAACAACCGTAACCGGCTGGTCGGCCGGGCCTTCGGCATATATTCCCACCGACGCCACGGGCGCCGATATATGGTGTGGCTCGGTGAGCGACAACGGCCTCTGGGCATTGTCGGAAACGGCCGGCGACGAGTCGGTGGACAATCCCCAAAGCACTGGTGGCACCTTGATAGAGGTGTCCACGGGTCAATCGATAACCATTGGAGCTGGAGCCGACGGCGTTGCCTCGGTGGGCGATGTTACCGACGACGGCATGCTCGTTGTAGGCTCGCTTGACGGCATTCCCGCCACGTGGAGCCGCTCGACCCAGAGCTGGACCACCCTGCCGTTGCCCACGGGCTACACCTACGGCTCGTTGCTGTACGTCACTCCCGACGGCTCGCGAGCCATGGGCTACGCCGGCAAGTCGAGCGACATTTACGCCGCCCGCCCCGTGCTCTACGACCTGTCGACCCGTCAACTCATCGAGCTTACCAACCTGCCATTCTTCGGCATGAACGGCAAGACATACACTCAGAACGCCCCCAAGAACATCGCGGCCGACGGCAAGTCGTTCGTGGGCATGGTGGGGGAGAGCTTCTTGATGGACCGCATGGTAAGCGACGACGAGAATGACGGTTACGTCGACGGCTATGGTGCCGTGATGTGGGCCTACGTCTACGACATTGAGGCACAGACTTATACCCCGATTGGCTGGACCCTCGACTCCAACAATAAGTTCACTGAGCTACACGCCAACTCCAACTTTATCGATAACGTTCACGTGAGCCCCTCGGGTGAGTGGGTGACCGGGGCCTTGCGCTTGGCCATCCCGGTGAGCGGCAGCGATTACGCCAACGACGTTGCCGTGGCTTTCCGCTACAATACCAAGACGGGGAGCTACGAGGTGTTTGACGGCAGCGACAGCGATTATGACGCCACTGGCACTGCAATTGACGACGCCGGCACAATGTATGGCTGCCAGCCCTGGGAGAATCCTTACCCGACGGCATTGGTGCGCCAGGGCAAATACTGGTACTCGTTTGACGACATCTTCTCTCAAGTGTACAATTTCAACCTTGTTGCGGCGATTGGCGAGAACGGCGACGTGACCGGAAAACCGGCCAACGTGAGCGCCGACGGCTTGACCATGTGCATGATCAACGGCTCGGGCATCGGCTACCTGCTAAAGCTTGAAGAGAATATCGCCAACGGAGCCTCGCAGGTCGACCTGCTGAGCAACTACACGGCTGAGCCGATCGCCGGTTCCGCCCTGTCGCGCTTGAAGAGCACCTCGGTGACCTTCGAGCGCCAAATTCAGCTTGTGGGTGATCCCACCCGCATCAAGGTGGAGAAGGCCGACGGTAGCACGCTGATTTCGGCTCTTGCCACCACCAAAGTGCTTGATAGCGACACCCGCACGCTGTCGATCAGTTTCCGCACCACCCTCCTCGACGAGGGAGAAAGCTACACCATCGTGATTCCCGCCGGCATGGTAGCCCTTGCCGACGACTCATCGGTGACCAACAAGGAGGTGCGCATCAGCTACACAGGCCGCGCCGACAAAGCGGTGGAGATAGTGTCGGTAAGCCCCGCCAACGGTTCGGCCCAAGGCTTCTTCGACGCGTCGTCCAACCCGATTATCCTCACCTTCGACTGCCCGGTGAAATTGGCCGACAGCTACACCATCGGCTTCTACGAGGGCTCATATTCCACCCCGAAAACCTACTTCACGGCCCAATTGGGCAGCGACTCGCGTATCGTGTACCTCTACCCCACGTCGACCCAGTATATGTTCGTCGGCTCGCAATACCGCGTGGAGGTGCCCGAGGGATTGGTTACCGACTATAGCGACGCCAACCCCAACGCCGCGCTTACGTTGACCTACGAAGGCTCCTATGAGCGCCAGGTGCAGGCTGAGGGCTCCACGCTGTTCTACGCCGACGGCTCGGTATCGAGCTATTTGACGTGGATTACCTTTGACGGCGACGAGAACCAACCGGCCACCGTGCCCGCAAGCTGGGGCTTCACCGCCGCGGCGGCATGGTGGGGCGTGACCGACGACACCGGCGACCTGTGCTTCGCCTCCCATTCGATGTACACCCCGGCAGGCCAGAGCGACGACTGGATGATGACACCACAGCTGTTGATCCCGGACGACAAGTGTCAGCTGTCGTTTGACGCCCAAAGCTACTTGAAGTCGAAGGCCGACTATCTGAAGGTTTACGTCTACGCCTGCGATGAGATTTACAACTCGCTCGACAAGACGTTAACGGCCACCATCCGCCAGGACGGCGACTTGGTGTTCAACCAGCAACTCTCGCCCGGCACCTCGGAGGAGGACCTCGCCGGCGATTGGGAGCACTACGTGATCGACCTTGACAAGTACAGCGGCAAATATATCTACGTGGCCTTCGTGAACGACAACACCGACCAGTCGGCCGTGTTCGTCGACAACGTGCTTGTGGGCCGCGACTTGGCTTACACCGTGTCGTTCCGCCACAGCGCTACGGTGGTTGACCTTGATATGTTATACATAGAGGGTACCATCACATTCACCTCGGAGACCGAAACCTACAATAAATTATGGCTTCGACTGCTCGACAGCACAGGTGAAGAAAGGGGAGTTCTTGCTTGGGAAGACAAAAACTATCAGAAGGGCGACACTCAAAACTTCTTTTTCGCGGAGGCATTATTGCTCGAAAAAGGCGCGGTCAACACGTTCACCCTTGAGGTGACTCTGAATGGCGACGAGATATCGACCGTTACCGAGACCGTGAAGGACTTGATGTTTGAGCCCACTAAGCGCGTGGTGATCGAGGAGTACACGGGCAAGAGCTGCGGCAACTGCCCGCTAGGAATCCTCGCCATGGAGAAGATTGAGGCCACCTATCCCGGCCGCGTGGTTCCCGTGCTTTTGAAATGCTACGAGAGCGACCCGCTGGGCACCAACGTGCAGGGATATGCCTCTTATCTCGAGGCTAATGCCGCGCCGATGGGCATCGTTAACCGCTCGATGGAGTGGACCTCGCCGATGCTCTCGAGCGACAACTTCTACTACTATTCGGCCTCGCAGGTGGGAGAGGATATCGAGAGCAGCGAGCTATGGTACGACCAAGTGACCGTGGCCTTGCAGACGCTCGCCGACTGCGACATCACCATTGGCGACATCGACTACTCGGCGGCCTCACGCTCGTTCACGGCACCTGTGACCGTGCGCTACGCCATGAACGCCACCCAGCAGTCGCTGAAGCTGTTCGGCGTGATTGTTGAGGACAATCTTACGGCACGCCAGCGCAACTACTTCGCCACTCTCGAGGCCACCGGCCTTGGCGAGTGGTCGGCAGGCGGCCAGTACGCTTCCACCTACGTTTATTACACCTTCGACAACGTGGCACGCGGCGTGATTGGCGAAACCTACGCCGGTACCTCGGGCCTGTTCCCCTCCACAATCGAGGCTGGCGAGAATTACACCGCCGAGTTGTCGGCCTCGCTGCCCACTGACATCGTGAATGACAAGGTGGACGACGCGAAATTGGTGGTGATGCTTATCGATGGCAACACCAGTAAGGTGATTAACGCCGCAAGCGCCTACATCACTGGCGTGCGTGGAGGCGTGGACAACGTGGCAGCCGACACCACTGAGGTGTCGGGTCCCAAGGGCATATGGACGCTGATGGGCGTACAGCTCCCCGACGACGCCGTGCTTCAGCCCGGTATCTACATTATTGACGGAAAGAAAACTATTGTAAAATGATAAAGAAAATCACAACCCTGATTATGTCGCTGATGGCCTGCGTGGCCGTAGTCAGCGCTGAGGATATCACCTTAGGTGTGCCCGTCGAGACCTCCTCATTCAGCTATGAGGGCACATTCACGCTCGACCGCACCACCGACGTCTACTACGACGGCCCCAACTGGAGCTGGATGACGGTTGACGGCCAGGAGGGCACATTCGTAAGCTACTCGGGCACCTATGGCAATATATGCAAGTGGAGCGGCCTGGAGGCTGGCCAGCACACGTTCTCGAGCCAATGGCTTGGTGGCACGTTCATGTTCTACACCGTCAACGACGATGCCGACATCACGTTGCTGAGCGTCAATCCCGAGGCCGGGTCGTCACTCTCGCCATGGGTGAACGGCAGCGGCGACGTGGTGATGCGCTTCTCGGAGAGCGTTGTGTACACATCGGCCTACATCAAGGTGGGCGACGTGACCAGCACCACAATTAGCGGCACCTCGAGCGAGAATATCCAGCACGCTGTGCGCATCAAGGACCCGTACCTGGCTCTGTATCAGAACGGTACCATTTCCAAAGCGGGCGGTCAGGCCGTTTCGCTGGTCTTGGAGGGCGTGCAGACCCCCGCGGGCAAACTGATGAACGGCAACGGCACGTTGACCATCGATTACGTGTCGGCTCCCTATTCGATATCATTGAGCAGCTCAGTGCTGGGCCAGGGTACCTATTTTAAGAGTTACTATCCCGAGGGTGATCCCGAGGGTATCTTCACATTCACCTTTGACGGTGAGGTGTGCGCCGAAGATGGCTACGCGCCTTATTTCACCATGGGTATCGGCAATCTCGAGGCCGATGGCGAGTACTATTACGAGGTGGCCGAGGCTACAGTCGACGGCAATACCGTGACCGTGGACCTCACTGGCAAGAACCGTCGCCCCGCAATCTCGGCTTGCGGCGACTTCAACGGCGAATACTTCGCGTTCAAGCTGTGCAACGTATTCGATACCTCCCACAACATGGCAATCTCCACCTCGGAAGCCAACGTTGGCTCGTTCCCCTTCTCGTTGATCTACCAGGAGATTCCCGAATCGGTGGTCGCCTATGAGTTTACCCCCGGCAACGGCTCGTCGCTTGAGAATGCCACCACAATCAACTTGTGGATGAGCAACTTCTCAACCATTCAGAGCTACGACGGGCTGCTGTTCAGCTACAACGACGGCACCGAGGATTACCTCATCCCCGCGTCGGAGTTGGTAAATACCGCTTTGGAGGCCGACGAGGCTGAGTTTACGGTTAACGTGCCCGAATATGCCCGCACCCACGCTGTAACCGTGTCGCTGGCCAATCCCGTGAGCCTCGACGGTTACGACAAGCACATCTACGCCCGCTACAACCAGTTGGTGATCACCTACTCGTCGCCTATCAAGGAATATGGGACCTACAGCGAGATCGCCGACCATGCTGTTATCACATTCGCGTTGAATGCTGAGCCTTCCCACCTTCGTTATAACCTCAAGGACGACCAGGGAACACAGTATTTTTCAGGCGAGATGTACAATGGGGAGGATGGCTATTACACCTTTGCCACGCCTTTCAAGGTGCAATTGGAGAATGGTCGCACCTTCTATTTCACTGTTATTGACGGGACGGATAGCGCCTCGATTGAGTTCTACGGTAACGGCAAGGAATTCAGCTACTCGCCCGTGGCGTTCGTAAGCGTGGATCCTGACCCCGCAACTGGTAGCCTATCGCCTGACAATCGCACGATTACCGTTACCTACGACGGCATGGTTAAGATTAACGAAAGTTTGTCGGGGATAATCGGAGAACCCACCAGCCTGCCATTTGAGAGTGTTGAAGGCATCGACGTTGAGGATGGATACGCGCAGTCGTGGCGTTTAACCATAGCTGAAAGGTATCTCCAAGATGCCGAAAGGATCCAATTGAAAGTGAACGCTTTGGACAGCTCCGATATGGTAGTGGAAGGTGACTATGGCACCAACTCTTACGATGATTGCAAGGAATTTAGCTATTCGGTTGAAAACAGCGGAGTTGGCACCATCGAGGCCGACGAGGCTGGTGATGGCCGCGTGTACAACTTGCAAGGCATCGAGGTGACTGGCCGCGACCTTCCCGGTGGAGTATATATCCAAGGCGGCAAGAAAATCTTAGTAAAATAAATTCACATTATATTAACTCAACCTTATTATTATGAAAAGTTTTTACAACTTGGCTTTGGGTGCTGCGTTAGCGCTTGGCGGCTTGACCGCGTCGGCTACCGACTACAACACCACTGAGCCTTACAACATCGATCCGGGCGAGGGCTCCACGCTCTACGCCGGCATCGAGATTAGCATCTCGTTCGACGATACGCTTAGCTGGAAGAGCGACTACGCTTATTTCGACATCTATTTCGAGGACAACGAAAGCGGCACGCAGTGGTATCCCACCGACATCGAGAATGGCGTGGTAATGTTCCAAGCCGGATCGTGGACCTACGTTTACATCACTTTTAACCCCGCCAGTGGCCTTGGCAGCGGCGACTGGACGCTGCACTTCCCCGAGGGGATTATCGGCGTGACGAAAGGCGACAATTGGTTTGGCAACGCCGCGTTTGAGGTACGCTACAACGGCGGCGGTGGTGGCGCTGACACCACCAAGCCCACGATTTCGATAATGACCTCCGACCTCCAGACCGAGGAGATCGCCACGCTTCCCCAGACGTTCAACATCAGCGTTGAGCCCGCGGCCTCGGAGCTTGGTCCGGAATGGGAGGAGATGGTAGTGTACAACTCCAATTACAGCTACTACAAGAAGATTTCGGGCATCGAGCGCATGTTTTCTGGGTCATCTTACTGGACAGTGACCCTGCAGGAGGCTATAACCGAGGCAGGTACCTACACATTCATGGTACCCGCTGAGTCGTTTAACAACAACGGCATCTATAACGACACGTTCACCTACACCTGGACTGTTACCGGAGGATCGGATACTCCCGAAGAGCCTGGCACAAGCGATCCCGTAGAGTTCTACTCCTACCTGCCCGCCGACAACTCCACCTATACCCTTGGTGACGGCACGATGATGCCCGGCTACGGCATCTTCGACGAGGTGCAACTCCGCAGCACCAAGGAGGTGAACATTGTATCGGCCATCGCTCAGAACATCTCGATGTTCAACGCCAACGAGGGTATCTACCTTACCACCACGACCTCTATCCAGGAGTTCATGGGCGAGTATTGGGTTAAGATCAACTTTGAGGCCATCGACAAGAACGGCGAGTGGACGCTGTCGATTCCCGCAGGCGCGTTCACTTCGGCCAGCGGTGAGGCCAGCGATCAGATCTTCCTCCACTACACCGTAGAGGGCGCATCCGACGACACCAAGGAGCTCACCGTTTCGCTCGTATCTCCTGCCGACGGCTCCAGTCTCTCGGGCTTCATTGACGGTACCGACGCATCCGGCGCGGCTCTGACACCCTACGTCGACGGCTCCTACATCACTATCGCCGTTGAGAACGTGCCCAGCGACCTTTACGAGATTTCCGGCAAATTTGTTGCCAGCGACGGCAGCTACTACGGCTGGCAGCCCAACTTCAAGAACGTGAACTCGGACGGCACCCGCACGGCTGTGGCCGGCTGGGACTACCCGATGTACGAGGGTGTTGATTACGTGTTGACCATTACCGCTTATTCCAACGTGGGCAAGGCTGTGATCGGCCAATGGGCCAACATCGCCACTTACCACGGCACCACCAAGGCTGTCAACAACGTTTCCGACGTTACGTTCACCGTATCTCCCGAGCCCGGCTCGGTAGTAACCGCCTCCAATGGCGCTGAGATTGTGATTACCTTCTCGGCCGCTGTAAATTGCGACCAGGCATTTGCGAGCGAGGGTGGCCAGACGGCCACCGTGGTTAACGCCACCGCCGTTTCCAACTCGGAGCGCACCGTGTGGACCTTGACCCTTCCCGAGTCGTTCGTAGCCTCCAAGTTTGGCGACATCAACTACTTCCTCTTCTTCACCGACGACGAGGGCAAGTATGTTACCATCGACGAGAACGAGGCCACTGCAAGCTTCTACAAATACTACAGCGGCGACGCTGAGGGCTTCGCCGTGCGTTACGACTGCTACGACGGCGGCGCAGAGGCCACGGTTGACCCGGCCTCGGGCTTCGTAAGCAAGCTTTACGAATTCACGTTCAGCTACGACGGTCAGCCGTTCCGCTGGGGTGGCAAGGCTGTCACCTGCATCGAGTTGCTCGACGACAACGGTAATGTGGTAGCCAACAGCGCCACCTACGACGACCAATATGAGGCTTCCGAGGGTACCTCCACTTGGTGCAAGGTTACCCTCAATAAGGAGATTACCACCGAGGGCGTATATTACTTGGTAGTGCCCGTGGGCGCGTTCTCGATTGGCGAGGAGTACTTGGCAGTGGGCTACAAGGGCCAAACCATCGAGTACACGGTCGAGTCGAGCGGCGTTGACTCTATCCTTGGCGCTGAGGCCGAGAAGGACGTCCGCGTCTACAACCTGCAAGGCATCGAAGTGACGGGTCGCACCCTCACCCCCGGCATCTACATCCAGGGCGGCCAAAAGATCCTTGTGAAGTAGTGCACAGTGCATAGTGCATAGTGCATAGTGCATAATGACAATTTAACATGATTTACGAAAAAATGTCAGCCCGAAAGGGCTGGCATTGTTTTTGCCAGTTGTTATAAAATGATGAGGGCCGAGAAAACAGGAATTTCAGGAAATTCGGGCCCTCTAAAAAATGAAATAACCAAAAAAGATATAACCATGGCAAAAGGAACAATCGGGGTAACGACTGAGAACATCTTCCCCGTAATCAAAAAATTCTTGTACAGCGACCACGAGATTTTCCTGCGTGAGCTCGTGTCGAACGCTGTCGACGCAACCCAGAAGTTGAAAACGCTGTCGTCGTTCGGCGAGTTCAAAGGTGAACTGGGCGACCTCGACGTGCGCGTGACCGTCGACAAGGAGAAGGGCACGTTGACCGTGTCGGATAAGGGTATCGGCATGACAGCCGAGGACGTCGAAAAGTACATCACCCAGATTGCCTTCTCGGGTGCTGAGGAGTTTTTGGCCAAGTACAAGGACAAAGCCAACTCGATTATCGGCCACTTCGGCTTGGGCTTCTTTTCGGCCTTTATGGTTGCCAAGAAGGTGGAGATACGCACGCTGAGCTACAAAGAGGGCGCCGAGGCCGTGCGCTGGGAGTGCGACGGCTCGCCTGAGTACGATATGGAGCCTTGCGACAAGTCGACCCGCGGTACCGACGTGATCCTCTACATCGATGACGACAACAAGGAGTTCCTGGAGCAGGCTCGCATCGACTCGCTGCTGAAGAAATACTGCCGCTTCCTCCCCGTGCCTGTCATCTCGGGCAAGGAGCAGGAGTGGAAGGATGGCAAATACGTCGACACCGACAAGGACCGCGTGGTCAACTCGCTCGAACCGCTGTGGATGAAGAAACCGGCCGACCTCACCGACGAGAACTACTTGACGTTCTATCGCGAGATGTTCCCCGGTCAGGACGATCCGCTGTTCTGGATCCACTTGAACGTCGACTACCCGTTCACCCTCACCGGTATCCTCTATTTCCCGAAGATCAAGAGCAACTTCGAGGTGATGAAGAATCGTATCCAGCTCTATTGCAACCAGGTGTACGTGACCGATTCGGTGGAGGGCGTTGTGCCTGAGTTCCTGATGTTGCTTCAGGGCGTGATCGACTCGCCCGACATCCCGCTGAACGTGTCGCGTAGCTACCTGCAGGCTGACACGGCAGTGAAGAAGATTTCGTCGTACATCACCAAGAAGGTTGCCTCAAGGCTTGAGGACCTGTTCAAGCAGGATCGCAAGGAGTACGAGCAGAAGTGGGACGACATCAAGATTTTCATCGAGTACGGCATGTTGACCGACGAGAAGTTCTGCGACGCGGCCATGAAGTTCACCCTGCTGAAGGACACCGAGGGCAACTACTACACGCTCGACGAGTACAAGACCTTGGTTGAGGCCAACCAGACCAACAAAGACGGCCAAACCATCTACCTATACGCCAACGACCCTGTGGCTCAGTACAATTATATCAAGGAAGCCACCGACCACGGCTATTCAGTGCTGCTGATGGACGGCCAGCTCGACAACCACTTCATCGGGCTGCTTGAGAACAAGCTCGAGAAGGTGCACTTCGCGCGTGTCGACGCCGACGTGATCGACAACCTAATCGTGAAGGAGGAGAAGAAGCAGGCCGACTTGACACCGCTCCAGCGCAACATCATGACGACGTTGTTCCGCTCTCAGGTGCCCCATGTCGACAAGGCATCGTTCCTCGTAGTATTCGAGGCCATGAAGCCCACCGCCATGCCTATCGTCATCACCCAAAGCGAGTACATGCGCCGAATGAAGGAAATGGCGGCTATGCAGCCAGGCATGAACTTCTACGGCGACCTGCCCGATAGCTACAACCTTACGGTCAACACCGAGCAGCCCCTGGTAGTGAAACTGCGCGACGAGGCTTGCGCCGCTTTGGATGCCACCGTGGCCCCTATCGAAAAGGATATCGAGGCCAAGAACGCCGAGATTACCACGCTACGCAATAAGGGCAAGGATATGACTGAGGATGACCGTAAGCAGTCGACCGTGCTCGAGGCCGAGGTCAACGAGTTGCGACAGAAAGAGGAGAAAGCGGTGGCCGATTACGCCGCTACCAAGCCGTTGATTAAGCAGTTGATTGATCTGGCTCTGTTAAGCAACGGGTTGCTTCGCGGCCAGGATCTCAGTGCCTTTATCCGTCGCTCGGTAGAGCTGCTTTAGAAAGGATGTCCCACTTTAGAAAGGATGTCGGGCCGTGTAGGACCGACAGCTTTAGAAAGGAAGTCGGGCCGTGTCGGCCCGACAATAAAAACTGTCCCGCCGGCACGGCGGGACTTCCTACTTATCCTAGGCAGGACGTCGGGCCGTGTCGGCCCGACAGAAAAGATTGTCCCGCCGACACGGCGGGACCTCCTGCTTATTTGCGCAGCAGCAGGAGGAGGGCCTCGGTGGTGGCGCGGTCGATCACGCGGTCGCGAGTGCCAGGGAAATGGTACATGGCGCTTACGGTGCCCGACGTGGGCGTGTGAGCCGCAATCGCCACCGTGCCTACGGGTTTGCCGGGAACGGCACCACCGGGTCCGGCAATGCCCGAGGTGGCCACAGCGCAATCGGCGCCAGCCACTCGACACGCTCCCTCAACCATCTGCTCCACAACTTCAATACTTACAGCACCGTGCTGGGCTATCGCATCGGGCGATACGCCAAGCACGCTTGTTTTCACATCGTTGCTGTAGCTGACAACTCCCCCTAGAAAGTAGGCCGACGAGCCGGGGACCAGAGTGAGGGTGTGGGCGATGTTGCCGCCGGTGCAGCTCTCGGCGGTGGCCATGGTGAGGCCACGGGCAATCAAGTGGTCTTGAACGATTTCGGCGAGGCTGGCGTCGCGCATGGCGAGGACGCGATTGGAGCCGCAGCGGGTGGCGATTTGCTCAAGCCAGTGCTGGAGAATCTCATAGGGCTCATAGGACTCATGGGGCTTATAGGGCTTATAGGGCTTATAATCCAGGCGCAATCTTATGTAGCCTGGCTTGGGGAGGTAGGCAAGGTGCATTCCCTCGGGGAAACGGCGCTCAAGTGGTTCCAAAAGGGCTGCGAAAGATGACTCGGGCATCCCGGTTACGACCATGGTAGCGTGCTCCACAGGCGTGGCGTCGGGGAAACGCTTCAACAGCAGGGGAAGCACCTCGCGCTCCATCATCTGCAGCGTCTCGAAGGGTACGCCCGGCATGGCCACCAGCACGCGCCCTTCCTTGTCCTCAAACCACATTATCGGGGCCGTGCCTACGCGGTTTTGAATCACCGCGCAGGAGGTGGGGACGATGGCCTGGGCTGCTGTTAGGTCGTTGAGGGCGAGACCGCGCTTGGCTACCACTTCTTTGACGTTTTCGAGTGTTTCGGGGTCGAGACGCATCTCGCCGCCGAAGATGTCGCGGAGGGTGGCCTTGGTGATGTCGTCCTTGGTGGGACCGAGGCCACCCGTGGTGATTACAACCTTGGAGGTTTCAAACGCGCGGTCGATGGCTCGGCGTATGGCCGTGGCGTCGTCGGCCACGACTTGGGCGTCGGTCACTTGCCAGCCGTGAGGGGCGAGCATGCGGGCAATGGAGCCGGTATTGGTGTCGGTGACCTGGCCGATCAACAGCTCGTCACCTATGGCTATTATGGAAAGTTTCAAGTACGCAGTTTCTAGTTTCTAGTTTCTAGTTAATGGCTTTAAAGTATTAAAGGAGAAAAGGACTGAAGGATTAAGGGGGCCTACACGGTTACTCGCGCGTAGGGGGCAGCGTCGTAGGGGCAGAATTGGCGGTCGAGGTATTTGTAATATCCTGCGATGGCCACCATAGCGGCGTTGTCGGTGGTGAATTTGCGCGCCGGGATGAATGCTTTGAGGCCTCGCTCTTGGCAGAACTGTGCTACGGCTTCGCGCACGCCGCTGTTGGCCGAGACGCCGCCACCGATGGCAACGGTGTTCACGCCTGTTTGGTCGACGGCCTTGGCGAGCTTTTCCATGAGAATCTCGATGATGGTGCGCTGGATGGAGGCGGCAAGGTCGGCGCGGTGTTTCTCCACGAAATCGGAGTCCTGCTTCACAGCGTCGCGCAGGGTGTAAAGGAACGCAGTTTTTAGTCCGCTGAACGAGTAGTCGAGTCCCGGAATATGGGGCTTTGTGAACTTGAAAGCGTGTGAATCGCCCTCGGCCGCAAGTCGGTCGATATGCGGGCCGCCGGGATAGGGTAGCCCCATGATTTTTGCGCATTTGTCGAAAGCCTCGCCCGCGGCGTCGTCGATGGTTCGCCCCAGGATTTCCATGTCGTTATAGGATCTCACGAGGATTAATTGGGAGTTGCCGCCTGAGATTAGGAGAGTGAGGAATGGGTACTCGGGTACCTCGTCGTCCTCTTTCTCTCGGATGAAATGACTAAGGACGTGGCCGTGGAGGTGGTTGACGTCGACGATGGGGATACGCAATCCAAGCGACATTCCTTTGGCGAAACTGGTACCCACAAGGAGTGAGCCCAGCAGGCCAGGGCCTCGGGTGAAAGCGATTGCCGAGAGGTCGTTGGGGGTAATTCCGGCGCGACGGATTGCGGCGTCGACCACGGGGACGATGTTTTGCTGGTGGGCGCGGGAGGCCAGCTCGGGCACCACTCCGCCGTATTCCTCATGCACCGATTGTGAGGCAATGACGTTGCTCAGGAGCAGGCCGTCGCTGATGACGGCCGCCGAGGTGTCGTCGCAGGAGGATTCTATTCCGAGGATGGTTATCATTGGTTTTCAGTTTTCAGTTTCTAGTTTCTAGTTTCTAGTTTTTAGTTTCTAGTTTTTGGTTAATAGAAGCGGTCGCAGAAGTCGGCGAGGCGCTGGGTGAGGGATTCGGGTAGGATAGCTACGGCTTTGAACATCAAGCGGTAATGCAGAGGCACCTGGGTGATGCTCATAACGCGGGAGTTGACCTCGGGGAAGGTGCGTAGCCAAGCGCCTATGTCCTTGTTTTTGCCGCGAAGGTACTTGACCTTGGCGATGAGTTTGAGACGGTCGAGGAATGGCTTGAAGCGTTGCTCGAGACCATGGGCAATGAACCATTGCTCGAGCATAAGCGCGGCCTTGAGGTGGTGGTTGAGCAATTTCTCGCGGGCGGCTCGCGACAATGAGCCTTTTATCTGATAATATATGTAAAGTGGGTCGGGGAGAAGCTCCACCTTGCGGGCTACGGCCATTGCGGGGGCTGTAACAACCACGTCCTCCCAGCAGTCAATTCCTTCGATGGGCGCTATTTGGTTGTCAATCAGCAGCGAACGGCGAATGAGTTTGTTCCACAACGAGTAGTTGGTGACATCCATGCGCAGGTGGTTGATGTCGAGGGGTGATTGAGGGGTGATGGCGTGGCGACGTCCGTCGGGCTCTACGCGTATATGGGCGGCGGCTACGATGTCGGCATCGGTAGCGCGAGCATGGTCGAGCAGCCGACTTAATGCTCCAGGCGCAAGCTCGTCGTCGGCGTCAAGCCGTGCCACGTATTCGCCGCGAGCGTGCTGCAGACCTTTGCCGTTGGCACCGGCGCACCCCAGGTTGAGCGGCAGCACGACGTTGCGCACCTCTATCTCGGGGTTGGGGTATTTCTCCAACGATTCGAGCAATACGCGCTCGGAATTGTCGGTGGAGGCGTCATTGACAAATATCACTTCCAAGCCCTGGCAGTCCTGCCGCATGATCGAGCTAACGCAGCGCTCGATGGTAGCCGCGGCATTGTGATAGGGGACGATTAGTGATACCTGGGGAACGGCGTCAGAAGACATAGGCGATGCCGATATTGAAAGCACCTGTAGAGTATCTTTTCACCAAAGCGGCTTTGGCCTCGAAATTGACCTTGAGCGAGGCGGTGCAACGCAATTCGATGCCACCGCCGAGATTGACGCCGATACGGTTGTCGCGAGTGGTGACGTCGTTGGTATCGTCGAGGGCGTCATGCACGTGCTTGCGGCTCCAGGTGGCGTAGGTGAGGCCCGCGAGGGGATAAATCGCCCACTTTTGGTTTTGGCTAACGATGAACGGGAAGTGGGCGTTGATGTTGACACCGGCTCCGTCCTGGTCGTGATGCTCGAAGATGTAGTCGATATTGGGCGACAAGCGGAAATGTTCGCTGAACTGGTACTGGAAGAAAATGCCGGCCATCGGGGAATGGTTGCGGGTGTTCCAGCCGCCGCGCACTCCGAGCGACGCTTCACCGCGGTGTTGCGCTTGGATGGCAGGGGCCAAGAGGAGGAGTGCCAAGGCTGCGAGCAAGAATTTCAGGGCTTTCATCGTTAGTGTTTCTTTTTGTTGTGAAGTGTGATAAGTGTAATCTCAGGGGTGGCGCCGATACGGTAAGGGAGGCCGACGGTGCCAGCACCACGGTTGACGTAGAGCTGGTGACCGATGGAATCGGCGTAAAGTCCACCCCAGTATTTATATCGCCAAACGGCGGGCGACCAGCGGCCAGCCGAAATCTGCATTGCGTGGGTGTGGCCCGCGAGGGTGAGGTCGACGTTGTTGTTATTGTTCTCGATTTGCATCATCCATTGGGCCGGGTTGTGGCTCAGAAGGATTTTCACTACCGAGTCCTGGCGATTGGGGTAGCCGGTGTCGTAAAGCGACCCGTACTGCTTAAAGGGTGGATCGCCCATGTTTTCGATACCCAGCAGGGCGATGGAGTCGCCCCGAGCGCGATGAATGAAGGTGTACTCGTTTTTGAGCAGTCGCCACCCCATTTGGTCGATCATGTGATGGAGCGCTGCGGTGTCGGCCCATTGCGCTTCCTGGGATGGCCAATCGCAGTAGTCGCCATAGTCGTGGTTGCCCAGGCAGGCGTAGACGCCCGCGGGAGAGGTCAATCGGCTAAGCGGCTTGATGAATGGAGGCAGCTCCGAGGATTGACGGTTGACGATATCGCCGGTGAATACAATCATGTCGGCTCCCAGCGAGTTGACTTGGTCGACAAGGCGGGAAACGAAGGTGGTGTCCTCGCCGAACGTACCCACGTGCAAGTCGCTGATTTGGGCAATGCGATATCCCTCAAAAGAAGGTGGCAAGTTCCGGATCTCCACGTCCACGGGCACCACGTCGATGTTGAAACGGTTGATCAAGGCGCCCCACCACATCAGCACGAACGCCACTACGGCCACCAAGCCTCCAATCCACGTCAATGCGCCCCAAGGCCGTCCTTTCCACAATCGCGGGATGCGCCCGATGAGGGAGAAGATGGTGAACAGGTATTTGGGGATATAGATGGTGAAATAGGAGTAGAGCGCCCACATTATTGATAATAATTGGGCGTTGGAGCCGCTACGGCGGGGAATGCATATAAAGATTACCAGGCCCACGGCCAAAGCCACCGAGATCCACACATGGAGCTGTGCCCAACGCTTTCGGCGCAGGCCACGGCGCAAGAGACGGTAAATCCACCAGTCGACCGGCGCGTTTATCAGGAAGATTACTCCCAGAAGTATCAGCACCGGAAGTCGCATCAGTCGTTGGGGCAGCTACGCAGGCACTGGGCCCGCAGTTTGTTGGTCAATGGGTTGGCGTACATCTCGAGCATCTTCTGCCGCATGTAGTCGTAGTCGTCGTCGGTAAGGTCGGGTAGGTCGACTTTGGCCAATTGCGCGTCGATGTATTCGTCGACTTTCTTGACCTCCTCCTCGGTATAGTCGGCGGCGAAGTGTTTTTCGCCCGAGATTTCGTCGTAGGCGATATAGTTGATGGGGAAAATCATGTAGCCGCAGTGGATTTCGCGGTCGATTAGGCCGCAGGCTCGGCGCACGATCTCGGAGCGGTCGCTGTCGGCAGGGATGTCGGCGAAAAGTGGGTTGATGCACTCGCCGAGAGTGAAGTGTACACGACCCTTGTATCCGAGCAGACCGGTTTCCATCGAGAATAGGTCGTCGCGCTGGCTCTTTTTGAATTGCGGGTTGTTGCGGCGCAGGAGGAATTCGCGGGCCTTGAGGTAGTCGTTGGGGTCGTATTCATAGGATATCGAAACCGGCAACAGGCGCGCGCCGAGCAGGTTCTCCAGGGTAGTGCCACCGCCGCCGAGGGTCAACATCTTCACGAGGGATTCCTGAGTGAGGTCGTTGCTGTCCTTGGCGCGGCCCTCGCGCTGGGCGATCCACACCGAGCGCTTTTTCTCGTCCAAGCAGTAGTGGATATATCCCGACAGGTGCTTTGCGGCGTTGAGGGCCTCGAGCATGCGGGTGGAGCGTTTGACAATAAAGCTCTGGTTGATTTTCACCAGGTGGGTAATCCAGTCGGTGATCAGTAGGTTGTCGCCAATGGCCACCTCCGATGTGGGGTGGCCTGTGCGCATAAAGCAGAGGTTGAGGAAGGCGGCGTCGAGGACGATGTCGCGATGGTTGGTGATAAACGTATATGTAACGCCGTCGTGGACGTGGTCGAGGCCCGAGGATGTGATGCCGGCGGTGGTGCGCTGGGCCACCATCTCGATGAAAGGCCTCATCACCTTGTCCTGGAACTCCCAGGGGTCGCGTATCTGCTTTAAGGCTTCCACCATCGAGTCGTAGTCGATGTCGGGTATCACATATTTCACGGCGTGCTCGAGGCCGGGATCCTCCACGAGTTGCAGCACTCGTTGGCGGAACTCGTCGAGCCCGTAGGGCGCGATGTCGTTATAGTCTTCTTGGTTAATCTGTCCCATAACAAATAGTTAGATATGGTAGTAAACGCTTAGGGAGGGCTAAGGGTTGCCCCCGAAGAAAAATATAAGCCTCCAAAGTTACTAAATATTCGGCACGCGGGGAGATAATTTAGCGTTTTTTAGGGAAATCGGCAGACATTGCACATTGCACATTTCACATTTCACATTTCACATTGCACATTTCACATTGCACCTTAAACCTTAAACTTTCAACCTTAAACTTTAAACTCAGGTTTCGCAAGTTATCCAAGAAACCACGAATTAACACTAATATTCACTAATTCAGCGATTAAGATTATATTATCATTAAAGAATTAAGCTTTGCAGCGCAAAGAATTAACACGAATTTCAATAATGAAACGCTATCAGCATTAGTGTAAATTATAAGAGCGTAAGCTCTTTAAATATTATTAGAATCGCAGTTAACTTGTTTGTGTTCATTAGTGTGAATTCGTGGTTTCAAAACTTGAGAAAGTTGAACTTTAAACTTTTCACTGGATTTTGGGGGCGTTGCGGTGCTTGCGCACGATGTCGGTGATGTAGACGGTGAACAACGGCAGCATCAGCATTCCCGAGATAGGCAGAATCACCGAGATAACCTTGCCCACGGCGGTGACCGCAGGGAAGTAACAGCCGACGGTGGTCATGTTCATGGCTGCCCAGTAGAGCGCGTCCCAAAATGTGTGGACGTAATGGTTAACTCCGTGCTCTTCGTAATAGAAGATAAGGGCCATGCAGTAGGTAAGGGTGGCCAAAATCGACACGTATTGCCACAGCAAGGCCACGGCGCGGTTGCGGGAGATGTAACCGGTGATCATCGCCAGGGCGTAGGCTCCGCGCAACAGGGGAATGAACCGCAGGTAGTAATAAACCGGGGCCGAGAAGTGGAAGTCCCACTGGTTTACGATGTTGAGGTAGGGGATGGATATGATGAAGTAGATCCAGCGGTGGCGCAGGAAGTGCTTGCGGTCGGGGCTCAGGTACAGCTCGACGAAGAAGTCGGCCAGAAAAACGATGCACACCCACAGCTGGAATGTCATGTAATGGTGGTTGCTCAGGAATGGGATTTGCTCGAAAGTGTCGTAGCTGATCCATATGATGAGCAGCAGCGACAATATGAGCACGGCCCCGCGAAATATGTTGTAGACGATTCGGTGGGACTCCGGGGGCTTTGTCGCCTTTGTCGCTTTTGGCGGTTGGGGCATGGATGGGTTATTGGTTGCCATAGTTGAAAGCGCTTTACTTATATAACAAGCGAAATTGAGGAATAGATTAGGCTAAGTAGGAAGTCGGGTGGGTTAAGTAGGAAGTCGGGCTGGTTAAGTAGGAAGTCGGGCTGGTTAAGTAGGAAGTCGGGCCGTGCCGCCCCGACAGATAAATCTGTCCCGCCGGCACGGCGGGACGTCCTACTTAACGGCGGGACGTCCTACTTAACGGCGGGACCTCCTGCTTAGCTTTCACAAATTACATAAAAACGGCGAGATTTTACACCCGCCGCAATAAAAAGTCAAGGCC
>CAZLSW010000009.1:47120-63492 GCA_964562375.1 uncultured Muribaculaceae bacterium | reverse complement strand
TGAACACGAAAAGAGGTGAACACCTCTGATTAGTGTTCACCTCCTACTCGATTTTTGGAACAAATTCGCTAAAATTTGGCGCGTATATAGGTTGTGGACGCGGCTAAAAAGCCCTACCTTTGCGATGCCATGAAGAAAATATTGCTACCGATATACAGTGCGATCATTTCCCTGATAGCCACGGCCGCCCCTACGAGGAATCTGGCCGACACGTTTGCCACGCCCGGCGAGGATGTCGCCACGGCGTGCTATTGGTATTGGCTGTCGGGCAATGTCACCCGCGACGGCGTGATAGCCGACCTCCAAGCGATGAAGCAGGCGGGAATCACTCGCGCGTTCATCGGCTTTCAGGGCCTCGACCCCCAGGAGTCTCCCCGCGGGCCCGTGTATATCGGCACCCCAGAATGGTTTGACATAGTTGGAACGGCGCTTCGCGAAGCGTCAAATCTTGGTATTGAGATAGGTATCTTTAACAGTCCTGGGTGGAGCCAGGCCGGTGGGCCATGGGTTAAGCCCGAGCACTCGCAAAGGTACTTAGGTTTGCAGACAGTGAGATGTGAGGCCCAACACGACGGCACATTGACAACGACCTTGAATCGCCCCGACGGCTTCCTGGCCGATGTCAAGGTGCTTGCCGTGGAGGACCCCGGATATCAATCTCTGAAGCCCATCTCAACCACCGGAATATCGGCGGATGGCGTCACCGAGGCCCACGTGACCCTGAAATACGTGATTCCTGAAAACTTCACTCCCCGCTCGCTTACGGTGCAGGCAGCCGGCCCGATTCTCGCCCAATTTAATGTTGGTGGCAAGGTTGTACTCCCTGTCAACCGCACCAACATGATGATCGAGGTGGGCTACGACCGCACGGCTCCCACAGCGATGGCTCTTCCCGACCTTGCCGCTCACTCAGGCGACACATTGACAATCGAGGTGGACATTAACCCCGGTTGCCAGATAACCCGCTTGGAGCTGAGCGACGCCCCTGTGGTCGACCGATACGCCGACAAGAATCTGGCCAAGATGCACCAAACGCCACTCCCCCTTTGGCACGATTACAAATGGGGCGCCACTGCCACCTTGCAAGGCGTTGACCCTAAGGATGTGGTGGATGTAACGGAGTGGTGGGATGGCTCAACGCTCAACTGGCCCCATGCCATGCCCGGTAAAAAATACATAATTACACGCTTATATACCGCCCCCACGGGCATCTGCAACTCCCCGGCGCTTCCGGGCGACGGTCAGGGGCTGGAGGTCGATCGATGGGATCACGACGCCCTCAAGCACCACTACGAGAACTTTATCGGTCGAATCCGCGACAGCGTGCCAGCTCACGATCGCCGCACGTGGAATACAGTAGTGTGCGACTCCTACGAGCGCGCAACCCAGACCTTTGGCGACGATTTCATCCCCGAGTTTCAGCGCCGTTACGGCTACGATCCCACCCCTTATCTGCTCACCTACGGCGGTACCGTCGTGGGCAACAGCGACCTGAGCGACCGATTCCTTTGGGATTATCGCCGCATGGTGGCCGACCGTTTGGCCTACGACCATATCGGAGGTATGCGCCAGTTGGCCGAAAAGGACGGCTTTGGCGTTTGGCTCGAGTGCTACGGCCATTGGGGCTTCCCTGGCGAGTTCCTGCAATACGGCGGCCAATCGTCCGAGGTAGCCGGCGAGTTTTGGAGCGAGGGCGACCTTGGCAACATTGAGAACCGTGGAGCCTCGTCGTGCGCCCACATCTACGGCAAGCCATTGGTATGGTCTGAGTCGTTCACCTGCGGTGGTCCGGAGTACTCCCGCTCTCCCCGCGACATGAAATTGCGCGGCGACCGTTTCTTCACCGAGGGTGTCAACGCCACGTTGCTCCATTTCGTGTGCGCGCAACCCGACGAGACCTCCTATCCGGGATTGAACGCTCCATTCGGTAACGAGTTCAACCGCAAGAACACGTGGTACCGTCATCTCGATCTGTTCACCGATTACCTCAAGCGTTGCAACCTTATGCTGCAACAGGGCCGCTATGTGGCCGATGTGGCTTATTTCATTGGCGACGACACACCGGTGATGACCGGTCTTGCTGAGCCTTCCCTCCCCGCTGGTTACCAATACGATTTCATCAACGGTGAGGTGCTGCGTGACCGCGCCACTGTGGATCCCATCACGGGTGATATCCTTGCCGGCACCGGCCGTTACCGTCTGCTCATCCTTCCTCCCAGCGATACCATGCTCCCCGAAACCCTCGAGGCGATCGCACGACTTATCCGCCAGGGAGCCAACGTGATGGGCAATCCGCCTCGCCGATCTCCGTCAATGAAGAATTATCCCCTTGCCGACCAAGAGGTTGCATCCCTCGCTACCGGGCTATGGGAGAAAGGAGAAAAGGGTAGGGGACACCTCTTCACTCTCGACACACCTATCGAGAAAGTGCTTGAACAAGTGAGGCTTACTCCCGATGCTTCCCTCATCGAAAATATGCGCTACGCCCATGTCGCCGATGGTAAAAAAGACATATACTTTATAGCCAACCAATCGGCCACCGAGCCAGTGGAATTGATCGCATCCCTGCGCGATGGCCGAGGTCGACAGCCCGAGTTGTGGTTCCCCGCATCGGGAGAACGTCGCGATGCCCAATCGTGGAATGTCGAGGATGGCCGCGTTAACCTACCATTGCGTTTGGATCCCATGGAATCGATATTCGTCGTCTTCCAAAACGAGGGCACTCCCTCGTCATCTCCCCTCGATGTAGCTCTTAACTTCCCCGAGCCGAAGCAATTACTCGATCTTACCGACGTCAATTGGACGCTAACCATGACACCGATGAAAGGTCCCAAGAAATTGGTGAAACGTTGGAAATTGCAGGACCTTTCTCTGTCGGCCGACACCTCCGTCGCCCACTTCTCTGGCACAATGTCCTACACTTGTGAGTTTAAGTTTCATGGCGTACCTAACCAGCCAGTATCGCTGCAATTTGGGGCAGTGAACGACATGGCGCGAGTGTGGGTCAACGGCCAGGAAGCGGGCGGCGTGTGGACGGCTCCCTACGCCATCGACATCTCCCCATATCTGCGCAAGGGCAAAAACACGCTGCGCGTCGACGTGGCCAACAATTGGCACAACCGCCTGGTGGGCGACGCCAAGCTACCCCCCGAGCAGCGATCCACCCAACTCTTTATCCGCACCTCCACTCCCGATACCCCTCTCCAACCCTCTGGCCTCATTGGACCAGTAACACTTACAACACCCTAATAATCAACATTATGCGATACATTGCAATTGACTTGGGAGCTACCTCAGGTCGCGTCATTCTCGCCTCTGTTGGGGCTGAAACCATCGAAATGACCGAGGTCGCTCGCTTCCCAAATGAGATAATCGAGCACGAGGGAATCTCCTACTGGAACTTCCCCGCCCTATGGATGTCGATTCTCGATGCCCTAAAAAAAGTGGGCCAGATGGGAGTGGAAATCACCTCTATCGGCATCGACACCTGGGGCGTCGATTATGCTTGTATGGGGGAAGATGGCAAGATGATGGGTACACCCGTCAGCTACCGCGACCGCAACACTGAAGGAGAGCCGCTTCGCTACTTCGAGCGTGCCCTTAGCGCCAACCGCGTGTACGACATCACCGGCATTCAAGTGATGGACTTCAATACTCTGTTCCAGCTCTCTACCCATCGCCGAATGGACCTCCCACAGTTGAAACAAGCCAAGCAACTGCTGTTCCTCCCCGACGCGCTCTCCTTCATGATGACCGGAAATGCCGTCACCGAGTACACCATCGCCTCTACCTCGCAACTACTCGACGTGCGCCAGCGTGACTTCTCCGATGAGATACTCAAGACTGTAGATCTCACCCGCGACCGTTTCCCCAAAATCGTCTATCCAGGCCATTGTGTAGGCAAGCTCTCCAAAGAATTGGCCAGCTACACCGGCCTGGGACAAATCCCCGTTATTGCGGTAGCTGGCCACGACACCGCTTCGGCTGTCGCTGCCGTCCCCGCTACCACGAATCACCCATTCGCCTACCTCAGCTCCGGCACTTGGAGCCTCATGGGAGTGGAATTGCAGGAGCCTATAGTCAACGAGATGGCGCGCCGCTACAATTTCACCAACGAGGGCGGTATCGACGGCACAATTCGATTCCTTAAAAACATCTGCGGCATGTGGCTCCTTGAGCAATGCCGCAAGGACTGGCAAGCCCAAGGCATCAATTGCAGCCATCCCCAACTGATGGCCGAGGCCGAGAAAGAACCTCATTGGCGCTCGTTGATATTCCCCGACGCCAAGTGTTTCGCCAACCCCCGTTCTATGACAAGGTCGATTGTGGAATATTGCGCAACCACCAAGCAGATTGTTCCCCACACTCCGGGTCAATTCACCCGTTGCATCTACGACTCTCTGGCGCTCCGTTACCGCCAAGTGATGGAGATGCTTAAGGAATTGGCCCCCGAGAAACCCGAGTGCCTGCATGTAATCGGCGGTGGATCGCAGAACACGTCCCTCAACCAATTGACAGCATCGGTTTTGGAGATGCCCGTAATAGCAGGACCCGTTGAATGTACCGCTATCGGCAACATCATGCTACAAGCCCGTGCCGCCGGCGAGGTCGACTCCCTGCGTCGTATGCGCGCCCTCATCTCCCGCGCCTTCCCCACCCAAAAATTCCAACCTCAAGCCCTCCCCGACCTCCAAAAAGCCTACCGCTCCTTCCTCACCCTCGAGTAACCCCCTCGTTAACCCGTTAACCCGTTAACCCGTTATCCCGTTCTTTCGTGCATTCGTGTATTCGTGCACTCGTGCACTCGAGAACTCAATCCACCCCCCAAATCTAGAAACTAGAAACTAAAAACTAAAAACTAAAAACTAAAAACTAAAAACTATATCCTCCATGACTTCCTATGACCTCGCCCGAGAGCGCTACGCCGCTATGGGCATCGACACCGAGGCCGTCCTCAAGGCCCTCCAAAACGTGCATATCTCCCTCCACTGCTGGCAAACCGACGACGTCTGCGGCTTTGAGAACGCCGGCTCGCTCTCTGGTGGCATCCAGACAACCGGCAACTATCCCGGCCGTGCCCGCACCATCGACGAGGTGCGCACCGACATCCTCTACGCGTCATCTCTTATCCCCGGCCAACATCGCTTGAACCTCCACGAGATCTACGGCGACTTCGGCGGCGAATACGTCGACCGCGACAAGGTAGAGATGCGCCACTTTGAATCCTGGGTCGAATGGGCTTTGGACAACGGATTTAAGCTCGACTTCAACTCCACCTCATTCTCCCATCCCAAATCGGGCGACCTCTCCCTCTCCAACCCCGACGACGAAATCCGTAAATTCTGGATCGAGCACACCCGCCGTTGCCGAGCAATAGCCAACGAAATCGGCCGGCGCCAGGGTGACCCCTGCATCATGAACGTGTGGGTACACGACGGCTCCAAGGACCTTACCGTCAACCGCATGAAGTACCGCCAGTTGCTCATGGAAAGCCTCGATGAGGTTTTCGCCGAGAAATACGACCACATGAAGGACTGCATCGAGTCGAAGGTATTCGGCATCGGCCTTGAAAGCTACACCGTGGGTTCCAACGACTTCTACATCGGCTACGGCGTGTCGCGCCAGAAGATGGTGACTCTCGACATGGGCCACTTCCACCCCACCGAGAGCGTTGCCGACAAACTCTCCTCGCTCCTGCTCTACATCCCCGAGGTGATGCTCCACGTCAGCCGCCCCGTGCGCTGGGACAGCGACCACGTGGTGATACTCAACGACGACACCATCGAGCTGTGCCGCGAGATCGTGCGCTGCGACGCCCTCGATCGCGTGCACATCGGCCTCGACTACTTCGACGCCTCGATCAACCGTATCGGCGCTTACGTTATCGGCACGCGAGCTACCCAGAAATGCATGCTTCTGGCCCTGCTCGAGCCGCTTAAGCAACTACGTCAATACGAGGGCGCAGGCCAAGGCTTCGAGCGACTGGCCCTGATGGAGGAAACCAAATCCATGCCCTGGGGTGACGTTTGGGACGAATTCTGCCGCCGCAACAACGTCCCCGTGGGTGCCGATTACATCGCAGAGATTCAAAATTATGAAAAGGAAGTACTCAGCAAGCGCTGAAACGCGCACGCTTATCACAATCATCACGGCGATCACCATCATCGCCGTGATGGTTATCCTCGCCATGCGCTTCCCCCTCGACTCCCTCCTCAACTAACCACCAGCAACGATCAACTAGAAACTATAAACAAGAAACTATAAACAAGAAACTAGAAACTAGAAACTTTTAACTTTTAACTTTTAACTTTAAACTTTTAACTTTAAACTCCCACCTCCCCCCCATGCTCCTTCCCCTCGGCCTACTCATCATCGCCTTTGGCGCCCTCTGCCAAGCCTCGTTTTATGTACCTATCAAGAAAATCCAGCTCTGGCACTGGGAGTCGTTCTGGCTCGTGCAGGGCGTATGGGCTTGGATTGTGTTCCCCCTGCTCGGCGCTTGGCTCGCCGTCCCCGCGGGTCACTCCTTTAGCGAGATATTCACCGCCCATCCCGGCTCCATGTGGACAACATTCGGCATGGGTATGCTCTGGGGCGTGGGAGGATTGACATTCGGACTGTCGATGCGCTACCTCGGCGTGGCCCTTGGCCAATCCATCGCCCTCGGCACCTGCGCAGCCCTCGGCACTATCCTCACCCCTGTGTTCACCGGCGACCTCTCCTCGTTGACCTGGCCTGTGCTTGTGGGAGTGGTGGTCACCCTTGTCGGTATCGGCGTGATCGGCAAAGCCGGGGCCATGAAAGCCAAGAACTTAGGCAAGCAGGGTGACGAGGCCAACAAGGAGTTCAACTTCGCCAAAGGCTTGTTGGTGGCAATCGTGGCCGGTTTCATGAGCGCATGCTTCGCCATAGGACTCGGATTTGGACAAGACCTCTGCTTCGCCGACACTCGCCCCATCTTCCGCGCGCTGCCAGCTATCGCCGTGGTAACGCTCGGCGGTTTCCTCACCAACGCCCTATACTGCCTGTACCAAAACTCCAAGAACGCTACCTTCGGCGACTACCGCTGCGGCTCGGGCCTGTGGACCGGCAACGCCCTGCTCTGCGCTCTGGCCGGTGTGCTGTGGTACAGCCAGTTCTTTGGCCTCTCGCTAGGCCAAGGCATCTTGGAGGACTTCCCCGTGCTCGTGGCATTCTCATGGTGCATCTTGATGGCGCTCAACGTCGTGTTCTCCAACCTCTGGGGAATCATCCTCCACGAGTGGCGAGGCACCACCCCCGCCACCCGCTACGTACTCATCGCCGGCATCGCCATCCTCATCCTCTCCACCTTCCTCCCCCAGCTCCTCTAACAACTAACAACTAACAACCAACAACTAACAACTAACAACTAACAACTAACAACTAACAACTCCCGTCCCCATGTCCGTTCTCAACCTTTCCGATAAATTGCGCCGCGAGGTCGACGCCGTGGCCGAAACCGCCGGATACCTCTGGCAAAAAGGCTGGGCCGAGCGCAACGGCGGCAACATCACCGTCAACGTCACCGACTCCATCACTCCCGAAATCGCCTCCCTGCCCCCAATCACCGATCCTATTGCCATAGGCATGACCCTCCCCCACGTCGCCGGCAAATGTTTCTTCTGCAAAGGCACCAACCGCCGAATGCGCGACCTCGCCCGCGACCCCATGGCCAACGGCTCCCTCATCCGCGTGCTCGACGACGGCGCCCACTACCAGATCATCGCCGACCACCCCGTCAAACCCACCTCCGAGCTACCATCCCATCTGAGCGTCCACAACTACCTCCTGGCCAAAGGATACCCCTATCGCGCCTCGCTCCACACCCATCCCATCCAACTCGTCGCAATGAGCCATACCCAAGAGTTCCTCAAAAAGGACGTTCTCACCCACATCCTATGGTCGATGATTCCCGAAACCAAGGCATTCTGTCCCCGCGGACTGGGAATCGTCCCGTATATGATGCCCTCGAGCGTCGAGTTGGCCGAGGCTACTATCCGCGCTATCGACGACGACTACGACGTGGTGATGTGGGAGAAGCACGGCGTGTTTGCCGTCGCCACCGACGTGATGGAGGCCTTCGACATGGTCGACACACTCAACAAGAGCGCCACCATCTACCGCGACGCCCGCGCCATGGGTTTCACCCCCGACGGCATGACCGACTCACAGATGCGCGAGATCTCCCTCGCCTTCCATCTCCCCAAATAATCGTGCTTTTGTAAATGTGGAAAAAAGTGGCTATATTCGCGTTAAACAACCGCGAATATGGCCACTCTTGATACTCTCCAAAGCCTGCCCATCGGCATCCAGGATTTTCCCACTATCCGGGAGAATAATTATCTCTATGTCGACAAAACAGCATTTCTTTTCCAGCTTACTCGCGAGCACTATACCTATTTTCTTGCTCGCCCGCGACGCTTTGGCAAAAGTCTGATACTTAGCACCCTCCAAGCCTATTTTGAGGGGCGAAAAGAGCTGTTTCAGGGCTTAGCGATAGAGAAATTAGAGCAAAAATGGGAGAAATACCCGGTGATTCGCTTCGACCTGTCGCTCTGCGAGTCAAAATCGGCAACGGAATTAGAGCGATCGCTTCGGCGTCTCCTAAGAGAGGAATTTGTGCGCCATGAAGTTGCAATTCCTGACCCAGAGGCTACTGCCGCCGAAATGTTTGGAGATTTGATTTCAACGTTGCGATCGAAGACTGGCAGGCAGGTGGTGATTCTGGTGGATGAATATGACAAGGGATTGATCTCGGTGTTACGTGATAAGGAAAACCTTGAGGCTTCAAGCGAAGTGCTCCGCGATTTCTACATTAATATAAAGGCGCGCGGCGATATGACTCGTTTCGCCATGCTTACGGGCGTCGCCCGCTTCCACCATGTCACCATCTTCTCCGGGCTCAACAACCTCCTCGACCTGTCCCTATCCGAAAAATACTCCACCATTTGTGGCTTTACCCCCGAGGAATTGAGACAGTATTTCACTCCTTATATACAAAAGTTAGGAGATAAATACGGTTGGGATTTCGAGGACACGATTTCCCGCCTCCTCCAAGAATACGATGGTTACCGATTCTCCAAGGAGAACGATAAAGTTACCAATCCCTTCAGTATCCTACGCTGCATGTACGATTTAGATATGCGCGACTACTGGTTCTCCACAGGAACCTCTAAAATTCTCGTTGATTTCCTCAGGGCAAATAACTACTCTTTGGCCGATCTCGATGGTGCGCGCGTTGACATCAACGACTTGGGTGACATCTACGAGGAGAATAACCCCATACCGTTGTTCTATCAAACCGGTTACCTTACCATCAAGGAAGCAAAAGACAATTGGGTTACTCTGGGATTCCCCAACGGAGAGGTGCAGCGAGCCTTGGTGACCAAACTTGTGCCCCAATTCATGGGCATTGACCACCGTGGAATGTCAATTGAGCTCCAGAAATTGCAGCAGGCCGTCAACACTGGCGATGTCGCCCAGATGGTCGCCGTGATGCAGAGCGTGATCGCCTCGGTACCTTATCACCTGTGGCCCGACAAGACAATGGAGGCAACCTTCCACATGCTCGTCCACGTGATATGCATGATGGCCGGCATTTACACCCAAAGCGAGATGAGCCAGTCGCGCGGACGCGTCGACATGGTGCTCTCCACCTACAACCGCGTGTACGTCTTTGAGTTCAAACTCGACGGCACCCCCGAGGAGGCCCTGGCGCAAATCGACTCCCAGGGATACGCCCTGCGCTGGCACGCCGACGGACGCCAAGTCTACAAAATCGGCATCGTCTTCTCCTCCACCGACCGCAACATCACCGCCTGGTCCCTCGCCTAACCCCCTACCCAAGAAATTTCTTCCATTTCTTTCATTTCTTACCGTTTCTTCGTGAAACATCCCCACCAATAAAAGATTCTTCTTTGTGTAAATTTTTCACTAAGAAAAACAAAGAAATAAAAGAACCACAAGAAATTTCTTCCATTTCTTTCATTTCTTACCGTTTCTTCGTGAAATCCCCCCACCAATAAAAGATTCTTCTTTGTGTAAATTTTTCACTAAGAAAATCAAAGAAATAAAAGAACCACAAGAAATTTCTTCCATTTCTTTCATTTCTTACTGTTTCTTCGTGAGATCCCCCACCAAGAAAAGACTCTTCTTTGCTCTGATTCTTTTCACTAAGAAAATCAAAGAAATAAAAGAACCCAAAGAAATAGAGGGCTTTTCTTCCTGTTCTTTCATTTCTTACAGCTTCTTCGTGAGATCCCCTCAAAAGAAAAGCTTTCTTCAAGCTGGATTCTTTTCACTAAGAAAATCAAAGAAATAAAAGAACCCAAAGAAATAGAGGGCTTTTCTTCCATTTCTTTCATTTCTTACAGTTTCTTCGTGAAACATCCCATCCAAGAAAAGATTCTTCTTTGCTCTGATTCTTTTCACTAAGAAAATCAAAGAAATAAAAGAACCACAAGAAATTTCTTCCTGTTCTTTCATTTCTTACAGTTTCTTCGTGAAATCCCCCCACCAAGAAAAGATTCTTCTTTGCTCTGATTCTTTTCACTAAGAAAAACAAAGAAATAAAAGAAACTGAAGAAATAGAGGGCTTTTCTTCCTGTTCTTTCATTTCTTACTGTTTCTTCGTGAGATCCCCCACCAAGAAAAAGATTCTTCTTTGCTCTGATTCTTTTCACTAAGAAAAACAAAGAAATAAAAGAAAACGAAGAAATTTCTGGACACCTGCAAATTAATGTGTAGGGGAGTGTACAATCAGCCGCAACGCGGCGAGGATGGCAATAACCCCGTACGAACCGAGCGCAGCGAGGGAGTGCGGGGATAAACAGAAACTATCTACCGACCCCAGTCACAGCCCCAACGGGGCGGTTTGGCCTCGGTACCTTCCAACGGTCCCATCTTTCCTGTCTGCATTCCTCTGCGCACGTCCGCGCGCTAAAAATCCACGCCGAGCCCTATCGATAAAAAATCGACCCCCATCCGCGTGACCCCCCGCGTCGTAACCCTTTTATGTCCTTTTGTGTTCCCCCCGTCCCTTTTCCCGCCCTTCTTTGGAACAAATAAGGCAAAATATGGAAAATACGTAACAACCAGCCCCAAACCTATAGATTAATTTTGCACGTGGATAGATAAAACCTCTTATCTGCGGCCGGCGCGACACAGTGCACCGCACGGTCACACAGGAATCGCTACTTAATAACTTAAAAAATTATAAATCTATACCTAACGTACCGATGAAAAGATTTTACATCCCCCTTGCGGCGGCCACGCTACTGCTGGCCGGCGCAATCCCCCCAACGGTGCAAGCCAAAACCATCCAGGTCACCAAGGACATCACTTGGAACATTGCCTGGCAAACCAATGTGGGTATCAACTCAAGTGGTTCTACCGACACATCCTGCCGCCCCAACAACGACGGCACTGTGAGAGCCATGTGCTTTACCATCCCTAGCACCGACTCTCTCAAATACAAGCCCCGCATCTTCGCCCTCGAGCGCAGTACCGACGCTACAACAAAAGGCAACGTCTACGCTATCGACTACACTAAAGGGATGACATACCCTTGGTCGTCAAGCCAAAACAGCGTCAATGCGCGTTGGCGCAAAGGGTCATCCGGCGAGATCAATACCTGCGGAATCACCTCCGACTCCAACGGCAACATCGTGTTCATCACTGGTACTCACGATCAGGGATCAACATCGGTAGTTCAATTGTCCTCAGCCGCTCGCAACTCGAATCTTTGGACCACCGATCCCTCCTTGCGTAGCACTTTCCTGCTTACCCGCCGGACCATCAATCTTTTCGATGCTCCTTACGACCAGGATAAGCCCTCGAGTAGCACCAGCACTACCTACGGTCGCTTTGACTACATCTGGGCTACGGGCAATACACGCGACGACGATGACGCCAATCCGGGATTCGTGTGGTTTACCCTCGCCGACACCGACCGTCTGCTGCGTTGCCGCGTGCGCGCTGAAAGCACTCCCACCACTTCCGACCACGAAGAGTACACCCTCCCATTCACCGCAGGCCCGTACACAATGGTACGTCCCAACCGCGACAACCCCGAGCAGGCCTTGATTTACCAGGCCAACGGAGCTTTGGGCGACGTTTACCTCACCACTATTCCACAGGATCGCTCAGGTGTGGCCATCGAGAAAGGCCGCGAACTGGGACAACTGCCGTTCTGCGGTTTCGTTTGCGGCACCGACAAGGACAACTGGCTGGTTTACGTTTCCGACAAGCAAGCCGACGGTACAACTACAGCTATCACTTCCAGCTCTACCGCTTATACCACCAACTGCCCCGCCATTATCCTCGAGAACCTCTACGATGGCACCAAAATCACCATCCCCGCCTCAAGTGCTGCTATTAATATTACCTACGCCGACGGTACAACTGCAACTGGTTCTAAAGCCTACCACAACTTTACATCTACCTCCTGGAGCAGCCGCTCGATGTATTGGGCCGGCATTTGGCTCGACGGCTATTTCACGTATGAAACGCATCCCGACGAATCCGACACTACCACGAAATACCCCACGCTGAAGATTTTCGCTTTCCAGCCCAATGGCGGTGGCGGCAAGTACTTCAACGTGATTATCAATAAAAAGAGCGCCGAGCAGGTCGACGCGCCCATCAATTTCAACGTCACCGACTATACCGACAGCAACGGCACAAAAAAAGCCAAATTCGAGTGGACTATGCCAGCTGGCTATGAGGACGCTACTCCCGTCATTCAATATTTTAAGGATGGCGTATGGTATGACGTTGACGCTTCCACTGATGATGGTGGATTAGGTTGGCCTGCTCGTTCAGCTGGCGCAACCTCCTATACCCACACCAGTGATAGCTACACCTATCGCGTGTATCTGAAGAAAGACGGATGCTACAACTCCGACCCCTCCAACGAAGATTCATATACAAAGGGCTTCACCTACGAGAGCACTACTATCGAATGGGTGCAGGACCCCCTGGTTTATTCTACTATGGGAAAGGTGCAACTGGAATGGAAATTCACTTCCTATTCCACTCGCCCCTCTTGCTATGATATCCTCCGCGACGGAGTGGTAATCGCTTCCGACGTGCTCGCCACCAACTATGTCGACATGGAGGCTACCCAAGGCTCCCACATCTACCAAATCAAGGGCGTCTACTACTCCAATGAGTCGGAAAAAATTCTCCGCACCGCCGATCGCTACTATTCCGCATCCTCGGAGAAGACCGTCACCCTGGGCGCTTACGATACCGCCGTGGAGCAGTTCGTCTGCGAGGAGATTTACAATTACCCCATCGATGCATCGTGGAACAAATATATCAAGTCGTTCTCAGCCCAGAATCTCTATCGCCAAGGCGTGTTCAACCCCACTGAGAAAGCATGGTACATCTACAACCGAGAGGACGGCTCGATAGAGCAGTCGGCCGGTATCAGCAAGGTCAACGGCACGGTGGGTCGCATTATCCGCATCAACGCCGAGGCCGGCTCGAAACTCAAAACCGCCAACACCGCTGAGGTAGTTTGGAAAACCGCCGAGGGCGACTTCAACGGCGGCGTAGGTATTGCCATGGACGAGGACGGAAACCTCTTTGTGCGTTACAAGAAATCAACCTCTAGTTGGGACTTCTCCAACTACGGTTGCGCCCGCGGCCTCGTGCTACGCAAGAAAGGCTCCGGCGAGACTACCGACTGGTTCACCAATCAAACTCTTGAAAGCAGCTCCTACGCTTATACCACCGCTTATGCCATCGACCTCAAGGATATGACCACCTTAAGCAGCAACACCAAGCTGACTTTCGCTGATACCAAAGATTGGCGCACCACCAACAGCCCCATCTACAACCGTAGCGACTACTTCTCGGGCAAAGGCCATTGGCTCACTTCAGCGGGTGGTTACGTCTACATCGCCGAGGACAATACCGCTTGCATCTATCGCCTGAAGATTGTTAACGGCAGCCCGACAGAACTGAAGGTTGCTCCCACAATCGACATCTCCTCCGGCTCCACCGAGCCTTACGCTTTCCCCTTGGACCAATACAACGACATGATCCACGGCGTCCGTTCCAACGGTTTCTTTGACGTAAAGTCCAATCGTTTCCTCGCGAGCGTAGATGCTACAGATAGTTATAAGTACAGTTCAGCCCAGCTCTGGGCTACCCCCTCGCGTATCAACAACGCCGGCGGTATCTCATTCTACACTGGCTCTACGGGCAAGAAAAAACTGTTCTTGGTTACACCCCAAGCCCCCAAGTCGAAAAACGTAGGCGACTTCTTCGTCTGCATCGCTGGCGAGTATGAAAGTAATGGCGTGACAATGTATCGACCCAATCCCAGTGGCAATGCCGACCTTTACCCCCGCGAATTGATTCCTGTACTCACCTACGAGCAAACAGATATCGACCGCACCGAGGTCAAGACCGAGGATGCCAACGGCAACTGGTTTGGCGCCGTGGCCGACGAGGATGGTAACGGTTTCTACCTCTACCAATATGTCCCCGGCGTGCGTATCGCCAAGTACCATATTCACTCCACCACCGAGCTCCCCAGCTGCCAAATCCAATACATACCTCGTATCCGCTACACCAAGGCCGACGGTTCAACTACTACTACCCGCTCGGAAGGCGTGGATATCCAGCGTGAAGAGGGTGCTGTGCTCTGGAACCCTGTCACGGGCGTTTGTACCACTTCTGACGCTTCCTATTGGTTGCGTGGTTACAAGATGGAATATGTGCGCACCACAACAGGTCAAACTATCAGCTCGTGGATGATTACTCCTGATTCAGATCATGAATCCCGCGTCTTCGAAACCCCCGATCCTTACACCGAGTTTGTAACCCCAGGCACCTCCTCGGCCAATATCGGCTGTCTGGTTGGTACTCCTTCCGGCACTTGCCTATTGGATACCATAAACGACGTGCAGGTTCTCATCCAGCCGATCTACCAGACCAGGTATGATGGCACCAATAAATCCAAGCTCATCTACGGCGCCAAGACATTCGCTAACGGCGTGTGTGACTTCGTCGCCAAGCCCGTCGCCAACCAAAATGTGAAGGTCTACAAGCAATGGCACGCTAAGGACAAGTATTGCCAGGATGAGTTCTGGATCTATCGCGTCGATGTCGACTTCGACTCCCCCGCCAAGAACTACTCGTCGGCCTCCGAGGCCGAGCCCCGCTCATGGTACACCGTCTACTACCGCACCAGCGACAGCGATTCCTGGAAAGTGCTCCCCCATCAGATGTACTCCAAGGCCAGCTTGAGAGCCAGTGCCGCCGGTGTGGCCAGCATGAAGTCCGACAGCGAGACCACCAATATCAAAGGCACATTCGACTTTGACAACGACAAAGGCAAGGCTGTCGACGACGCCCAAGGCACCAGCGTGGTTTACGCCTATGTCGTGGCCGATGGCAACGAATACGCTACCAACGTCGACCCCTCGACCTGGCAATACCGTATCGACGCCACCTATGCCGGCAACGCCGCTACCACCTTCTTCGGCACCTCGATCACCAAGGTAAGGCCCGCTCGCGCAACAGCCAGCTCCCCCTCTACCACCGGCGTGGAGAATCTCGACACCGACCTCCATGTGGGCACCACCCGCTACTACACCCTCCAAGGTATCGCCGTCAAGAACCCCCAGCGCGGCCAAATCCTCCTCGAGGTGCGTGGCGACGGCTCCGCCCAGATGATCCGATATTGAACCTATCATATCCTATATATAGCTTGTGTTATGATCTATCATATCCAGAAATTCTGTTAGTAGATAATTTTCCGAAAAACACACACTTCAAGAGACTGATACAAGTATATTCCTGTTTAAAAAGAGCCATGGTCGCGACGACCCCGGCTCTTTTTGCACCATGCCTCAAAAGAAATTTCTTCCTGTTTCTTTCATTTCTTACAGTTTCTTTGTGAGATCCACCTCTCAACAGTAAAGATTCTTCTTTGCTTGGAGATTATTCACGAAGAAAAACAAAGAAATAAAAGAAACCAAAGAAATAGAGGGCTTTTCTTCCTGTTTCTTTCATTTCTT
Source organism: uncultured Muribaculaceae bacterium (assembly GCA_964562375.1). Lineage (GTDB taxonomy): Bacteria > Bacteroidota > Bacteroidia > Bacteroidales > Muribaculaceae > JAJPXC01. Next base: position 47,437 of record CAZLSW010000009.1, on the reverse strand, counting down.
ACAGTTTCTTCGTGAGATTCCCCTCTCAAAATAAAGATTCTTCTTTGCTTGGAGATTTTTCGCGAAGAAAAACAAAGAAATAAAAGAATCCAAAGAAATAGAGGGCTTTTTTTCCTGTTTCTTTCATTTCTTACAGTTTCTTCGTGAGATACACCTCTCAACAGTAAAGATTCTTCTTTGCTTGGAGATTATTCACGAAGAAAAACAAAGAAATAAAAGAAACCAAAGAAATAGAGGGCTTTTCTTCCTGTTTCTTTCATTCCTTACAGTTTCTTCGTGAGATACACCTCTCAACAGTAAAGATTCTTCTTTGCTTG
>CAZLSW010000009.1:0-47020 GCA_964562375.1 uncultured Muribaculaceae bacterium | reverse complement strand
AAAGAAATAAAAGAAACCAAAGAAATAGAGGGCTTTTCTTCCTGTTTCTTTCATTTCTTACAGTTTCTTCGTGAGATCTCCCTCTCAAAATAAAGATTCTTCTTTGCTTGGATTCTTTTCACAAAGAAAAACAAAGAAATAAAAGAAACCAAAGAAATTTCTCTTGTGAAAAAAGATCCTTATAGGTCATGTTTATGCGTAGCATGATTGTTGTAGACACGTTGAATGTGAGTTTCTTCTTCCATGTATACGCAGTTAAAATTAACCAAATAGCCTAAATAGCGGTCACTTAAGTGCAGATAATTCTGAAGTTGCTTGTAATGAGCCTTTGTTAGTTCAGACACACTTTTTAATTCTAATACAATCTCATCTTCCACCAAGATGTCAATTTCATAAGCATCTTTCACATCAACACCCTTATATCTCACAGGAAGTTTCACCTTACTCTTAGCTTGGATTCCTCTCAATTGCAACTCATGCAAGAGCGCTTGGTGATAGCACTCTTCAAAAAGACCAGGACCCAAATGTTTGTGCACCTCGAATATCGCACCCCTAATACGAAATGTCAACTTTTCCATATGAAAACATGTTTTGCATGCAAAAATATGAATTATTTTTTGAACTGAATCCGAACCGAGGAAATATTTCTTCCTGTTTCTTTCATTTCTTACAGTTTCTTCGTGAGATCCCCCTCTCAAAAGAAAAGATTCTTCTTTGCTTGGAGATTATTCACGAAGAAAAACAAAGAAATAAAAGAATCCGAGGAAATATTTCTTCCTGTTTCTTTCATTTCTTACAGTTTCTTCGTGAGATCCCCCTCTCAAAAGAAAAGATTCTTCTTTGCTTGGAGATTATTCACGAAGAAAAACAAAGAAATAAAAGAAACCAAAGAAATAGAGGGCTTTTCTTCCTGTTTCTTTCATTTCTTACAGTTTCTTCGTGAGATCCCTAATAACTATACAGATGGTCATAATATTTTTTCCTTAAGAAAGTTGGTTGGTGATTACGTAGGTCCAGGCGATGGCGCGTTCTATGGTAAATGATAGTGCGAAATTCTATGAAACGTTTCTTAATCTTAGCGATAGGAGCCGCCTACGCGATCGGTGCCACAGCCTCCCATCCAAAAAGCTTTTCCTCCTCTCAGACCCATCCTGGCACGGTGAAGGTAATGTCGTTCAATATGCGCTCGTGGATGGACAACGACACCGACGACATGGCCTGGCCCCGCCGACTCGAGCCGTGCCGACAGATGTTCATTCACCAGACACCCGACCTGGTGGGAACCCAGGAGCTGCGCAACTCTATGCTCCCAGCAGCCAAAACCCTCCTCCCAGGCTACGGCTGCTACGCCCATCCCCAACCCGCCGACGCCACCGACAAGCAAACGGGCCAGGGCGTGATTTTCTACCGCAAAGACAAATTCGAGCCCCTCGACTCGGGCTTCTTCTGGTTGAGCGAGACACCCGACGTGCGCTCACGTCCCTGGAACTCCACCGACCATCACTACCGCTCCGCCGCGTGGATGAAACTCCGCGACCGCGCCACCGGCCAAGAGCTGTGGTTCGTCACCACCCATCTTCCCTACAAGAAAGACCCCGTCGACACCGAGGTACGCGCCAAGTGCTGCCAACTCATCATCGACAAGATGACCGAAATCGCCAGCCGCGACGCCACCGTCTTTGTCACCGGCGACATGAACGCCTCCCACGCCCCTACCGACACCCGCCGAGCTTCTATCGAGCCGTTCTTCCAGCAGATGCACTCGGCCCGCGATGAGGCAAAAGTGAGCGACAACCAATCGAGCTTCAACGGCTACGGCCGCGTGATCCCCGGCGTGGAGGGCAAGAACCTCGATCACATCTTCTACTGGAACGCCGAGCCGCTGGTCTTCGAGACTCTCAACCGTCCCATCTACGGCGACGTCCGCTGGATTTCCGACCATTACCCCATCATCACCACATTTATCTACTAAGATGAGCCTTGAATACAACAAATCGCTGATACGCCAATTCTCCTTAGTGTGTGGATTGGCCCTGCTGATGTTCCTCATCGGCTTCATCGCGTCCCACGGCCACGAGCTATGGTCGCCCGACGGCCAGCTGCGCGCCGAGATAACCACCGGCGACAGCGTCACCATCGCCCTAACCGATGCCGCGGGGAAGCAACTCTTGGCCCCCTCCACGATTGCCCTGCGGCTTTCCGAGGGCAACCCCTCGCTAAAAGGAGCCAAGGTCACTCGTGGCAAGCACTGCTCCACCATTCCCTCGCCCATTTACCGCCAAGCGACAGTCGACGACTGTTACAACTCCTTGACGCTGAAAGGGAAGGCAGTTAATTTGGAACTGAGAATGTACGACGACGGCTTAGCCTACCGCTGGGTTTACAACGGGAAAAAACCCGTGAATGTGGTCGACGAGGTCGCCCGCTACCGTTTCGACGGCAACCCCGAGGTGTGGGCAGCCTACACCTCCCGCCGCGACAAAAAAGCGCCCATGAGTGTCGAGAGCCAGTTGTGGACCGACATGCAGTCGCGCTACGAGCACACCACCGTCAACGGCTTGGAAACCGAGCGCCTCTGTTTCACCCCCTTGCTCGTCGACTGCGGTGACAACATGAAATTGGCCATCGCCGAGGCCGACATTCAAGGCTACCCCGGAATGTACATGCAGCCCACGTGGAACGGTTTTGACGGCTATCTCGCTCGCCTGCCCAAGCGCGTGGAGGTGGGTGGCCACAACGACCTCGAGCGACTGGTGAAGGAACGTCACGACTATCTCGCCACGCTCGACGGCCCCCGGTCGTTACCGTGGCGCGCGTTCATCGTGAGCCGCCGCGACGCCCACCTTCTCCACAACGACATGGTGTACCGCTTAGCATCCCCCTCGCGGGTCGAAGACACCTCCTGGATCAAGCCCGGCAAGGTGGCTTGGGAATGGTGGTGCGCCCTCAGCCTTCGCGGAGTTGATTTTGTCGCTGGTGTTAACACCGCCACCTACAAGCGTTTCATCGACTTCGCTGCCGCCAACGGTATCGAATACGTGATTCTCGACGAGGGTTGGGCCACCAAGGGCAAAGCCGATCTTTTCGATGTTGTGCCCGAAATCGACCTTGCCGAGATCATCGACTACGGCCATCAACTGGGTGTCGACATCATCCTCTGGGCCGGCTATTTGGCCATGGACAAGGATATGGAGCGCGTGTGCAAGCACTACTCCGACATGGGCGTGAAAGGCTTCAAAATCGACTTCCTTGACCGCGACGACGCCGATATGATCGACTTCATGTGGCGCGCTGCCGACGCTTGCGCCCGCAACCACCTGCTCGTCGACTTCCACGGTTGCTCCAAGCCCTGGGGTTTGCAGCGCGCCTATCCCAACGTGGTCAACTACGAGGCAGTCTTTGGCCTCGAGCAGATGAAATGGACCAAGCAGGATGTGGATATGCCCGAGTACGACACCACCCTCCCATTTATACGCTTGCTTGCCGGACCGATGGACTACACCCAAGGCGCCCTTCGCAACTTCATCAAGGGAGAGTACCGCCCCAATCATTCCCATCCCGGAGCCATGGGCACCCGCTGCCACCAGTTGGCCGAGTATGTCATTTTCGACGCCCCCCTCAGCATGCTCTGCGACTCCCCCACCGACTACGAGCAGGAGCCGATCACCATCCAGGCTATCGCCGCCACACCCACAGTGTGGGACGAAACCCGGGGCTTGGACGGCAGGGTAGGGGAGTACGTAGTTGAGGCCCGACGTTCAGGCGACCAATGGTGGGTAGGGGCCCTGACAAACTGGGAGCCTCGCACTCTCCAGGTTATCCTCCCCGAGGAGATGCGAGGTCGACAGCTCATTATGTACCTTGACGGCCGCAACGCCCACCGCGACGGCCGCGACCTGCGCCTCGACCGCCTCACCGTCCCCGCCGACGGCCGCATCACCATCCCCATGGCCTCGGGCGGCGGCTTCTTCGCCTTCACCGAATAGCCCTCTAGGCAGGAAGTCGGGCCGTGTCGACCCGACAGTATCCCCCCGCCCTTTAGGCAGGAAGTCGGGCCGTGTCGGCCCGACAGTATCCCCCTTTCCTCCTTTAAAGATTTAATGCTTTAAAGCGTTATTTCCTTCAACAACTTAATCCCAAAAAAACCATAGTGCAATGAAAAAAATCTTTAACCTTTCCCTGCTGCTCCTTGTCGCCTTGGCCCTGCTGCTCCCGCAGTCGATGAGCGCCACGGCCAAGAAGATCCTGGTGGTGGGCAACTCGTTCTCTTACGACGCCGCCCTCCAGGAATTCGCGCCCATCGTCGCCTCTGGCGGCGATGAAATCACCCTCGGCTTCCCCTACAAGGGAGGCACAACCCTCCAGCTCCACGACGAGCGTATCCAATCGGGTGAAGTGATCTACAACTACTACAAGTTGACCGTCAACTCCTCCGGTACCGCCTCCCAGACTACCACCGGCTCCAACTCCAAGGCTTTCGACGCATCAATCGTGGGCGACGAGGCTTGGGACGTGGTGATTATCCAAACCGACCACAACTATTCGTGCGCCTACGACCACTACTTCCCCTATCTCAACAACATCATTACTTTCATTAAGAACAACCTCCAATCGGGTGCCAACCCTGAGTTCTACCTCTACATGACGTGGGCCTATCAGGACGGTTCGTCGAAAATCAACGAGTTGATCAACCTCGGTCTTTGCACCGACCAAGCCGACCAATACACCAAGATCGTCGACTGCGCCTTCCGCGCCGCCGAGGCCTCGGGTATCGGTACCGCCAACGTAATCCCCGGTGGCACCGCCGTGCAGAACGGTCGCACATCCTATATCGGCGACAACTACAACCGCGACGGCTACCACATGAACTACAACTACGGTCGTTACACCGTGGCCCTCACTTGGTATGAGAAAATCTTCGGCAAGAGTGCCCTCGATGTCACCTACCATCCCGCCACCATCTCCGACTACTGCGCCGAGATGTGCCGCAACGCCGCCCATGCCGCTATCACCACCCCCAAGAGCGTGACTTCGCTTGCAGCCGATTTCGGGGAGAACCGCGACGACCTCCAAGCCTCACTCACCCGCTCGCTCCTGATCAACTTCACCACCCCCGAGCTGACAGCTGACGGCTGGAACAACCTCACCTCCATCGCCCAAGGCACCTCCATCGCCGACCTCACCGCTCAGGACGGCACCGCATCGGGCGTGTCGGCCACCATCAGCGACGCCTTCGCTGGCACCACCACTGGCGGCGCCACCTCCACCACGGCCGCTCTTGAGATGCCCCAAAACGTCTCTTCCACCGGCTTTTGGGTGAACGGTGTCACCAAAAACGGCGTGCTTGACAACACAGGCGCCATCACCTTCGGCGGCCTGGATTCCTCCAAGACCTACGACTTCGTCCTCTTCGGCTCCCAACTGAGCGACACCGAGAGCTATGAGACCGAGTTTTCGGCTGGAGTGAACGAAGATTTCATCGACCTGACCACCTCTAACAACACCCGCCAAACGGTCACCTTGGCCAACATCGCTCCCGACGCCTCGGGCAACATCACACTGAAAGTCACCCCCGGCGCCACCTCCACCGACACCTACAAGATGGGCTACGTCAACGCCCTCGCCCTGGTGATGCCCTTCGTGCCCTCCTACACCGACCCCTGGGACGGCCAAACTACCTCCGAGCCTACCAAGAACGCCTCTGGCCAATACGTGATCTACTGTGGCGCTGAGTTGGCCTGGATCGCCTCCTATGTCAACGCCGGCAACAACGACGTGTCGTTCATCCTCGCCAACGACATCGACCTTGGCTCACAGAAATTCACCCCCATCGGCTACGGCGCTGCATTCAACGGCAAAATCGACGGCCAGGGATACGCTATCAACAACCTGCTGATTGACCTTGGCGACGGCATGGACTCTTCCAATAAGTTCGCCGGTTTGGTGGGCTACACCAGCTCTACATCCTGCGATATCGAGAACCTCACCGTGCGTGGCACCATCAACATGTCGTCCACCGCTAACAGCAACGTTGGCGGCATTATCGGTAAGGCTAACGCCCTTGGCAACGTGCGCAACTGCCGCTCCGAGGTCAACATCAACGTCAATTCGGCCTACAACGGCTACTGCGGCGGTATCATCGGTATGGGCAAAACCATGAACCTCGAAAACTGCGTTTATGCGGGCACTATCACCATCGGCTCAGCGGGCCGCGTTCAGAAAGGCGTGGGTGGCATTATCGGCACAACCAATTCCACAGCTGAAGGCCAAGAGGCTACAATCCAAGGTTGCGCCTTCATCGGCACAATCGTCAATCAAGGTACAAAGACATCCAGCTACACCGCCGGTATCAACGGCTATTCCAACCTGACAAAGGGCTCGGAAACCGAAACCAGCAACTACGTGTATGGCACAATCTCCAACACTGCCACCAATCTCGATCTATTCTGCGGTAAAAGCTCTACCACCAACAATTTCTCGGTAACCAACTGCTACTACCTCTCCACGATGACCGCCTCCACTAACGGTACCGCTGCTACCGCCGACCAGTTCCACTCGGGCGAGGTGGCCTACCTGCTCAACGGCGACGGCACCTACATGTATTTCGGCCAGGACCTGAGTGACAGCAACTCCCTCCCCGAGCCTTACACCGAAACCAACCGCGTCTATCGCACCACCCTCATGTCGGATGGCACCGTAAGCTCAACGCTCTATAACAACTCGACCCTTGCGCTTCCCGCCGGCACATGGTATGACGCCGAGGGCAACGAGTACAAGAGCGGTGACGCCACCGACAAAGACCTCACCCTGTACGACACCAACCCCAACGCGGCACTCTTCCAGGACCCTTGGAACGGCTCCTCCATGCTTGAACCTGCAACCAATGGCGACGGCTACTATATCATCACCTGCGGCGCTGAGCTCGCCTGGGTGGCCAACGACGTGAACAGTGGCAACAAGACCGACTGCTTCATCCTCGCCAACGACATCGACCTCGGAAACCAGCCTTTCACCCCCATCGGCTACAATGCTGAGTTCAACGGTAAGGCCGACGGACAAGGCTACGCCATCAATAACCTCAATATCGTTGCTTCCGACCTCGACACGAGCAAGAAATTAGCTGCCCTCATCAGCTATACCAATTCGGCTGATTGCGAAGTCAAGAATTTCACATTGCATGGAACAATTACCATGACTTCTACCGCTGGTTCTAATGTTGCCTCATTAATCGGCAAAGCAAATAATATCGGCAAAATCAGCAACTGTTCCTCCGACATGTCCATCAATATCAACTCGGTATACTCTGGCTATTGCGGCGGTATTTTGGGCCAAGGCAAGGCTATCGCAATGGAAAGTTGCTACTACTCCGGCACCATCACCATCGCTGCTGACGCTAAAGTGGGCAAGGGTGTGGGTGGCCTCGTTGGCACCACAAATACCAACACCAAGAACGGAGTCGCTACTATTACCGGGTCGGCATTCACTGGCAAGATTGTCAACAACGGCTCTAATGCCTCTTCTTACACTGGTGGTATAATCAGTTACGCTCGACTCTACGGCGAGGGCGCTGTCGAAACCGACTCTCGCAACTATGTATATGGATCGATTGCCAATACAGCTACCGATCTCGACATCTTCACTGGTAAGAATGGCTGTACCTCCTATACTATCAGTGATTGCTACTATCTTGACACCATGGGCTCCTCCGACAACGGCACTGCCGCTACCGCCGAGCAATTCCACTCGGGTGAGGTGGCTTACAAGCTGAACAGCGGCTTGGAAACTCCCCTTTACGGCCAGAATCTCAGCTCCGACTCCTCGCTTCCCGAGGCTTACAACACCGACAACCATGTGTTCTCCACCACGTTCATGGTGGGTGGCTCGGTTTACGCTGTGCTTTACAACAACTCCACCGTGAAGTTCCCCGCCGATCCCGAGACTGCCGAGGGTGACACCTTCGAAAACTGGGTTGATAGCGAGGGCACAGTATACTCGTCGGGATCCACTACCCACAGCGACCTCGTGCTCTACGCCGACATCTCTACGGGTATCGACCTGATCAACGCTGACGCCAAAGCCGATGATGATCTTTACGACCTCCTTGGCCGAAAAGTCACCACCGACCGTCCCGTTCATGGCGTTTACATCCGCGGAGGCAAAAAAGTGCTCTTTTAACACTTCGCGGTTACGTACTTCCGCCCCCTGACGACTTCTTTCTATAGAAGAAGTGTTACATCACATGACCCGAGAGAAGTTTTTCGATTTTTTCTACGACCGTTGTGATCCCTGTCAGGGAAAGACTGTTGAGCTCTGGATTGCCGAGAATATCGGCAGTCGAGAGCTCGACATGTTGATGTGGCAAGTCTTTGAAGATTACCAACTTTCATCACATTCCAACAATCATTCTATGAACCTAAAACCATTAAACCTACCAGCGGCCTTACGGCGCATAGCCATGCGGCTGGTGATGCTGTTGGCGCTTCTGCTCCCATTTAGCGCGGCGGCGCAAACCAGGGAGATTCATGGCCAGGTGATCAACACCTCCGACAAGGAGCCGCTAATCGGTGTCACCGTGCTTAACACCGACACCAAAGAGGCTGTGGCCACCGACATCGACGGCAATTACACCATTGCGGCAGAACCTGGCCAAACCCTCTCATTCTCCTACGTGGGATGCAAGACCAAGACCGTAAAGGTAGGCTCCGGCTCCACTTACGACGTGGCCTTGGAGGACAAAGCCAAGATGCTTAACGAGGTGGTCGTTGTGGGCTTCGGTCAGCAAAAGAAGATCAATCTCACAGGCGCCGTGGGCGTGATCGGTGCCGAAGAGATCAACGGCCGACCGGTTGTTTCAGCCGCCCAGGCCCTCCAGGGCTTGGATCCCTCGCTGAATATCGGCATCAACTCGGGTCGTGCCGACTCGGGTTATCAAATCGACATCCGCGGTGCCTCGTCTCTCAACTCCTCGTCGCCCCTTATCCTCGTGGATGGCGTGGAGATGGCCTTGAACCGTTTGAACCCCAACGATATCGAATCGGTATCGGTGCTTAAGGACGCTTCGGCGGCTGCCGTTTACGGTGCCAAGGCTTCGGCAGGCGTGGTATTGGTTACCACCAAGTCGGGTACCGACTCCAAGGTGAAGGTGAGCTACAACGGCCGCGTGGGCTGGGCGCAGAACACCACCAAGAACGACTTCATCACCTGCGGCTACGACTGGGCTACCATCACCGACCAGTTCTTCTACTACTCCAACGGTCAGCAGGGTAACAAGTATTTCAAGTACACCGACGACGACTACGCCGAGCTGTACGCCCGTCGTAACGACAAAACCGAGAACCCCGATCGCCCCTGGGTAACAGTGGCCGAGGACGGCACCTATCGCTACTACGGCAACTTCGACTGGTACAACTACTTCTATAAGAAGAATCGTTTCCAGCAGGAGCACAACGTGAGCATCCGCGGCGGCAACGACAACGTGAAATATTACATCTCGGGCCGTTACTACGGCACGCAAGGCGTGATGAACCTTCAGAACGACCCCTACGACAGCTACTCCATCCGTTCCAAGATCGACATCAAGCTCTCGCGCCACGTCACCTTCCGCTCCAACATCGGCTACTTCTACAGCAAGATGAAATGGCCGGGAGCCAAGAACCAGCAATTGGTGTTTGAGAAGATCACCCAGGGTTGCTCGCCCGTGTTCGTCCCCACCAACCCCGACGGCACCATCGTGCATAAGACCAACCTCACCAACCAATCAACATCGGTTGGTAACAACATGAACCTTGTGCTAACCTACGGCAAGAACCACAACCATGAGTCGATCAACGAGGTGACCGTGAAGAATGGCCTCGACATCGACTTCGGTAAAGGCGTGGCCCTGCATCTCAACCATGCCTACAAGTTCTTGCAGAATTTCGCACAATATCGCTACTCCAACGCTCCTTACTCCAACACCGAGGGCGTGATCGTGTGGGAAACCACCTCGATGTTCCGCAACGAGCTTTCGGAGTACAACAACCACAACTATAAGCACACCTTCGAGGCTTACGCCGACTTCCACCACACCTGGAACCAAAAGCACAACTTCACGGCTATGGCCGGTATGCAATACGACACTCGCTGGTACCACCGCAACACCGTCACGGTCGACGGCAACCTCTCGGAGGATCTCAACGACTTCAACCTTGCTACAGGCCCCACCTACGAGGTAACCGGCGGTAAATCCAAGTATCAGACCCTCGGCTTCTTCGGCCGCTTGAATTACGACTACGCTGGCAAATACCTCTTGGAGGCATCAGGTCGCGCCGACGGCACCTCACGCTTCTGGAGCAAAAACCGCTGGGGCTTCTTCCCTTCGGGTTCGGCCGGCTGGCGTATCAGCCAGGAGAAATTCTGGGAACCCCTGCGTAGCTGGTGGACCGACGCCAAGATACGCTTCTCGATCGGCTCATTGGGCAACCAGCAGGTATCGGATTACCTTTTTGTGCAGACGATCAACACCTCCAAGACCAACGACTCCTACACCTTCGACGGCACCAACTCCTTGGCTTACGCCCGCGAGGACGACCCCGTGGCCTCCGACCTCACTTGGGAACGCGTAACGACCTACGATTGGGGTCTTGATCTGTCGTTCTTCAACTCCCGCTTGCAATTCAACGGCGATTACTACATCCGCCGCACTACCAACATGATGATGGCTGGAGCCTCGCTCCCCAGCGTCTACGGCGCCAACGAGCCCAAGACCAACGCCGCTGATATGCGCACCAACGGTTGGGAGCTACAACTTTCCTGGCGCGACCAATTGCCCTTGGCTGGTCGTCCGTTGCTCTACAACGTGCACGGATCGTTGGGCGACTACAAGACGGTCGTCACCCGATTTGACAACGATACCCGCTTGATTGGTGAGCATTACGTGGGCGAAACCCTCGGCGAGATTTGGGGCTACCGCACCGACGGTCTCTTCCAAAGCGACGAGGAGGCAGCAGCCTACGCCGAAGCGGTTGACTGCTCGCTCGTCACCAAGCGTATCGACGCCACCGGCACCCGCCAGGGCCTCCACGCCGGCGACCTGAAATTCCTCGACCTTAACGGTAACGGCAAGCTCGACCGAGGCGAGAACACCGTCGACAATCCCGGCGACCGCGTGGTGATCGGCAACTCCCTGCCGCGCTACTCCTACACCTTTGGCCTCGACCTCACCTGGAACGGCATCGACTTCTCCATCCTCTTCCAAGGCGTGGGCAAGCGCGACTGGTATCCCGGCGACGGCACCGCCAACCTCTTCTGGGGTCCCTATTGCCGTCCCAACAACTCCTTCTTGAGCAAGACTCTCGTCAACCAGATATGGAGCGAGGACAACCCCAACGGTTATTTCCCCTTCCCGCGCGGCTACGAGGCCAACACTAGCGCCTCTCCCAACCCGCAAGACCGCACACTTACAGCTTACAACGACCGCTACTTGCAATCGGTGGCCTACCTGCGCTTGAAGAACCTGACCGTAGGCTACACCCTCCCGTGGCTCAAAAAGTATGCCCAGACAATCCGCGTCTACTTCTCGGGTGAGAACCTCGCTTACTGGTCGCCCTTGAAGAAACATTGCGTCACCATCGACCCCGAGGCCGCAGTATCGACTGTATCCTACTCCGACAACTCGGGTGAGGTTTACTCCTTCTCCAAGGTGTTCACTTTTGGTCTTGATGTAACCTTCTAATTCACAGACTACCATGTTATTCAAAAACAAATACATTATGGCAATGGCCGCAATGACGGCCATGAGCCTCGCATCGTGCGACTTGGACGAGGTGCCTCAGGATTCCATCAGCCCCGACACCTATTTCGAGAACGCTGAGGAATTGGAGCTGTACACCAACCAATTCTACACGCTTATGCCAGATGCCGACGACCTTTACGACGAGGCGTCCAATCTGATTGTCGACAATCTCAGCCAGCCCTCGGTATTAGTGGGCCTCACCCGCACTGTCCCCGCCTCGGGTGGTGGATGGTCGTGGGGTAGCCTGCGTCATATCAACTACTACTTGGAGAATTGCAACCGCTGCTCCGACGAGAGCGCGCGAGCCCTCTACGACGGCACCGCTTACTTCTGGCGCGCTTGGTTCTACTTCAAGAAGTTGCAACAGTTTGGCGAGGTGCCCATCTATGAGGAGACCATCGACTCGGACGACTACACGCAGCTCAACCGTCCCCGCGACTCGCGCGATGACGTGATCAACTTTATCATCGCCGATTGCGACCGCGCCATCGAGTTGCTCCCCGAGACGGCCAGCGTCTACAAGCTGTGCAAGTCGACAGCTCGCGCCTTGAAAGCCCGCGCATGCTTGCATGAGGGCACGTTCCGCAAGTACCACGCAGGCCACACCTTCAATCCCAATAATCTCCCTTGGGAAGACCTGCTTCGCACTGCCGCCGAGGCCGCCAATGAGATTATCACCAGCGGCAAGTACAAGCTCTATACCACAGGCTCGCAACCCTATTACGACTTGTTCACGTCGCAGTCGGCCCAAACCTCCGAGGTGATTTTCGCCCGTTGCTTTGGTGGCAACTACGCCCACTCGGTGGATCAATACGCGCTCTCCTCCGGCTCGGGTCGCGCCGGGTTGACCAAAGCGTTGGTGGGCTCTTACCTTATGAAGGACGGCTCGTTCTTCTCCTCGCAAGAGGGCTGGGAAACGATGTCGTTCACCGACGAATGCAAAAATCGCGACCCTCGCTTGGCACAAACGGTCGTAACCCAAGGCTCCACCTACGCCGACGGCAACGCCGCCACGTTCAACTTCACCAACACCGTCACCGGCTACCCGATGTTGAAATTCATCTCGGGTCCTTCCTACCAGAAATCCACCACCGATATGCCGATTATCCGTCTTGCCGAAATCTACTTGATCTACGCCGAGGCAAAGGCTGAGCTTGGCACGTTGACGCAGGATGACCTCGATTGCAGCATTAACCTGCTGCGCGACCGCGTCGGTATGCCTCACCTCAACCTCGCCTACGCCAACGCCAACATCGATCCCTTTATGGTGTCGGAGAACTACGGCTACAAGAACGTCACCGGCACCTACAAAGGCGTCATCCTGGAGATACGCCGCGAGCGTGGTATCGAGATGGTGGCCGAGGGACAAAGGTTCCAGGACCTCGTGCGCTGGCGCGAGGGCAACCTTTACGAGAAACCCTTCTACGGTCCTTATATGGACGGCGCGGGTAAATACGACATGGACGGTGACGGCACCATCGACTTCTGCATCTACATTGACCGTCGTATCGTGGCTCCCGGTTGCACCCCCTACAAGATCGGCGAGGAGATTATCCTCTCGGATGAAGACCACGGGTATATTTGGGCCCACTCGGGGTTGCTTCGCTCCTTCAACGAGGACCGCGACTATCTCTACCCGATACCCATCAACGACCGCACCCTTACCGGCGGCATTCTCACCCAAAACCCAGGCTGGGACGACGGCCTGTCATTTTAACACTCCCACATGATGCGTAATAGTCTCATATCTTTAATACTTCTTGTCGGTGCGACGACCGAGGTGACCGTCGCCGCCGACAACCCCATTGTGCTCGGCAACAAGCGCGTAACGTTGATTACCCCCACGCTCTATCGTTTGGAGTATGCCGAGAACGGGGAGTTTGTCGACGAGCCCACCATGTTCGCCTGGTGTCGCGACTCGTTGCTCTCCCCTGACCAATTCACCGTCACACCCATTCCGGGCACCAAGAACGTGGAGATCAAAACGCCGGCCTTGCGGTTGGTGGTGAGCGATGATGACGCGCCGTTCGGCCAAATCAACACCACCGTTTACTTCACCCGCTGGGGGAAGGAGGCCAAGGCCACCGGGCGCAACCTCCACTCCAAGAAGCGCAACCTCAACCTTGGCGGCTCTATCGCCACATTGGATAACGTGCATGGCGACGTACCCTTGGACGACGGATTGCTGAGCGAGGACGGCTGGTTTTTCATCAGCGACACCGGCAACGACTTGATGGTTGACGGATGGTTTCAGCCCCGCAAACGCACGTCGGTGCAAGACCAATATTGCTTCGTCTACGGCGATGACTTCCACGCCCCGTTCCGCGATCTTGGAGTGATTTCGGGCAAGTCGCCCATGACCCGCAAAGCGCTGCATGGCGTGTGGTACTCGCGTTGGTACCCTTATGATGACAACTATGTCAATGAACTCGTTGAGGGCTACCGCGCGCAAGGTTTCCCCTTGGATATCCTGTCGATGGACATGGACTGGCATACTCAGGAGCAAGCCGAGGTGGGTGCGGGCCATAATTTCACCCGCGGTTGGACAGGTTTCACGTGGAATCGTGACCTGATACCCGACCCCGAAGGCCTGATTAAGCGTCTACGCCAAGACAGCATCCGCGTGTGCGTCAACGAGCATCCTCACGACGGAATCCGACCGCATGAGGAGTGCTACGCCGACTTCATGCGCGCAATGGGGGAGGACCCCACTTCGGGCAAAGCCCTCATATTCGATGCCGGCGACCGCAAGTACATGGAAAACTTCCTCAAATATTCCCGTGAGTACAACAACCGGATAGGTGTTGACTTCTACTGGGTAGACTGGCAGCAAGATTACCTGTACCCACGCGTGCGCGGCTCTCAGATGAACCATCTGAAATGGCTCAACCGCCTTAACTACGAGGAAACCACCCAGCACGGCAAGCGCGGTGCCGGTTACTCCCGTTGGGGAGGGTGGGGCGACCATCGCTATCCTATCAACTTTTCGGGCGACGCGACAGCCAATTGGGACGTACTCGCCTTGGAAGTGAAACTCTCCCAGACCTCGGGTAACGGAGGCTGCTACTACTGGGCACACGACATCGGTGGTTTCCACGGAGGCACCGACCCGGAGCTGCTTGTACGCTGGACCCAATTCGGGTCGCTCAGCGCAGCCCTGCGAGTCCATGCCGCTCGCGGCCCCCAGCTCGATCGACGTCCCTGGCTATGGGGCGATCAAGCCACCGAGGCCATGCGCACAGCTTATGGTTTCCGCTCGCAGATTCTCCCTTACGTCTACTCCTGCGTGCGCCAGGTGCACGACACGATGTTGCCCATGAACCGTTGCATGTTTGTCGACCATCCTACTGATTCGATGGCCTACAATCGCTACGGGCAATTCATGCTGGGCGACCTGATCTTGGCAGCTCCCATCACCAAGAAAGGCACTGGCGAGAAATTCACCGCCACGACCGAGGTGTGGTTTCCCGACGGCGACCTATGGTGGGATTTCTTCACCGACCAGCGACATGCCGGGGGCACCGTGCGCACGATCAGCAAGGATATCTATACATATCCCGTGTTTGTGCGCGGCGGCTACGTTCTCCCGATGCAACCTTGGAGCGCGCATCCGGCATCGGCGGATCTCGGTACGTTGGTGATGCGCGTTTATCCCTCCCGCGGCGACGCCTCCACCTCGTTCTCCCTATACGAGGATGATGGCGAAACGCTTGAATACGAGCAGGGACGCTACGCGACCACCAATCTGCGTTACGACCGTAAGGGTGATCGTGTCACAGTAACTGTTGATCCCACGCAAGGCACCTATACGGGACAGCTCGACAAGCGAGGCTACCTACTTGAGCTATGCGGATTTGAGGGTGGTATCCAAAATGTCAAGGTTGACGGTCGTAGTGCAAAGGTAGTGACCGAGGGCACCCGCCGATATGTCAAAATACCCAAACGCTCGATAAGAAAATCTACCATCGTCACTTTCGACGTTCTTCCCGAGCCTAAGCCCGAGAAATTGCAGGTAGGCACAACGCTGAGCGTGTTTGGAGGCATCAACGGTCTCACCTACGAGAACCTTGCCAAGGCCAAAGCCGAGGGAGTGGATCATATCGAGGTGTCGCTTACCAATCTTGTCAACGGCGACAACCCTATACCACTGCCTGAACTGAAAGAACGTTTCCGGAAGATCAAGGCGCGCGCCGACTCGGCCGGGGTCAACATCTGGTCGATCCACATGCCCTACGACACCAACCTCGACCCATCCAAGGCTGATGAGGAGATACGCTCGGCCGCCGAGGAGAGTTACCGCCAATTTATCGACGTGGTAAGCGTGCTCGAGCCAGAGATTATCCTCTTCCACCCCTCGTGGCGCCTGGGCACCCACAAGCGCGACGTCTACATCAACCAGCTTGTCAAGACCATCACCAACCTCAACCCCGATGTGCAGGCCATCGGCGCCACCATCGTTATCGAGAACATCCTCGGCCGCAAGCATCTGCGCAAGAACGAGATTACTCGCCCATTGTGCTACACCGTAGAGGAGATGATAAAGGTAATGTCGCTCATGCCAGCCGACGTGCTTGCCGCGATCGACACCAACCATATCAAGTACCCCGAGCGGATGATTGACGCCATGGCCGGTCGTATCGGCAGCGTCCATATTGCCGACGGCACTGGCTATGCCGAGTGCCACATGTTGCCGGGACGTTCCGAGAACGATTGGGACGCTATTCTTGAGTCGCTCGATCGCGCCGGATATCGCGGTCCGTTCATGTACGAGATCAAAGGCCCCGAGGTTAGCGAGTTTCACGAGTTGAAGGACTGCTACGACGGCCTTTATAACAATTGGATTCAAAATAGATAACTATTCATACACCATTTAAAAACACAACGACAAATGAAAGCAAGAATTTTACTTCTTAGCGCTGCAACCCTGGCCGCTTATGTGGCATCGGCAGCCGAGTACTACGTTGTTCCGGGCATCAAGGCCACAGGCAACGACGGCTCGTCGTGGGAGAACGCCATCACCATGTACGACATCTTCGAGAACGAGCAGACAGCCAAGAAAAAGACCTACGAGAGCAAGTACAAGCACGGCGACGTGTTCTTCCTCGCTGGAGGTACCTACTACAATCAGATTACCGCCGCCGAGGCCGGCTCGGATGCCGATGAGCGCGTGCGTATCTACCGCGGCTACACTTTCGTGGGCGGCTGCGACCGCAACGCCGGTCCCGTGACCACGTGGCCCACATATCCCTCGGCTACTCCCACAATCTTCTCGGGCGACTTGAACGAGAATGGCATCGCCGATGAGGGCGACCTCACCACGCTGCTCACCATCCGCCAAGCCTTCTCGAAGGACGGCGAGGAGAACGATGGCGAGGCTATCGACACCAAAACCGACTACGATGCCTGGGCAGCCTACGCCACGGCCCATGCCTGCACGTTGATTGGTATCGACTTCACCTGCGCTTACTATCCCGAGCTATCCAACGACGCCTCGGGAGCTCTCCACATCACCCAGGGCTCGGCTATCATCAAGAATTGCAACTTCTACGGTAACGTGTCTGACGCAAAGTGTGGCGCCGTGCACAACCGCGGTGGTATTGTTCACCTTGTTGACTGCAACATCTATGACAACCAGGCAGCTACCCTCGGTGGCGGCGTGCGCTCCACAACCCGTTCCACGGCTTATGCCCAAACGGTGATCGAGCGCTGCTATATCGCCAACAACACCGTTACTGGCAAGTACGCTGGCGGCGTGGCCTTCTCCTCGGGACGTAACATGTGGATCGTCAACTCCACCATCACCGGCAACTCATGCCAGAGCGACGGCGGTGGCGTAAGCTGCCCCTCGTCAAAAGATGGCGACATCCGTCACATGGCTATCCTCAACACCACCATCACCGGCAACAAGTGCACGGCTGAGGGCGACTGGGTAGGCTCGCAGATGGTAATCGGTTGCGACCCCGTGCTCCACATGGTAAACAACATCATTGTTGATGCCAACGACCAAGGCACGGCCGCTACCGCTCCAATTATTCTCAAGGGCACCTTCAACGACACTCCCGTCACCGACTTCCTCTCCTATGGCGGCTCGCTGCTCGGCTCGGCATTCTGGCGCACTACCGAAGGTGAGGGTGACGACGCCCAGACCGTCAACAAGGACTTCCCCCTCGACCTCAAGAACGACTTCCAGCCCGTATCAGCTGCCACAGCCTTCGCTGGCGCTGTGGCTCAGGACAACGGTGGCTTCACCAAGACTATCGTCCCCGTTAGCAACATCTCCTACACCCTTGGTGGCTACCCCCTCTACGGTTTCGAGCCTAACGACTGCGTGACCAACTGGAAAGCCATCTATTACCTTCCCTATGACATTGACCTGAGTGTCGACCAAACCGGCGCCGCCCGCTACAACAAGGACGACATCAACAACGCTGGCGACACCGCTCCTGGCGCTTATGACACCTATGCTACCCATAATACCAATGGCGTGAAGAACATCGTGGCTGAGAAAGCCTCCAAGGCTACACTTCGTTCGCTGGGCAATGCCCTTTACGCAATCGATGGCGCTAATGGTAATATCGCAGTGGTGAACATCGCCGGTGCTCGAGTCAACGCTTCCGTAAACGCCAACACTGTTGATCTCTCCGGTCTGGCCAAGGGTATTTACATCATCACCGTAGGCAACCAATCCTTCAAGGTCGTACGCTAATCTTTTTCATAATTATGCTACCATCAACGCTTATCAAGCGGATGGCATTGGCAATCGCCGCCCTGGCTCCCTGTGTAGGGGGCTGGGCGGCCTCGTTCAATGCCGGCCACTACAATATCCGCTACAACACCCTCCAGGACACCGGCGATTACGCCTGGGACACCCGCAAGCCTTATGTGGTGCAGACCATCCGCGACTTCAATTACGACGTGATTGGCCTTAACGAATGTAACGCCGGCGAGATGGCCGACTATCTCCAGGAGCAGCTTGCCGAGTATACCTACTGCGTGTGCGGCCTCTCCTCTGACAAAGCCCTGCGCGACCAATTCATCCATCCCATCCTGTTCCGCACCTCAATGTTCGAGCTCCTTGACCAAGGTGTCTATCATCTCAATCTCGACATCAACGCCTCGGGTCACTCTTGGGATTGCTCCAACCAAGACCGCACGACCCATTGGGCCAAACTCAAGGTGAAATCCACCGGCGAGATTTTCTTCTTTTTCATCACCCACCTCGACCACCTTGGCTCTGACGCCCGCAATGAGCAGGCGCTGATCAACTTCAACAAGGTGCGCGAAATCGCCGGTGAGTTTCCCGCCATCCTCTGCGGCGACCACAACTCGGCTGAGTTGCGCAAGCCTTTCTACAACCTGTTTGAATCATATATGCAGGATTGCCGCTATGCCTCGGCCACACCTTTTGACTGGGCTGACGACGGTACACTCAACAAATGGGATCCTGACAACCTTAGCTCCACGCGTATCGACTTTATATGGGTGCGCGGATTTGATGTAAACACCTACAACCACATCAACGAGACATTTGGACGCTCTGTGACCCCCTCCGACCACTTCGCCTTGATCACCAACCTCACTTACAACAAGCCCGCCGGCAACTATGAGAGTTACGTTGATCCCTCGGCAAGTGACGGTGGCGACGGCTCGCTGCATCTCCCCTACAATAGCCTTCAAACGGCTATCGACAACGCGGCTCCCGGTGGCTACGTCTACGTTACGGAGGGCATGCTGTCGGATAAGGGTGTGACGCTCGACAAATCCCTTACCATCCAAGGCGGCTATACCAAAAACTTTACCAATGTAGTGGGCGAGACAACTATCTCGGGCAACGGGGAAAACCGCTGTTTCTACGCTCCCGCCAAGACCTTCTTGGAGTTGAGCGATTTCAACGTCACCGACGGATCTACCACGGGCAACGGCGGTGGCATCTGTTGCGACGGAGCAAGGTTGATACTCGACCATGTGAACATCTCCAACTGCTATGCCAAGAAGAACGGCGCCGGTGCCTACTCGGCCCAGCAACTACTTTGTGATGAGTGTACTTTTACCGCCAACCATGCCGATAATAACGGTGGCGCGTTCTACACCGATTATACCAAGACCTCGCTATGGTGGCGCTATGCGTTTACCCATTGCCGTTTCACGCTAAACTATGCCCGTCAAGGCTCGGCCGGTTACATCGCGGGTTACTCCTGGGCTCATGTAATAGGCAACACCTTCGACTCCAATGAGGCCATCTATGCCGCTACGCTGATGCTCACATCCTCGGCCTACGACTCCCAGACGTGTGTGGCCAACAACACGTTCGCCAACAACACCGTTTACTCCACCTCGGGGGCCGTCAACCAGCTCAAGGGTGGCTCGGCTCTGTTTATCAACGTCAAGAGCGACTCCCCGATAGCTATTGCCAACAACACCATTATCAACAACCGTGAGGCTTGCGGCGACACCGCTCCCGACGATTATTGCGGAGCTGCCATCTACAACCTCTCCGGCAAACTTTATCTCAACAATAACCTCGTTGCAGGTAACATCTCCAACGTGCTTTCAGGAGCCTGCGACTTGTACAGCGACGCCGCCTATTTGGGTGGCTATAACTGCTGGTCGGCCTCGGGTAGCACGGCTGTGAAACAACTGCTATCCGACATCCATGCCGATTCCTCCCAGAATGCCTTGGAGCGCCTTTGCTCGATGGTTGAATACTCGGGAACTACAGCCGATCCCACGTTTATCGTAGACGATTTTGGCGGGACTGTTCCCACGGTATATGTGAAATCCACGATGTTCGGCACGGAGGATATCGCTCGCGTGCCTTATGACCGCCTCTTTGAATCGGTTTTGAATATCGATGTCGACCTTGACCTAGTAACGACCGGCACCGTTGACGTGGACCAAAACGATAGCGCGCGACGCTCGGATGGCACATCCACCATCGGCGCCATCGAATCGGGCACCCATGTCAATGGCATCATCACCCCGGTTGACGATCTCCAGGCGATTGACCCCAATGCTCCCCTCTACGACCTTCAAGGACGTCCTGTAGGCACCGTTTCTATTCATCCCTCCCTGCCTGCTGGTCTTTATCTTACCCCTGGCCACAAGATCTACATCCGATAACACCCTACATAAAATGTAAGGGCACCACCACGGTGCCCTCTTGTGAAAAAGGCTCCCCGCGCCGCGGGGAGCCTTTCCACACTCAAAAACTTTGCAAATTACTTGCTTAAATAGTCAGCTCTTCACACAAAAATAAGCTACCGCGCTAAAACGGTTACGGCTCGGTTAGCGGGTCACGGCTTGGCCGGCGTAAACGGCGCATAAGCCAAGGACGACGCTGGCCCCGATGTAGACGGCACTCATCATCAATTCTCCCCCGCGCATCAGCGACAGGCTTTCGTTCATAAATGTGGAAAAGGTGGTAAATCCGCCGCAGATGCCCACGGTGAGCAGCAACCGCATCTCCGGCGAAAGCACCTGATGCTTCTCGAAAAGTCCATATAGCACACCGATCAGGAGGCATCCCAGGAGGTTGACCGTCATGGTACCCCAAGGGAATGCTCCTGGCCAATGTCCTTGAACCGCCTTGGTCAGGAGGTAACGTAGCACCGATCCCAAGGCGCCTCCGAGGGCTATGTAGAGCAGAGCCTTCATTTAAGCACTTTCTTGCCTCGCGAGATGAGGAGGCCACGAGTGCCCGGAGCCACAGGCCTTCCACTGAGGTTGTAGAACTGTGGGGTTGAGGCGTCGTTGTCGGAGGCCACGGAATTCACCCCGGCACCTTCAGTGATTGTGACGTCGGCACCATAGAAGGGGGAACCCGTAGGCTCATAAAGCCACAGCGAATATTCGCCCGGCTCGAGAGTCTCGGGGATCTCCAGCTGCCATTTCCATGTGCCCGAGCCGCCAGCCGGTATGTTGATTATTTCAAACAGGGTCTGCACCCAAGTGGTGTGACTTCCGTCCTCCCCCGATGCCAGCAATAGGGCTAGCGGGCATTCTTGGTCGACGCGATAAGTGCTTGTGGCAGTGAGGGAAACCTCAGCGGTAGCGCCTACCGACAGCGGGGGTACTTGCAACTCCCCATATGTCAATTCGCCCACATGTAGGGCAAGCTGCTCGCCGTCATAATCCAAGAGGATGTCGGGGTCGCTATTGATTGGGCGCCGGATGTCGAGCCACTCGGTATCGCCTGAAAGTCGGTAAACCGGGGTCAAATGATAGGAACCCGAAGGGACCATGGTGAAGTACATGCCTACGTCGTATACGTAATATCCTACCGGCAATTCAAAATTGGTTTCCACTGTATAGACTTGGTTGAAGCCTTCCTCGTTGGTGAGCCTGAAAGCGATATCATAGGCTACGTTGCGGTTGCCTGCCGCATTAATATCATTGGCGAGGATGAATATACGCTGATCGTCCTCGTCAATCCAGGCGTTCAATGGGGCGGATATGTAGAGGTAGGGGTCGGCGGTCACGGTATTTGGTGTGTTGGAAGGAACAAGGCCGATTACGGCGTCTTGAAGGTAAATGAATCCCTCACCGCTTTCGGAGCCTCCCGTGCCCATTACCTCGGGGGTAAGCGCGTCGAGCAGGAAGTAGCCGTCACACAGTCCGTTCCATCCCCAGTTGATGTGGAAAAATCCATCGGAGTCGTAGCCGTCGCAAACGAATTCGTGACCTTCCCAATAGGTGGTGATGCCGCTGTAAAGCACTGGACCCGCCTCCTTAAGATTGTCATAGATTATCTCCTCCCATTGCTGGAGCGTGTAAAGGTCGCGAATCTCGAGCTGGGTGGATGTGGCATAATCGAAATTCTTCACCATAGCTACTGGTACCGCCCCGCTCATTGTTCCCGACGATTGCGAAGAGTAGGACATCTCCACGGCGTAACCGCACGCTTGCATCAATTGCGCCACAGCGTTGGCGTGGGCGTCGTTAAATGCGTCTTCTTGATATTGGTCGAGCATATTGTCCCAATCAAAAGTGATGGAGGACAGGTCGAGCGAGAGGTCAACAGTGGAGCCGTCCCAGCGTTGCCACTGGTATTGCACCGAGCCTTGGGCCTGGGCGGGCCATTGGTAATAGCGCATTACCTGGGCCATGGCCGTAGCCACGCAACCCGTCACCGAGCGATTTCCGTCATAGTCTATGGGGCATAGACGATTGTAAGGGTCTTTCTGGCTCCATTGCGAGGCCAGAAGGGGAGAAATAGGGTCACGCTCGGGCCGCTCGAAGGAGGTGAAAGCCGGTATGTTGTGGGCGCGTGCCCATGCGATTTGACGGGAATATTCGTCGACCCACTTGCTCATGTTGGCAGGGAGAGCGTCGATATCGGCAGTGCCGTCAACATATCCAAGCACCGGGGCCGCGCAGTCGTCAGCCGACAGAAGCAACGTGGATCGGCCGTCGCAGAAAGCGTAGAGCGTAGGGAGACCCTCGGCAGTAAACGTGCGTGAAAGCCTCATCCCTGTGGTTGACTGCAGTTTTGCTTTTGCCGCTTGGCTCGTCGACAGGCGGGCGCGCTGAAGAGATTCATCAGGTGAAAGGGTCGCCCCGACGACGCTGATAGCGGTCGTGGCCAGCAGGCATAATGTGATTATCGATTTCATGATTGGTGTTTTTTATCATGGCAAAGGTAAATATTTATTGGAATAATTGGCATATCTATATTGAAAAAATTACGTGGATTAAAATTATTGCAGTAATTTTGTCACATGAACTCATTCCCCGGATTTACCAACAACGAGACAAAAATCGTCGTTCTGCTTGTCGCTTATCCAAAAGCGCAAAACGATTACGCGTATCTTCAGGCATTAGCTGAAGATTTGGATATGAACTCCTATAAAATTTCCCGAGTATTACAATCTATGTATTACGACCGTAAGGTGGTGAAGGATTACACTTATGACCAGTCGTACGAGATTTGTCACAAGTTGGGGAATAAGAGTTTGATTTATCCTTTGTTGTTTTGGACGCTGGAGAATCACCCTGAGTACCTCGAGTTGGGACCTAGGCGCCTCAATGAACCCAAAGATTTGGGGCCGGAGGCCAAGCTCGCTCTCCAAATTTACAACGACAAGGTGCCCGAGGGAGATTTGCCCAAGGAGATATGTGACAAGCTTATCGCCTATGGAATCCTGGATGTTAACGGCGAGTACATTGGCCGGATAATTAACAAGGTAGATCAACCTACTGCCGAGAGCTTATGGGATCATGTGTTTGGGAGGAATCTTGAATATTTGGTAAGAACCCATGGTAATGACTGGGAGTTATTTGCCGATTCGATGTCAGGAACCGATTTGTTAGCCTTGTACGATTACCTGTTCAACGGTAATATTGCCGAGAAAGTGCAGGAAAAAACTTACGCGGGCGACACCCTTCTGGGCCTCTTGGCGTTGCGTGAAAGCAACTATGACTTGGCCAGCACCCTTTTCAGCCGCGCATTGCGCAAGAAATCGAAGGAGTTGAAGGTAAAAGGTGTATATCCTCATCGCATGCTGGCTTATTTCCAAGGAATGGCATTGGTTAAAAGCCAAGATACCTCCAAGGAAGATGTGAAGAAATTCGCCGATAAGCTTATGAAAGCTTTTGGTTATGACGACCCCCTTGGTCATTTTTTTGATATACACGCTAAAGTGCAGCGTGTCATCTCCAGGGCTGAGATGTATTATCTGGACCGCTCGGATGGCACTCCTATTCAGACCCTGATCCGATTCATAGCGTTTCGACATTTCAGCGATAAGAAGGCCACGCTTCCTAATCTGCCTGGATTGGGAATAATGCTGAACGAGGTGGCCCCGCTTGTCGATATTGACCCCCACCGGATAGAAAACCTCACTGCCATATTCGGCCCATCGCTCATGGGTGCCGTGGTTAAGCGCGAGCCGTGGGAGGACGTGCTCGACGCAATACGCGAGCAATGCATCCCCAAACAAGGCGTCGCTCCGGGAGTAACCAACACGCCCGTCGACCGCGTGTTGTTTGTCATCACAGGCAATACCCTCTCACTGGCATTACAAACTTGGCTCAAAAGTGGGCGATGGGGGAAGCCACGCCCCCTTTCACCGGGCTCTGGCCGAGCGCAAGATTACATAGCTGCGGCTCCTCAAAACGCCGCGTCTTTGGCTTCTCATGCTTATGGATACTATTCAAGCCACTTTGCCGAAGATTTGCCACTGATGGTAGGCCTCGACAACTTATACTACACCGACCACAACTTCAGCTTTCTCACCCCGGTCACAGTAGAGGAATTGCCTTTGACCTTACGGTTGGTAAAGGACAAGAACACTGATACGTTTACCCTACAACCTTCCATCCAGGGAATGAGTAAAAAGGGTTATACCTCGCCTATATATTACCGCGAAGACAAAAAACAAGGGATAATCCAATTCATCAACCCTTCCGACTCGCAGCGAAAGTTCCTGGAAATGCTCGGGATGATTGAACGTTATCCATTGAGCCAGGCCGCCAAGATCATGACTGTCGTCACTCAGGCGGCTCGTGACCTCAATATGGGAATTGAGGGCATGGACACGGCAGTGAAAGTGACTCGAGTCAAGGGTGAGGCCAAGTTGTCTTTGCGTGTTACTCCCACTGCGGGCGGGTATATGGTGTATCCCATGTGTAAACCCTGTGACATTGCCTCCGACAGGTTTGTCCCAGGAGCGGGTGCTTACTCCTATAATACTATCGATAGTGATTCCCGCGCACTGGAGGTGACAAGAAATCTTGACGCTGAGGTGGAAGTCTTCGAGCAGCTCGCCGACTACCTGCAAAAAATTCTGAAGGAGACCCCTATCGCTGGTCAAAAACTCAGCCTGGGCCTGGAGCAAATGATCGACCTTGTGGATTGGGTACACGACAAGGGTGAAACTTATACCGTTGAGTGGCCCGAAGGAAAAAGTTTCTCAATTCTCTCTACCCCGGAGAGTGGAAAATGGAACATCTCCTTATCCCAACAGGGCGGGTGGTTTGAACTCGAGGGTGAAGTAAAAATCGATGAGAGTACCGTTCTCAGTGCGTCAAAATTGCTGGAGCTGGTTGGGCAAGCCCATGGACGTTTCCTCCAGCTTGGCCCCGACAAATTCCTGAAACTGTCGGCCTCGTTACGCCGCCAACTTTCACGTTTGGAAGGATTGTCATCCAAGGAGCACAACCATGTGGGGATTTCACCCATGGCCGCGGCCTCTCTCGACCTAAATTTAGGCGACGGCATCTACATTGAGGCCGACAAGGCTCTCACCGACTTGCGTAATCGCATCGCCAATGCCTCAAGGACCGAGTATACAGTGCCTAAGCAACTTAAAGCGCGGCTGCGCGACTATCAAGTGGACGGGTACACTTGGTTGAAACGCCTGACGGAATGGGGCGCCGGTGCTTGCTTGGCCGATGATATGGGCTTGGGTAAAACGGTACAAGCTATCAGTTATATGCTTACAACCGCCGCTGAGGGTCCCTCACTGGTGGTCGCTCCTGCATCGGTACTCACCAACTGGGAGCGCGAGATCGCAAGATTCGCTCCTGCCTTGGAAGCGATACCTCTCAACTTGTCTGCCGATCGTCAAGGGGTGATCGACAACGCCAAGCCATACCAAGTGATTCTTACTACTTACGGTTTGCTGCCATCGGCAGGTGAGATGATTACCTCGCGCAAATGGACCACCGCTATCCTCGATGAAGCTCATGTGATCAAGAATCGCACGACCAAAACCTCTCAGGTGGCCATGAAAATCGACGCCACCAACCGTATGATCCTTACAGGTACTCCCGTGCAAAATTCCCTGAGCGAGCTATGGAACCTGATGCGTTTCATCAATCCAGGGTTGCTGGGGTCCTATGAGCAATTCAACAAAAAATTCATCATACCAATCCAGGTTAATCACGACAAGGAGCGCCAACGCCAATTGAACCGCTTGATTGCCCCGTTCTTGCTTAGGCGCACCAAGGAAGAGGTGGTCGACGAGCTTCCTGACAAAGAGGAAATTACCATTTCGGTGGAAATGTCGGCGCAGGAGATGGGCGTGTACGAGTCGCTGCGCCGCAACGCTCAGGAAGCCTTGAAGGATATCGACCGGGTGGATGTCAACACTTTGGCCGAGCTTACCAGACTGAGATTGGCGGCTTGCGACACTCGACTGGTGGCCGACTCAGTAAAGTATGAGCCTTCAAAAATCAACGCTTTGCTCGACCTCACGTCCTCAATCGTGGATGGTGGAAATAAGATGTTGGTGTTCAGTCAATTCACTTCATTCTTGAGTCTGGTAAAGGAAGCCTATGACCGAGCCGGTATCCAGTATATCTACCTTGACGGGTCGACGCCACAACGTCAGCGCCAAAAAATCGTGGACAACTTCCAGCATGGTGACACTCCGGTGTTTCTGGTGAGCCTAAAGGCCGGGGGCTTGGGACTCAACCTCACCGGCGCCAATTACGTCGTGCATCTCGACCCTTGGTGGAACCCCGCGATAGAGCAACAGGCCACCGATCGCGCCTACCGCATCGGGCAGAAGCGCAAGGTGACTGTATATCATCTCATTGCGGCTGGAACAGTGGAAGAGAAAATCAAGCGCCTGCACGCCACTAAGCGTAATCTGGCCGACGCCTTGCTCGAGGGTGCCGACGTCAACGCCCAGCTTACCCCGGCCGAAATCCTGGAATTGCTCAGTAACGGTTAGTCGAGCTTGAGCACGGCGAGGAAGGCCTTTTGAGGCACTTCAACCGAGCCGATCTGCTTCATGCGTTTCTTGCCCTTCTTTTGCTTCTCTAGAAGCTTGCGCTTGCGGGAGATGTCGCCTCCGTAGCACTTGGCCGTTACGTCCTTGCGCACGGCCTTGATGGTCTCGCGGGCGATTATCTTGGTGCCGATTGCGGCTTGAATGGCAATGTCAAACTGTTGTCTTGGAATCAACTCCTTGAGCTTTTCGCACATGCGACGGCCGAAGGTCATGGCGTTGTCCTGATGGGTCAACGTCGACAGGGCGTCAACGCTCTCGCCGTTGAGCAGAATGTCGAGTTTAACGAGCTTGGATTCGCGGAAATCATGCAGGTGGTAGTCGAAGGAGGCGTACCCCTTGGAAATGGATTTCAGCTTGTCGTAGAAGTCAATCACAATTTCACCCAAGGGCATGTCAAAGATCATCTCCATGCGGTTGCCCGATATATACTCCTGCTTTACCAGCTCGCCGCGCTTGCCCAGGCAAAGGGTCATAATCGGGCCGATAAACTCGGCCGTGGTAATCACCGAAGCGCGTATGTAAGGCTCCTCGATATGGTCGATTAGGGTAGGGTCGGGGAGACCCGAGGGGTTGTGCACCTCCGTCATGTTGCCCTTCTTGTCGTAGACGCGGTAAGAAACGTTGGGGACCGTGGTGATTACGTCCATGTCGAATTCGCGTCCCAGTCGTTCCTGGATAATCTCCATGTGAAGTAGTCCGAGGAATCCGCAACGGAATCCGAAGCCAAGGGCCGCCGATGATTCGGGTTGGAATGTGAGCGACGCGTCGTTGAGCTGCAATTTCTCCAGGGATGCTCGCAGATTTTCAAAGTCCTCTGTCTCAATGGGATAAACCCCAGCGAACACCATCGGCTTTACCTCCTCGAAACCGTCAATCGCTTCCTTGCAGGGATTCTCGACATGGGTGATGGTGTCGCCCACCTTCACCTCCTTGGAGGTTTTGATGCCCGAGATGATGTAGCCAACGTTGCCCGCCGAGAGCTCGTCGCGTGGCACGCCTTGAAGCTTGAGCACACCGATTTCGTCGGCGTTATACTCCTTGCCGGTGGCGACGAATTTCACGAAATCGTTTTTATGGATGGTGCCGTTTTCAATTTTGAAGTAGGCAATAATGCCTCGGAAGGGGTTGAACACCGAGTCGAAAATCAACGCCTGCAGCGGAGCGTCGGGGTCGCCCTTGGGTGCGGGCACACGCTCTACGATAGCGCGCAGAATCTCGTCGACACCGTCGCCCGTTTTGCCGCTTGCGCGGATAATTTCCGAAGGATCGCAACCGAGCAACTCCACAATCTGGTCCTCCACCTCGTCGGGCTTGGCCGAGTCGAGGTCACACTTGTTGATCACCGGGATAATCTCCAAGTCGTTGTCAATGGCCATGTAGAGATTGGAAATCGTCTGGGCCTGAATGCCTTGCGACGCGTCGACAATCAAGAGCGCGCCCTCGCAGGCGGCAATTGAGCGCGACACCTCGTAAGAGAAGTCGACGTGCCCCGGGGTGTCGATAAGGTTGAGGGTATATTTTTCGCCATCCTGGGTGTAGTCCATCTGTATGGCGTGGCTTTTGATTGTGATGCCGCGCTCACGCTCGAGGTCCATGTCGTCGAGCACCTGGTCCTGAAGGTCCTTACCCGAAACGGTGTTGGTCATCTCCAAAAGGCGGTCGGCGAGGGTGGATTTGCCGTGGTCGATATGGGCTATGATGCAAAAGTTGCGAATATTCTTCATCTTAGACGTGTAATTTTACGCGAAATTAGTGAAAAGTTTTTAGTTTATAGTGGCTAGTTTCTAGTTTCTAGTTTTTAGTTTCTAGTTTTTAGTTTTTAGTTTTTAGTCCAATGGGTTTGGTCAATCCGTCCAAGGTTTGTAACTTTGCGGGAACGATTATGCCTACTAAAAAGAAAACAAGCACCAAAAAGAAGCGTTCAACGCCTCGCAACCCCCTGCGGTGGATTTACATAGCGGGTGGAGCGGTGGCGCTGGCCGTGGTGGTAGCTGTAGCCCTGTGGCAATTCGGTTGGGTGGGCTATCGCGGTGGTGAGCAGGCGTGGGTGCGCATCCCTACCGGTAGCACCCAGGAGGCTGTCGCCGACAGTTTGCGTGCGTCGTTGGGCGACGATTTCGGCCCTCGCGTCTACCGCTTGTGGCAGTGGATGGGTGGGGAAGCCGAGACATCCCATGGCGCTTATCAAGTAAAGCGCGGCGACGCCGCTTGGCGTGTCGCTCGTGCCATCGAGAAGGGACGTCAAACGCCGATTAACGTCACGTTCAACAACGTGCGCACAATGGGACAACTCGCCGAGCGCGTCAGCGCCCAATTGGAGCTTTCACCCGAGGATTTCCTCGCGGCTTGCGACAGCGTGTTGCCAGGTGCCGGCTTCAAAGCCGAAGGCTACCCGGCAGCGTTCTTGCCCGACAGCTACCAATTCTACTGGACAGCCAAGCCGCAAAAGGTAGTGTCGCGCTTGCTCGATTATCGAAACGAATTTTGGAACGACGAGCGTCGCGAATTGGCCCGTCACCTAGGGCTTACCCCCGTGCAAGTGGCTACATTGGCCTCGATTGTCGAAGAGGAAACCAATAAAGCCGACGAGCGCCCCAAGGTGGCTAGATTGTATCTCAACCGCTTGGCAATCAATATGAAACTTCAAGCCGACCCTACTGTAAAATTCTCCACCGGCGATTTCTCGCTGCGCCGTATTAAGGGGGAGCACTTGAAAGCCGGTAGCGCCTACAACACATATATCCACACGGGCCTTCCCCCGGGCCCGATACGAGTGGCCGATAAGACAGCGATCGACGCCGTGCTGCAAGCTCCTCAACACTCCTACCTATATATGTGCGCCAAGGAAGACTTCTCAGGCTACCATAACTTCGCCACCGATTATGCCACCCATCGAGCCAACGCCAAGCGCTACCAGCAAGCACTCGATAAACGGGGGATACAATAAGGCCATGAAACATTTCCTCCCCTCAGCCCGTTTTGTTAATGATCGCATTCCCTTGCGTCCCGTAATCCCGTAATCCCGTAATCCCGTAATCCCGTTAGAACGTTATCCCGTAATCCCGTTAGAACGTAATCCCGAAATAATATGTTAGATCTTCTCTTGAAATATTTTCCGCAATTAACTGCCACTCAGCAACAACAATTCACTGAGATGGGCCGTCTTTACCCCGAGTGGAACGAGAAAATCAACGTCATCTCACGCAAGGACATCGACAACTTGTGGGTGAACCACATCCTCCACTCCTTGGCTATCGCGGCTTTCTTGCATGCCTACCATTCACCGGTTCCTGGCACAACGATGATCGACCTGGGGTGCGGAGGGGGTTTCCCCGGTATACCCTTGGCGGTGATGTACCCCGAGTGTAAATTTCACCTCATCGACCGTATCGGCAAAAAAGTGATGGTGGCCAAGTCGATCGCCGAGGCTATCGGGTTGACCAACTGTACCTTCCAGCACGGCGATATGGGTGAATGTCACCTGCAAGTGGATTATGTCGTAAGCCGCGCGGTGATGCCCCTGGCCGACCTGGTGAAAGCTTGTCGCAAAAACATCGCCCCCACCAGTCCCAATCCCCTTGAAAACGGCTTGATTTGTCTTAAGGGAGGTAATCTCGACGACGAACTAAAAGCGTTCAACGGGCGTTATATAGAACAGCAGGTAGGAGAATTTTTCTCCGAGCCTTGGTATGCTGAAAAGGATATTATATATGTGCCGTTGAAGGCCAAAAAAAGCGCAAAATGAAGATTAAACGATTCACTTTCAATATGTTCGGGGTCAACACTTATGTGGTGTGGGATCCCGCTACGCGTCAAGCCGCGATTATCGACCCTGGTATGATCAACTCAGCCGAAGAGCGCGTTCTCGACCACTTTATCACCGATAATCACCTTACCGTCACCCACTTGATTAACACCCACATGCACGTCGACCACTCCTTTGGCGTCGCTTACGTTAAACGTCATTACGGCGTGCCTTTGGAGGCCCATGTCGATGACGAGTTCCTAAGCTCAAAGCTCCCCGTTCAGGCCAAGGCATTTGGCATCGATTCCGATGTCGACGCGGTGGAGATCGACCGTCCTGTGCGCGACGGCGACACTATTAAGATTGGCAATGAGGAGCTGAAAGCTATTCATGTGCCCGGTCACTCCCCTGGCAGCTTGGTGCTGTACTCCCCGGGCTCCAACTGGATGATCTCGGGCGACGTGCTGTTCCGCAACAGCATCGGCCGCACCGATCTCGCCGGTGGCAACCACCAGCAACTCATCGACGGTATCAATACCCGACTGATGACCTTACCCCCTGAAACCGTCGTCTATCCCGGTCATGGCCCTGAAACCACTATCGGCAACGAGGCCACCTACAACCCCTATCTATGAAATCTCATTAAAAATATGTAACTTCGCGTAAAATTTCCCACAGACGCGAAGAAAATGAGATTTGATGAAGTGCTATATAACGACGAGGTGCTCGATGCCCTCGACGCGATGAACTTCCAGGAGTGCACTCCTATACAAGAGCTGGCCATCCCCATTGCTGAGCGCGGCAGCGACCTGATCGCTGTGGCACAGACAGGCACCGGCAAAACCGCCGCCTATCTGCTTCCCGTGATTGATCAATTGGCCGACGGCGGATTCCCGGAGGATGCCGTCAACTGCGTCGTCATGGCCCCTACACGCGAGCTTGTGCAGCAGATCGACCAGCAGATGCAAGGTTTCTCCTATTTTATCCCCGGAATCAGCTCAACGGCCATTTACGGTGGAACCGACGGTAAGACCTTCGACCAGCAAAAACGAGGCCTCACCATGGGCGCCGACGTGGTTATCGCAACTCCCGGCCGACTGATCGCACACCTCCAGATGGGGTACGTCGACCTGTCGCAAGTGTCGTTCTTCATCCTCGATGAGGCCGACCGTATGCTCGATATGGGTTTCTTCGACGACATCATGAAAGTGGTCTCGTATCTGCCCAAGGACCGACAGACGCTGATGTTTTCGGCCACTATGCCTCCTAAAATCCAAAAACTCGCCCAACAAATCCTCAACGATCCCGAGGAAATAAAGTTGGCCGTGTCCAAGCCTGCCGAGAAGATACGCCAAACAGCCTACGTGTGCTATGAGCGTCAAAAAGAGGCTCTGCTGCTTTCGCTGTTCAAGGCTACGCCACCCGATCGAGTGATTGTGTTCGCGTCGTCCAAGCTTAAAGTAAAGCAATTGGCACGTGCGCTGCGTGGCCGTCACTGGGCAGTGGAGGAGATGCACTCCGACCTCGACCAATCGCGCCGCGAGGAGGTGATGCTGGGCTTCAAGGCCGGCCGCGTGAAAATCCTGGTTGCCACCGACATTGTCTCCCGCGGCATCGATATCGACGACATTTCGCTCGTGGTGAATTTCGACGTCCCACATGAGGCCGAGGACTACGTGCATCGCGTGGGGCGCACGGCCCGAGCCGAGCGCGACGGTCAAGCTATCACTTTCATCGGCGAAAAGGAGCAAGGACGTTTCCGCCAAATTGAGCAACTTATCGAGCGTGAGGTGGAAAAGGGTGAGGTTCCTGCCGAATTAGGCTCTACCCCTTCCTATGGTGGAAGCTCATCCCGCCGCTCATCCGGCTCCCGTGGCCGCAAAGACCGCGGAGGTCGCAACCTCTCAGGTAAGGATCGCCCAGGCAACAACCGCCACTCCAAGGACCGCAATCCCCGCAATTCCCAAAGCACCAAGGACACCCAACCCACCCAAGCCAAGCAATCCCCTAAAGATTCCAAAAGTCCTCGCAAATCCCCAAATTCCCGTAATTCCCGTAAATCCCGTAAATCCCGAAATTCCCGAGATTCCCGAGATTCCCGTTCCTCCAAAAGCAATAATTCCAATACCAATTCATAATATGCTTAGCGACCAAATTAAAGAATATCTTCCTCAAATCGCTCAATATTTTGAGCGCCAACCGGCTGTGCTTAAAGCATGGCTTTTTGGGTCGTGTTCGCGTGGAGAGGAGAAGGCTGACAGCGATATAGACATGATAGTTGCCTATGATCGCAATCATAAAGTCACACTTCTAACCATCTCTCGCATGTCAAATGAATTGGAAGATTACTTAGGAAGGAAAGTGGATCTTGTGGAGGATGGCCGTGTAATGTCCTTTGCCCTACCTTATGTCAACCATGATAAAATTTTAATTTATGAGAGAGGCTCCAAGAGATAAAGCACGTATTCAACATATGTTGGAAGCTATTAAGTAATAAACGATGGGACGGAAGAAGAAGGAACTGCCCTTGATTGAGGGCGTGGAGATAACGGGCGTTGCCGCTGAGGGCAACGCCATCGCTCGCGTAAACGACAAAGTGGTGTTCATCCCCTTTGGAGCCCCCGGTGATGTGGCCGACGTGAAGATCGACCGATCCAAGCGTTCATATGCCGAGGGTCATATCGAGCGTCTGGTTAAGCCATCCGAGATACGCCAAGAGCCTCGTTGCGAGCATTTTGGCACTTGCGGCGGCTGTCGTTGGCAGCATCTACCCTATGATTTCCAATTGCAATGCAAGCGTCAACAAGTGGTCGACGCGCTCGACCGTATCGCCAAAATCGAGCATCCCGAGGTGAAGGACACCCTTGGCTCCGAGCAGATATGGGAATACCGCAACAAGATGGAGTATACCTTCTCCAACCGACGCTGGCTTACATGGGAACAGATAAAATCGGGCGCCGAGGTTGCCGACCGCGACGGAGCCGGCTTCCATATCCCCGGCGCTTTCGACAAGGTACTCGATATCAACCGTTGTCACCTTCAGGACGACCTTGGCAACCGCCTGCGCTTGTTCATAAAGCAATACGGCATCGATAATGGCTTGAGTTTCTACGACCTGCGCGCTCAACAAGGATTTCTGCGCACGTTGATGATACGCATCGCCTCCACGGGCGAGGTGATGGCCGTGATGGTTTTTGGCGAGGACAACAAGCAGGAAATCACCAAATTATTGGATGCCGTTAGAGGGCAATTCCCCGAAATTACCTCGTTGCTTTATGTCGTCAACCTCAAGGTCAACGATTCCATCGCCGATCAAGAAATCCTTCTCCACTCGGGTCGCGAATGGATCGAGGAGGAGATGGAGGGATTACGTTTCCGCATCGGCCCCAAATCATTTTACCAAACCAACTCTCGTCAAGCCTACCGCCTTTATCAAGTGGCCCGCGAGCAAGCCAACCTCCAAGGCGACGAGCTGGTTTACGACCTCTACACCGGCACCGGTACCATCGCCAACTTCGTCGCTCGTTACTGTCGCCACGTAATAGGCATTGAATACGTCCCCGAAGCAATCGCCGACGCTAAAATCAACGCCGAGGTTAACGGCTTGAACAACACCGAGTTTTACGCTGGCGACATGAAGGATGCGCTGTCAAGCGAGTTCATCGCCGAGCACGGTCGTCCCGACGTTATGATCGTGGATCCCCCTCGCGCTGGCATGCACCAAGATGTGGTGGACGTGATTTTGGAGGCTGAGCCGCGACGCATTGTCTATGTGAGCTGTAATCCAGCTACGCAGGCTCGCGACCTGGCGTTACTCGACTGCAAATATCGGGTCGTGAACGTGCAACCGGTCGACATGTTCCCCCACACGCAACACGTGGAGAATGTCGCGACACTTGTGCGCCGCGACTAATCTCCAAGGCTCTTTATAAGAGTTTGCTCACCTTTGTCCCCACAACGGTGACATAACCCTCCTTTTCCAAATCGTCAACAGCCGCGTCGGTCACCGTGTCGATAGTGGCTCCCTTGCGGGTGAACCCTAATTGACTGGATGTAAGGCGTTTCAAGTCGTCGCGATCAAGAGCCACTTGCTGGTCCACCACAAATTTCATGGCGTTTTTAACCTCCAGCATGGGGATATCCATGATATCGCGAACACCACCGCCACGGAACCCCTCGAATTGTGTGGCTTTTTCTTGGTCGCTCCACCACACGCGGCCATGACCATCTTCTTTCACACTGTACAATCCACTAGTGTTCAGCAGATTGTCTACTAGCAATTGAACTCGGGGAGAAACACGCGACAACCCCCAAATCTTCACAATACGCTTGTAAAGAAGTGAGCTGGTGATAGGTTGCTCCACATCTATAAGTTGACGAAGATGGCCCATTACTTGTCCCGCGAAGCGCGACAAATCCTCGGGCCCGGTAAGATGTACGCCAGGGTCAAGTATCTTGGCTCGGGTGTACCCTTTGATTGTCGATGGTGTGGCAGGCACTGCGGTTGACGATTTCAGCTCGTCCTCCATTACAAATTTTGTGTCCTTGCTCTCATCTTCAGTCTCCTCTTCTGGCTGGGGCTGGCTCAACTCATTGATAATAGAGTCAATTACCACTTGTGGACGTTCAAACCATTCCAGAGTCCACACCCTCATCACCCTCCATTTAAGAAGCTTAAGTACAGTGGGTTGCACTATTTCGCGGTCGCGCATCGTCTTGGTTGAATAGTAAGAATCGCCGTCGAGCATGATGCCCAGGAGATACCTTTCGGGATGCTCAGGATCCACAATGGCGATATCCACCTTGAACTGGGAGCGTCCCACTCCAAGGCGTGTGAGATAGCCTCTTTTTTCCAGCTCTTGGGCAATCCTTACCGCCACGCTATCGCTCGTCGCCGACACGACGTTATCGGCCAAAATCGACGTCTGGCCGCTCTCGGCGAATTCCAGAAACTTCTTCAGCCCTTCAACTCCCAAAGAATTGGAGCGGCTGATGTCGATTTGCGAGGCCCGCATCGATGAGAATACTATCATCTCGTAGCGCGCACGCGACACCGCTACATTCAATCGCCGCTCGCCTCCCACCTTGTTCAGGGGTCCGAAATTCATCGACACTTTGCCGTTTTTGTCGGGGCCGTAACCCACCGAGAACAGGATTACGTCGCGCTCGTCGCCCTGTACGTTCTCCAAGTTCTTGATAAAAATAGGCTCAGGGGAGTCGTAAGCGAGCGTTTCGAGCTCGGGACGGTGGGCAAGCTCGTCGGTGAGCAGGTCCTCGATTTTGTCCTGTTGAACTTTGCTGAACGATACAATGCCGATGCTGCGCTTAGACAGCATGGGATCGGCCAGGCGACGCAACACCTCAGCTACCACGGCTTGCGCCTCCGGGAGGTTGACTCGGGCACCACTACGCTGGTATACCCCCTCGATGACCCGTAGCGACACCTTGCGGGCTTGGTCGTCAACCGAGGGGAAGGTGAGCAGCTTGCCCCCGTAATATTGGGAATTGCTGAAAGCGATAAGGCTCTCGTGCTTGCTGCGATAGTGCCACGTGAGGTAGCGCGAGGGTATTGACATGGCCAGGCAGTCGTCCAATATACTTTCCATATCGTCGATTGAGGCTTCGTCCTCGCTCACCGAAGAAGCCGTGAAGAAACTCGTGGGCGGCATCTGCTTGGGATCGCCCACTACTATTAAAGCTTTGCCGCGGGCAATCGCGCCAATAGCCTCGGAGGTAGGCATTTGCGACGCCTCGTCGAAAATCACCAAGTCGACTTTATCGTTATTGATGTCGAGATACTGTGCCACTGAGAGCGGGCTCATCAACATGCATGGACACAGCTTGGGCAACAACGTCGGTATCTGGTCGATAATGCGGCGGATGGAGTTGCCACGGCCGTTGTTGCGGATATTGCGCTTGAGTATACCCACCTCCGAGTTTTCAAGCGCCTCCATCGCCATCGAGGGGATACGCGATGCCAGTCGCATGTATAGCTCACGCATGCTTAGTTGCTGGAAGCGCGAGGTGAGGTGGCGATACTCCTCAATCACCTGGTCGAACAGCAATCCGTTGAAGAAACGCAATTCCTCGTTGGAATTGATAATCTCCACTGCCAAAGCTCGATACAGCCCTTTTTGGAACGCCTTGGATGCCTCCAGTCCCGAATGCTTGCCGGTGATAATATAGTCGATGACCGGTTGAAGATGCAGGGCGGCAAGCTCGTCGCGCTCCTTGCACCACAGGTACCACGACCGCATGTCGGAGCTGCCGGCGTCCCATCGGTTAAACGCCTCGGGCAATTGCACTGAGTCGACCTCCACCGTTGCCACTTGGTCAAGCAGTTCCAGCACTTGCTTCAGTTCCAGACAGTTGGTGATATCGGCCTTTGTCTTGCGACGGTCCTTCCCAAATATATCGTCGAGCTGGGCGCTGTGAGGATACAATGTGGCTTGGTGGGAGTTGATCTGCTCGTTAGCCTCGATTAGATATTCCACGTCAGCGGCGGTCATGGCGTAACGTTTAAGCATCGACCGTCGACCAAAATAACGGGGGAGGAACCATCGGTCGCCGTGCATTCGCCACTCGCGGCTCATGGCGCCTAGATCGGTGGAGAATATCCCTTGACCGTAACGCCCCAGCAGGTCGCGATGGATCTCGTCGAGGGCGAGCGCCGAGTTGTTGGCTGTCTCGAGCTCGAGCAGAGCCGGGATGTCCTCCAATAGGCGCAGGAGCTGGTTGTTGTCGATTTTGTCAAGCTTGCGCTTGGCCGCTGAGATGTGCTTTTTCACCGACCGCTCAGCTTCCACCGAGCCGTCGCGCATATGAAGCCCGCGGTACTCACCATCCGATGGATTTCCAGTGATTTGGAAAATCGTGTCGAGGCGCTCGATCTTTTCGCTCAAGCGCTCTATTTGGCGCATGGATAGACCCTTAAAATAGTCGACCTCCACCTCTATCTCATCGCCGTCAATCGCGTTGTATCTCGCGATGCAATCGTGCAGCGAATATTCCACCTGGGGCAAGCGGCGATGCATTCCCTCGACGTAGCTCATCAGTTGGCAGCGTTTTTGATATAGAGCGTCGGCCTCTTGCTTGTAAACGCTGGAGGGATTGGTGTGCACTACATTGAGCGCCATGTCCATCTGCTCGAGAAAATGTTGCTTTGTGACTTTGTTGGAATGTAATTCCAGGCAAAATGGCGCCAGGCCGATTTTCTCCAAACGCGATTGTACAACCGACAGCGCCGCCATCTTCTCGGCCACAAACAACACCCGTTTCCCCTGATACAGCGCGTTGGCGATCATGTTGGTGATTGTCTGCGACTTGCCCGTTCCGGGAGGCCCGTGGAGGATGAAGCTATGTCCTTTGCCCGAGTCGATAATCGCCTCGAGCTGAGATGAGTCAACGTCGATGGGGAGGGTGAACTCCTCGGGGCGGCAAGAAAGATCGGCCTCCCGCGCGTCGGTCGAGGAATTGACCAGGTCAATCTTAAGGCGCCCTTCCACAAGGCTCGATATGATGGGATTCTCCATCAGCAGGGGGGCGTTGGTGTGGATGTCGTGCCACATCACGAATTTCGAGAACGAGAACAAGCCGATCATCGTCTCGTCGATCACGTTCCATCCTCGCTTGTTGAGTATTTTGTCGCGGATTATAGCGAAAATCTTCTTGACGTCGACGCCCGAGTGGTCGGTGGGGAGTGTGTTCAAGCACGACAAGTCGATGTCGTGTTGCTGCTTGAGCATCTCGGTGAGGGTGATGTTGAGAGCAATCTCCTCATCGCGCATCCTTATGGTGTAGCCCGAGCCCCGCGTGCCCCGGATAATCTCGATAGGAAGAAGCAGGATAGGGGCGTAGCGCGGGTTGCTGCTATGCTCGGTTTCGTACCACTTCAGCGCTCCCAAGGCCAGGTACAGGCAGTTGGCGCCATTTTCCTCGAGCGACGTGCGCGATTTACGGTACACATATTTCAGGGCGTCCTTGAGCGCCTCCTCGGTGTGAAACGAATAGATAACGCCATTGGAAAGTTGCTGCGTTACAGGCTCCTCCAAAGCAGGGTACAGCGAGGAGTCGTATATTTTGCCTGGAGCCTCGGTGGCCGTGGGCAACGGGAAGGGCATCACTCGGAATCGCTTGCCGGCTTGCAGCTCGTCCTCCAAGGCATCGATATTGAACGACACAATGGGGATGATGCGCTTGCCGAGCTTCATGTTCAGCAGATTGTTGTGCAGCGAGAAATCGAGCAGTTTGCGCTCCCACACGGTGAACTTGCTGATCGACGCTCCCTCGGCGTCGTAAGCCGAGAGGTCGTAACGGTCGACGCGTCGCATCTTGGTGGTGGCATTGTCACGCCCTTCGGTATCGTTGACCACCACCCATTGGTCGTCCTTCATTACTCGCATCGGTAGGGGACGTATGCCCTTGAAACGGCATTCGGCCACGTTGATGTAACAATTGAGGCTATCGGGTCGCTTCAGCTTGGTGACAGCCTGCTCCACTGCCTGCTCGAAATCGGGCGAACCCGAGGAGGTGAGCAACGTGGTTTCGACAACCACCAGTTCGCTTATCCCGTCGGCTAGATTTTTGAGAAGGTAATCGGCGTCGTCGCCAATCATCTCACCGATATGTGGGGCAAGCCAAGCTCCCACAAAAGCGTGCCCCTTCAATAGTGCCAAAATCGGCTGAATACCAATCGCTTCCAGGCACGAGGCAAAGAGAACGCTGAGGTCAATGCAAGTTCCCAGCTTATCGGTAAGCACTCGGTCGACTGTGCGGATGCATTGCCCCGATTCCTCAAAGCTGGCCTTTGCCGAAACATAGATAAGTCCCTCGGAGCGAAGCGCCTCGTAAATCGCGGCCACTTGCAAGCGGGCACGGTTGGGGTCGCCGCTCTGATATTCGTCGAGTGCGCTGGAGCCGGTCCACTCCTCCATAAAGCGCGACGCGGCCGCCAACACCCGCGAGATCAACGGATGATTGGGCATGACGAAAGCAGCCAACATCTCGGGGTGTTTCGACGCGCCAAGCCATTGGTCATAGGCCATCAGCCTCACCGGATTCTCCATCTTGAAGGCCTCGGTCTCGCCTACAGTGACGCGAATACTGAAAGATGTGAGTTTGGGCTCTGTAAGCCTCATCATCTCGTCGGCATCGGGAATGAGCAGAATATCTTTGGTGATGTCTACACTGGTGTGTGGCGACACCGATTGGATACGGTGGACTACTGGCTTGAGCGATTCGCTCTCGATGGACACGGTCACGTCGGTCCAGGCCCTGTCGCCATTGTTGTGGATTATGCAGCGAGCCATGGGCGATTGGTAGTTGTGCACCATCGCGAAGTTGATCTCCGCTGAGTATTCCAATGTGATTTCTCCGTCCCAGTCGGGGAGAAACGGGAATCGGGATTCTATCGGGTTGTTGTTGGAGGTGTTCATGATGTTGAAGTACCAGATTATTTTTTCGCCATAGCCTGGGCGTGAAGTTGACGGATAGTGGGGAGATCCTCCTTGGTGAGCACATGTTTTTCCGAGCCTTGTCGTTGCCAGAAGTCGCCGCGGAAGGGGATAAGCTCGGGCGCTGGCTTGATGTCAAGGCGGTATACATCGCAGCCGCGTGTCGATTCCCATGAGCCGTTGCATAGCGAGTTGGCCACCTGCCCGAGCTCGCGGTAAATCCACCCGCGAATGTAACGGTCGTATCCGTCACGGGTCAACTCGAGATATTTCAAGTCGTTGTCCAGGCCCACGGCCATGCCATTGTCGTCGACACCGAAGTAGATTGTGCCACCGTCGTCGGAGTTGAGCATGGAGTCGACCACCTGCATGATCACGGCTCCTTGCACATCCTTGGCCGGTAGCATGGAATTGCCAGGGTAAACCACCGAGGTCTTGTACTCCTTGGTTTGGGTTTCTAGGGCCCCGTAATCGCTGTCGTCCGAGATAGTGATGTTGAGCTCGAGCAGCTGATATATACGTTCGCGCAGGCGTGTGTCGATCTCGGGAATGTTCTGGCCCCAGGAGAGGATATAGGCGATGGCGAGATTGGCCGCGTTGCGGATGTTGGGGCGATGGTCGGAGCCGCTGATTTCCCTTAGCTTCTCCACGTTGTGGCGCTTGCCCATGGCCTCGAGAATCTGAAACTTGGAAAAGGCCTCGTTGACCAGGTAATCGTTCTTGAAGGCCTCCGAGGTCATGTCCTGGGCCAAGGCTTGGAGGGTGTGCTCGTCGATGATTCCGCTTTGCTCGTATTTCTCGAAATCTATCAACAGGCGGCAGCGACGATTATAATACTCATCGCCTTCCTTGGAACCTACCAGCCGGCTGATGATACGGGCTACGGCAAGGGCGCTGAAAGCCATGCGTTTATCGGAGTGGATTACCGCATAGCGGTCGAGTATACCCACAATTTCGAGCATCATATCCTCGGTGACGGCTTTACGCTCTACCGCGGCTTGTGGGAGCTCCTCTTCGCTTTCATCCTCATCTTCGGCATAATATCGGCTTACCGCGCGCAAGAGGTTGCCCAAAGCGTCATGGGCCGTAAACCAAGCGTTGGATTTCCCGATATACTCGCATGTTACCTGGCCCGAGGGGCGCAACTCCTCGATACAAGCCGTGATCACGTCGCCTTTTTGAGGATATTTCCCGTCCTCCTCCCTTACAAAGGCGGGTACGCCCTCAAAAGTGATTCCCACGTATCCGCGTTGGTATCCGTTTTTGCCATAAGGGATGATGCCATTGGTGTCGTTGATGCGCACCTCCACAGTGGCACCGGCTTTCTGGGTTTTGTTTTCCCATTCCAGCACATCCTCCACCATGGAGAAACGGAGTTGGCCGTCGGCATCGGGATCACCCATAACCCTCACGGGAAGTTTGAGCGGACGTCCGAATTTATCCTTGGTTTGCAGCAGGTTGTCGCGGCCACCTTTCAGGTAACTTACTATCTCGTTCTTCTCCAGGATGCCCTCCCCCTTGTATCGCTTATCGCTAATACGGCACTTGAAGCATGTGTTCTCGGCGTCTTCCGAGATTGCCTCCACAAAGGTGTAAGCCCCCGGCTCGGGAATCGTAGGCTCTTTTTCCTCCTGCGCTGGCATGACGCGAGGCTTCTCTGACATCCCCTCGATTATGGCGTCCCAGAAGCCCGACAGGCTTTCCAACGTGGTGCCTTTGCTCTTCTTAGGCTTGGATGTCCCTAAGCGCACTGTTAATCGCTCCCAATCACATATATCGCTTACTTTCACCTCGTTGCCACCATTTTCTGAAGCGATGGTTACACCGTTATTGTCGAGCCACAGCACGCCGTTATCGCTCTTGAATTCCCATGGCTGGAAATCGGGGGAGGCGTCGGGGCGTCGACGATAAGCGGCCTGTAGATAAAGCGAGTTGAGGTTTTGAACGTCGGCCCAGCCGTATTCCAGCGTCTCGTT
The DNA here is from genome assembly GCA_964562375.1 of uncultured Muribaculaceae bacterium. Classification (GTDB taxonomy): domain Bacteria; phylum Bacteroidota; class Bacteroidia; order Bacteroidales; family Muribaculaceae; genus JAJPXC01. The sequence continues at coordinate 4,337 of CAZLSW010000009.1, read as the reverse complement.
ATAGGGGGTGAGCAGGCACATCAAGGCGTCGTGAAGCAGTTTGTCCGAGGCGTAACGGTCGATGTAGGCCAGCAATCGGTAATAGGTGGCCCGGTTAAGGCGACGATCGATGGTGTCGCTATCGTTGGAGAGCAACAGTTGAATTGCTATCGCCTTGATCAACTGATGGATGAGCTTTACTCCGCGGTTACGGATTGCCGTGACGCGGTAAGTGGATATAAAGATCTCCAGCATCTTCACGAAGCCCCCGCGGAACGGCTCGTTTTTCCAGTTGTTTTTGTTGCCCGCCACGAGGATGTCACACACGCTGTCAAGCATCTTGGCCATCAGGTCGAAACGCATGCGGAACAGGTAGAGCATCACGCGAAACTTTCGCTCAGGCTGGTAAAGATACTCCGAGGTGCGCAAGTTGTCCAACACCTGGTTCATATATTCCTCACCCTGTCCCTTGGCGTTGATCTCCGAGGCTTGCCAATAGTCCTCGGCGTTTTGGGCGATGGGTGTGAGGGTGTCGATCCATTGCCGTCGCTCATCCGATGACAATCGCTTGAGAATCACCGACTGCTCAAGCAAGTGGAACGAAAGCGACCGGAACAACGTGGCGTAGCGGCTATCGTCCTCCGCCTCCGAGCTCCCAAGATAAATGTTGAGCCTCACCAAAAATTCCAGTGGCCAATGCTTCTCCTGATTGTCATAAGCCACGCGCGCTGGCTCAAATACGGGATTATCAAGTAATTGCCCGCAAAGCGACTCTAATTCCTCGCGTACGTCTTCGGGAAATGTGTTGGAAATTAATGAGGATAATTCCACAAAATCTGCTCCACCGCCCTTTTCCGGGGTTACATACTCCTCAAACTCCAGATTAATCCCGTTCAATGCCTTCACTTTCAACTTGATAGCGTCGCCCGATTTGATATGCAACGACTGCGGATGATTCCATATATGCGCATAGCCGAATTGGTCAATCACCTTGTGCCCCTGTTGCACCTCGCCTCTCACATTGAAATCGTATTCCCTGCCAGGCTGGTAATGATTGCCCATAATCCACTCGCGGTCCTGCACCAATTTCACGCGGCCACCGTCAATCGACACCAGGCACGTAAGCTCCTTGGGATGCTTCGTTTTCGACTGCGTGGGCAAAAGCTCCACCAATTCCTCCTCCCCGTTATATTTTACCGTGTAATAAAACTTTCCTTTGACGGCTTGCGTGCCGTGACATTTGACAATTACTTTTTCCATAGTCGAAACTTAATTTTTAATAATGAGAAAGCAAAGTTACGTTTTTCCGATGTAAACTTCAAGAAAAATATAGTCGTAATGCCTAATAAATAGCAGGTGTTTTTACAATTTTCAACAATTTTCGCGAAAATCAACAAAAAATATGGTTTATTTGAATGCAGTTTCAACCGAAATGAGTAAATTTGCGGTTGCGTTAGTGACAAACGCCTGTTAACGAATTTTTACATATCCTTATATAACTCATTAAATAACCAAATCACCAATGAAGAGAGTTTATACATTCGGCGATGGAAAGGCCAAAGGTAATGCCGAGATGAGAAACCTTCTCGGCGGCAAGGGTGCCAACCTTGCCGAGATGAATCTCCTGGGAATGCCTGTACCTCCTGGCTTCACAATTACCACCGAGGTGTGCAACGAATACACCCAATGGGGCAAGGACGAAGTGGTTAAACGTATCCAAAAGGACGTCGAGGCCGCTATCGCTCACGTCGAAAGCCTCACCGGCAAAAAATTCAACGACCCCTCCAATCCACTTCTCGTTTCCGTGCGCTCGGGCGCTCGCGCCTCAATGCCCGGTATGATGGATACCGTGCTCAACCTCGGCATGAACGACGCTACCGTCCAATCCCTCGCTGAGAAGAGCGGCAACCCTCGCTTCGCTTGGGACAGCTACCGCCGCTTCGTGCAGATGTACGGCGACGTGGTGCTCGGTATGAAGCCCAAATCGAAAGCCGACATCGACCCCTTCGAGGAGATCATGGACAAGGTGAAAGAGGAAAAGGGCGTGAAGCTCGACACCGAGCTCGACGTTGACGACCTCAAACGCCTCGTCACCCTTTTCAAGGCCGCCGTTAAGGACTACACCGGAAAAGACTTCCCCGACTCCGCTTGGGAACAACTCTGGGGTGGCATCTGCGCCGTGTTCGACTCATGGATGAACGAGCGCGCCATCATCTACCGCCGAATGAACCAGATCCCCGAGGAATGGGGCACCGCCGTCAACGTGCAAGCCATGGTGTACGGCAACATGGGCAACAACTCCGCTACCGGCGTGGCATTCACCCGTGACGCCGCCACTGGCGAGAACATCTTCAACGGTGAGTACCTCATCAACGCCCAGGGTGAGGACGTCGTTGCCGGCATCCGCACCCCCCAGCAAATCACCATCGAAGGCTCGCGCCGCTGGGCAGCCCTCCAAGGCATCTCCGAGGAGGAGCGCGCCGCCAAGTATCCCTCGCTCGAGGAGTCGATGCCCGACTGCGCCGCTCAGCTCATCGGTATCGGTCACAAATTGGAGGACTACTACCGCGACATGCAGGATATGGAATTCACCATCCAGGACGGCAAGCTCTGGATGCTCCAAACACGTAACGGCAAGCGCACCGGCGCAGCCATGGTGAAGATCGCTATGGACCTGCTCCGCGCCGGGCAAATCGACGAGAAGACCGCCCTGCTGCGCATGGAGCCCCAGAAACTCGATGAGCTCCTCCACCCCGTATTCGACAAGAGCGCCCTCAAGCGCGCCACCATCGTTGCCAAGGGCCTCCCCGCATCCCCGGGTGCAGCCACAGGCCAAATCGTGTTCTCAGCCGACGAGGCTGAGGCTTGGGCCGAGAAGAAAAAGAAAGTCGTGCTCGTGCGTATCGAAACCTCTCCCGAGGACCTTCGCGGTATGGCCGTGGCACAGGGCATCCTCACGATGCGTGGCGGCATGACCTCTCACGCAGCCGTGGTGGCTCGTGGCATGGGCAAATGCTGCGTTTCGGGCGCCGGCGAAATCCAAGTCGACTACAAGGCCAAAACCGTCACCATGGGCGGCAAGACCTACAAAGAAGGCGACTGGATCTCACTCAACGGTTCAACCGGTGACGTTTACGACGGCCAAGTACCCACCACCGAGCCCGAGCTCGACGGCGACTTCGGCGCTATCATGAACCTCGCCGACAAGTACACCAAGACCCTCGTCCGCACAAACGCCGACACCCCCCGCGACGCCAAGCAAGCACGTCACTTCGGCGCACAAGGCATCGGCCTGTGCCGCACCGAGCACATGTTCTTCGAGGGCGACCGCATCAAGGCCGTGCGCGAGATGATCCTCGCCAGCGACGTTGAAGGCCGCAAGCACGCCCTCGCCAAGCTCCTCCCCATGCAGCGCGGCGACTTTGAGGGCATCTTCGAGGCCATGGACGGATACGGCGTAACCATCCGCTTGCTTGATCCCCCATTGCACGAGTTCGTACCCCATCAGACCGCTACCCAGAAAGAGCTCGCCTCTGAGATGGGCCTCACCCTGGAGGAGGTTAAGGCAAAGGTTGACTCCCTCGAGGAATTCAACCCCATGCTCGGTCACCGCGGTTGCCGTCTCGGCATCACCTATCCCGAGATCACCGAGATGCAGACGCGCGCCATCATCGAAGCCGCCCTCGCCGTCAAGGCTCGCGGCATCGACGTTCACCCCGAGATCATGATCCCGCTGGTAGGCTCCCTCAAGGAAATCCAAAACCAGGCCGACGTGATCAACATCACCGCCGCCAAGGTATTCGAGGAGCAAGGCCGATCGATCCCCTACAAGGTAGGCACCATGATCGAGGTACCCCGCGCCGCCCTCGTTGCCAACCAAATCGCCGAGGTGGCCGACTTCTTCTCGTTCGGCACCAACGACTTGACCCAGATGACCTTCGGCTTCTCCCGTGACGACGCTCCCAAGTTCCTGAAATTCTACAAGGAGCACGGCGTGATCAAGCAAGATCCCTTCGAGGTTCTCGACCAAGAAGGCGTAGGCCAATTGGTCAAGATGGGCGTTGAGAAAGGCCGCGCCACCAAGCCCGAATTGAAAGTGGGCATCTGTGGCGAGCACGGCGGCGAGCCCTCCTCCGTTAAGTTCTGCGCCAAGCTCGGCATGAACTACGTGAGCTGCTCCCCCTTCCGCGTCCCCATCGCCCGCGTCGCCGCGGCCCAGGCAGCCATCGAATAATGAGGCATAGACCCACATAACAAGCAAGTTAGGAGGCAGGTTGCTCACTGAAAGCGACTTGCCTCCTTTCTTGTTCGCCCGACATGGGCATAATCTAACGGGTGAAAGTCCCCAACGCGGCCTA
>CAZLSW010000008.1:0-63965 GCA_964562375.1 uncultured Muribaculaceae bacterium | reverse complement strand
AGAACTGGGTAGAGCAGACCCCCGTTTTGGGTAACGCATGACGAAAACAGGAAAACTGGCGGGGTCAACGCCTGTCGTGCACTCGTGCATTCGTTCGCTCGTGCATTCGCTTATTCCTTCCCTCCTTTAAAAATTCAGAAACAATCAACAATTTGGTAGTGTAATACATTATAATATTATGGATGCTGCTAATATAATCGGTACAATAGCCTCTGTGGCTATGATCTTGGGATACCTTCCCCAAGCCATATACACCATGCGCACGGGCAACACCGACGGGATCTCTATGACGGGTTTCCTGATGATGCTCGTGGGCTCGATCGGCTTCTTCACCCAGGGTTTGATCCTGGGCAACATACCCCTTTGGGTCACCAACGCTATTACCTCCGTCTCATCGCTCATCGTCCTGGTCATCAAGATCCGCAACGACCGCAGCCACAAAAGGGGCCATTAACCTCAAAAAGGACACAAAAGGGACACAAAAGCCCGGGTGGAGCAATCGTGCCTCGAGTATTCGTGTGGCCGCGCTGTCGTGTATTCGTGTATTCGTGTATTCGTGCACTCGATTCATGGTGTATCGTGCCTTCAGCCATCGTGTTTTTGTGCCCTTTCGTGTCTTTTTGTGGTCCATGCCCTTCGGTGGTTCTTAAAAAGTGTGAAATTCTTTGTGTAATCGCAAAAAGGGTGTAACTTTACGGCGGTATTTCGTATACCTGCCATGAATGAATAGATAGGAACCAATTTGACCCTCCATTCAACACTTAAGCAACCAACTAACTTGTTTAACCAAATAAACCGTAACATGAAAAAACAATTACGCAATGCAATGCTTGCCGCAGCCACCCTTATGGCCGGTAACGCATGGGCTGCTACCATCGGCGAATGCACCGTTCTTGATGCCGCCGAGGAAGGCACCACTTTCACCCAGGTGTGGGCTCACGACTGGAGCGCCTTCACCACAGCCACCGGCGCAGCCACAAACGATTGCCGTTTCGCCAACGCCGATCCTACATCTAAAGAAATCCTTGTTGCCAACAAGGGTGCCAAGAAAATCTATGCTATCAACGAGAGCGGAATTTCGTTGAAATACGAGCTGACCGGTGATGTAGCCGACGCTATCAACGGCATGTCCACTGGTTTGACAGTAGATGAGGCTGGTAACGTTATCTTCTATGATGGCTGGCCTAACACCGTCAGCAATCTCTATCTCATTCCTAAAGATAACGCCGCTGGATTAACACAATTGCCCGTGACTCTTCCTAATGGCTATAAGGTACCCCGATCAGACGCCATGGGTCGCGCTATTGGTGACTTCACCTCTGAGGACGGAGGTTTCTTGTGCATTGCTGCAGGTGCTGCAACTCCCGCACATCCTTATTGCTACACCGCATATATTGCCGATAGCGAAATAAGCGATGAGGGATGCTCGGTGACTATGCCTGGTAACATGACTACTACTGGAGTGGTTGTGCCTTATTATTTTACCGTTGAGGAGCAACTTGAAGCAAGTGACTACTTCGGTGCTGTTGTAGCTTTCAACTACAATGTCTCCTCTTTATGGATGAGTCCTACTGGCGAAGATGATAGTTACACTACACCTGCAAGAGCCGGCGGCATCTCCAACTATGGTTTCGACACCTTCCAGCTCTACGGCAAGACCTACTACGTAATGGGCGCCAAGAAAGCAGCCAACTATGAGAGCTACTTCGTTATTCAGGACGAGGACGGCAATCTCGTGGCCCAATATTGGAATGGCGACGGCACTGTAAGCTCTTCGGCTTATATCTCGCTGCGCGCAGTCAAGACTGCCAACAACTCGGTTGACATCTACATGTACCGCCAGCTCGGCGAATCCGCCAAGTTCACCTTCACCGTTCCTTCGCAGGACGCTCCTTCCGTTGAGCTCTACGCTACCGGTAGCGGCGACTCCTGGAGCGCTGACAATCCCACCGTTCTTACCGCCGATTCCGAGGGCCTGTACCACTACACCCTTGAGAAAATCTCCTACTTCAAGCTCTCCACCGCTAAGGGCGAATGGAACGACTTCAACGCCAACACCTGGTCGACCGCTGCCTCTATTCCTCTGGACGGCACTTGGGTAGACCTCACCGCTCAGGTTGACAAGAACATCTACGTTGACTCTTTCCAAGAGGGTACCACCGTGGCCATCACCATCGACTGGGCTAATAAGAAAATCAAGGCTGAGGGTACAGCTTCCACCACCCACTACTTCTCGATCTGCGGCGACAACATCGGTTGGAGCCCCGACACCTACTGCACCTCGGAGGTTACCGACGACCGCTACCAGAGCGTAACAGTTGCTTGGACCGGTGGCACCTTCAAGGCCGTCATCAACAAGGACAACTGGCGCGGCAACGGCGTTACCATGACCAACGGCGACTGGAACGTGATCGGTGACCTCGACGGCGGCAACATGCTCCTCGATGCAAGCGCCAACGGCAACGACGTTACCTTCACTTGGGACCTCCAGGAGAAAGCCCTCAAGGCTGAATGGACCTCCACCGGCCCCACTACCTACACCGTGGCTATCGTGGGCGCATTCAACTCTTGGAACACCACCGCCAACACCGGCACCACCACTACCACCACCTGCGACATCGTGGTTGAGAACTACCAGAACGCAGTTTCGGACCAGGGCGAAGGCTTCAAGGTGTTCTACAACGGCCAGTGGCTTGGCAACGGCAATGGCACCACCGCTACCCTGAGCAACGGCGTATATTCCAACACCCTCGTTGCTGGCAGCTCCGACGACAACCTGCTCCTCCCCGACGACGCTAACGGCAAGACCGTTACCTTCACCTACGCTATCGACACCAACACCGTACGTGCTTCATGGGGAGGCGCAGTTGAGGCTCCCGACCATGTTTACATCATCGGTAACGTTAACGGCAACACCGGTTGGGCAGCCAACAACGGCGTTGAGCTCACCAAGGACGGCTCCACATTCGAAGGCACCGTTACCATGGCTGGCAGCTGGTTTGGCATCGCTACCGCTCTCGGCTCGAACGCTGATGACTGGGACGGCGAGACTGGCTTGAACGCCAACCGCTACGGCGCAGCTACCGACGGCGAGGCTATCGCTAAGGACGGCTCATCGACCTTCGCTAAGAACACCAACGCTTGGAATATCTCCAACTTCGCTACCGACTTCGAGAACAGCGAGGTTAAGTTCACCGTTGATTGGGCCAACATGACCGTTACCATCACCGCTGGCGCAAGCGGCGTTGAGGGCATCAACGTTGACAACGCAGCCGACGCTATCTACTACAACCTCCAGGGCGTACAGGTAGCACAGCCCGCCAACGGCCAGGTTTACATCCGCGTGGCAGGTGGCAAGGCCTCCAAGATCCTTTTCTAAAAGCATTTAGCGTTTAGCATTTAGCATTTAGCTAAATACCTTATTCGATACAAGCCCCGCTGGCAGCTGCCGGCGGGGCTTCCTTTATGGGCGTGCGCGGCAGCCCGAGGGCGCCGCGGCGAACCGCGGGGCACCGTGGCTTGCTAATGAAAAGGCTGCGCTATATCAGGCTTTTTGTGTCCCTTTTATGTCTTTTTGTGGTCAATCCCCCGTTTCCATGGTATAAAAAATGTAAAATATAGGGCTGGGGTAAACCTTGGGCGGCCGAAATTCATTAAATTTGTAAAATCATTAATCGAGAGAAGACGATGATCACCATCTGGCTTATATTCGCGTCGATACTGTTGGCCGGGGCTATCGCCCTGGTGTTCAAGCCCGTGCTGCCGGCCTCATTGGCCGCCTACTTGGGCTTGTGGCTCCTGAAATGGAGCGGATACGTCGACCTGCAGGCCGACACCATGATATTCTGGGGCTGCGCAACGTTGATCGTGCTCGGCTTGTGGATGATGTTGCCACGATTCCTGTCGCGCGGTACGCGCGGCCGCGGCTACATCGGCCTAGGCACGCTCTGCGGCATGGTCGTGGGCATGCTTATCTCCTCGCCGGGAATCATCATCGGTGCCGTCGTGGGCGCCGTGATGGGCGCAATGGCCTACACCAACACCCCGCGCGGGCGCGACCTGCCGCTGTTCTCCCGCGGCTGGACGCAGCTGCTCTGCGGCGTGGGCCTGCCAGCCGTGGTGGCGCTGTCGATGGTGGGCCTCGCCCTCTTCGACATCCTCGCAATCTACGCCCCATAAGCCACGCAAAGGACATGAACCACGAAATGGAGTTTTTGACCACAAAAAGACACAAAAGAAACACAAAAAATTTTTGTGTCACTTTCGTGTCCTTTTGTGGTTAAAGAGATAATTGAATGAAAGTTTTAATTAGTATATTAGGTTTTTTGGGGGCCGCTTTGATGGTAATGGCGGCTCCAAAGCGCGAGATCAAGGTCGAGCGCCCCGACATGGACCAGATACGCCGCGAGGTCACCGACCCCGCGTCGAAATATTATTACCCCAAGCTGATGGACCGCTACCTGGCCAACGAAACCATCATGCAGCTCCCCGATTACCGTCGCCTGTACCTGGGCTACGTGTTCCAAGAGGATTACAACCCGTATCGCCACAGCGAGTTCTACAAGCGTATCGAGCCGCTATATTACAAGGACCAGCACACGCGCGCCGAGCTTGACACGATTATCAAATACGCCGAATTGTCGTTGGATGACAACCCGTTCGACCTGCGGCAATTGAATTTCCTGATCTACGCGCTGCGCAAGCGCGGGAAGGTGAATCGCGCCGCCATCTGGCAGTACCGCATGAACCACCTGCTGGAGGCCATCCTGTCGACCGGCACGGGCCTCGACCCTGAGAACGCCTGGGTGGTGATCAACCCCGAGCACGAGTACAACATCATCAACTTCATGGGGGAGAAGGCCGACGCGCAGCAGTTTGTGCAACCCCATTACGACTACGTTCGCCTGAAGCCCGGTGACCCCAAGACGCCCGCCGGCTACTATTTCAACATCCGCAACCTCCTGGAGGAATACTACCGCAAATTCCCCGAGGAATAACCCCCGCTGCGCCAGCCCTTGGACGGCCATCGCCCCTAGAAGGCTCCCCCAATGGCCACCGCGGCGAACCGCGGGGCACCGTGGCTGGATGGGAAAGGCGCCGCGGGTCGATGGAGGCGTGCTGGCCGCCGCGGGTCGATGGAGCTTGCTGGCCACCGCGGCGAACCGCGGGGCACCGTGGCTCGATGGGAAAGGCACCGTGGCTCGATGGAGCTTACTGGCCGCCGCGGGTCGATGGAGGCTTGCTGGCCACCGCGGCGAACCGCGGGGCACCGTGGCTCGATGGGAAAGGCACCGTGGCTCGATGGAGCTTACTGGCCGCCGCGGGTCGATGGAGGCTTGCTGGCCACCGCGGCGAACCGCGGGGCACCGTGGCTCGATGGGAAAGGCTGGGATGGCCGTCCAAGGCCGGCTCCCCCAATGGCCACCGCGGCGAACCGCGGGGCACCGTGGCTCGATGGGAAAGGCCGTCCAAGGCCAGCGCCCCCAATGGCCACCGCGGCGAACCGCGGGGCACCGTGGCTCGATGGAGCTTGCTGGGAAATTTTTTGGGGCTTTTTCTTGGAGGGGGAATGGAATGGTGGTAACTTTGCCAGTAGCAAGCCACGGTGCCCCGCGGTTTGCCGCGGTGGTTTAGCAAGCCACGGTGCCCCGCGGTTTGCCGCGGTGGTATATAGAATTTCCTATTCCCCTCGGGCCAGCCTTTCAGCTATCCCGTTGAGAAAAAGGCATTCCTCGCGCGTTATCACTCGCTTCTCTTGGCGATGCTCCCAGGGGCTTATTTGCAAAAGCCTCCCTTCGGCACATGCGTCGAAGGATTCTCCGCTTGGCTTGTAAATCTCAGGGAAGCCGTTGTTCCTTAGCAAAATCAAGCAGTAGCCACGGTCCATGGCCTCCCTCATCACTTGCTTCTCCCTTTCCGCTATGGCAGCGCTTACCAATACCCCTCCGCGCTCGCCACAGGCCAGCCATGCCCTGCGTTTGCGCTCAAAATCGAGGTCGCTATCAGCTCGATGAACCACCACGGCCTCCTTGTCGGGAATATCAAGCAGGAATTGATTGCCGAAAATCTGGCATTCACGGCCAGTTACCGATATTCCATGCATGGTGGTGAATAGACGGGGATGGCTGCGCTTTAGCGCGAGGCGGCGTGGATTGTCGTCGAGATAGCGTTTCCAGCGATCAAGCTGGCCATCATCGAGGAGAATCCTGTCGTTGTAGCCCTTCTCGAAAAGCGAAATGTTATCATCCCCCAAAAGCAAACGAGCTGCCTGGGTGCAACCGCTTTTGAAACCCGCTATCACGTGGCCCAGATGCTTGCCTTTGGGGAGAGGACTGTCGATATGGAAGATTAAATGGAGATGATCGGGCATCATGCAATGATGCCAAAGGTGAATCATGGGGTAGATTTGATGGATCTTGGCAAGCTCGGTTTCTTGAATGGCGAGGCCGAGCGGGGTAAGTTCCACATGGGGCTCGGGACGTGTGTCCAAGCGCCCAAGCCACGGCTTGCGCCCCTCTACCACCATGGTAATCATATAGGTGCCTGGCGCTGAGTAATCATGCCACCGCGCTCGGCGCTTGTGGTTGTGGCTTGTGGAGGCATTGCCATAAGGGGAAGAAGCATGGGGCATAGCTTTAAGGCTTTTAGGATTGTCGTTTCATATACCACCGCGGTGGAACCGCGGGGCACGGTGGCGCGGCACCTGATTAAAGCCGCTATTGGCTTCCACGCCAGTGGCAGGGGAGAAAGCTTTGGGCCACGGTGCCCCGCGGTTCCACCGCGGGGAGGTGGGGGATTAGGGGCGGCCGGAGGAGGAGCCGACGGTGGTCACCATCGAGGAGGAGGTGAAGGTGGTGGCTTGGGTGCCGGAGGTAAGGGTGCCTCCCACGGTGAGGTACTCGAAGGTGTCGCCTCCCGAGACGGTGCCGCCGGTGGAGATTTTGTAGCTGGTGCCCGAGGCGATCGAGGGGGATGAGATCACCATCTTGCAGGTGCCGGAAATCGAGGCCGGAGCCACAAACGACAGCACGACGTTGCCCGAGGTGTCGCTCACGGTGTAGCGGGTGTTGGCCGAGGCGCTGGAGCGGGAGTAAACGACGCAACGCTGGGTGCAAGCCGAGGATGTGGGGGTGGAGGTGTCGCCGCCGATACCCCAAATCTGGCCGCCGGTGATGGTGAAGCGGTTGTTGTCGCAGTCAAATCCACATTCCGGGGAGCCCTTACCCACAGCTATCACGCGGCCACCGGCGATGGTCAACGTGCCGTTGGAGTCGATGGCGTCGTTGTTGGTGGCTTGGCAGCAGATGTCGCCGCCGTTAATCTGAATGTGGGTGGCGGCGTTGATGCAGTCGTCATAGGTTTTGATCTTGACGGTGCCGCCGTTGACGGTGAGCGTGGCCTTGCTCTCCAGGGCCTCGCCGCCTTCGGTGGAGCCGGTGAGGTTGTAGGTGCCGCCGTTAAGGGTTAGGTTGCCAGTGGCCTTGATTATCTTGGGGTTGGCATAGTCCTTGTCTTGACCGCCGCCACCAGGGCCCCAGCCTCCCCAACCACCGCCGCTGCTCGAGGAGCCCACGAGCACTTGCGCGCCGGTGGTTTTGGCGGTGACGTCGGGGCCTGTGCCATCCTCGTTGCCGAGCGTGGCCACGAGGTCGACCTTCACGCACTTGCCAGCCGAGCCGGTTGACGACAGGTCGAATGTGCCACCGAGCATATTGAGGTTGCCGTCGCATGCGATGCACGTGGAGCAATAGGAGTCGTTATCGCCGTTGGCGTCCTGGTAGGTGCCACCGGCGCCGGTAGTCTTGATGGTGACAGTGCCGCCGGTAAATGTGGCGTCGCCGTCAACCGAGATGCCCTTTCCGGCGATTCCCGAGTGGGTGATGTTGATAGTGCCGCCGCTCATGGTGAAATCGACATCCGATTTCAGCACGGTGCAGTAGGATGGATCGCCGTCGGTAACGACCACGCCACCCGTAGCGGTAGCGGTGATGGTGCCTCCCGTAATGGACATGGAAGCCTTGGTTTTGAAGCCTTTCGACTGCAAGCCTCCCAATTTCAGGGTGATGTCGCCGGCGGTGACGTTGATCATGTCGTCGGCTTTGAAGCCTTTGGTGTCGTCGGCGGTGACGGTGACGTCGATAGTGCCACCGTCGATTTGGAGGATGCCCGTGTCGGCGTCGATGCCGTCGCCGGTGGTACCCGACGAGGTATAGGAGCCGCTGGTGATGGTAATGCCGTCGGCGTGCAATCCGTCGGAAGCTGCCTCGGTGACGATAAGCGTGGCGCCGTCGAGGTTAATCTCCTTGGAGGAGGCGATAGCGTGCTTGTTGTGGCCGGCCACGGTCATGGTGCCCGAGCCGCTGAAGGTGACGGTGCCGGTGGAGAAGAAACAGCCGTTCTGTTTCTCGTCGTCGGGGGTGACGTATTCGGCGGCGTCCTCCAATTTGTTGGTGCCCTTGATTTTGATGGAGCCCTTCTTCTTGTTTTGGATGTTGATGGCTGCGCCGGAGAGATTGGTGATCGAGGCGTTTTCGATCGTGAGGGTATATTGGGCGGCGCCGTACATCTTCAACTGGCCGTCGTCGGTCGAACCGGTGACGTAGTAGGAGAGTTTTTCCTCGCCCGAGTAGTTGAGGGTGACGTGACCACCGTCGATGGTAACGTCAAGGCCTTCAAAGGCGTAGGGATTCTCCACCTTTGGGCCGTCGGAGGTGAAATTCACCGTGACGGTGCCGTCGCTTTCGCCCAGGGTGATGTCGTCGACATCGCTGGCGGCAAGCTGGTGGGAGGTATATGTTTTGTCGGTGACAACGAGGTTGGTTTTGTCACCGCTATAAGCGATGCTCTCGGCATTGTCGATGGCAAGGCCGCGGGAAACACCGTCGGAGGTGTTGATCCACACGATATCAAAGGCGGCCGCGGTAACTATCGCTGCAGCAGCCGCTGTGGTAAACAGTACGCGCGTCTTCATTTCACACATATTTTAAGGGTTTGCTCCCCGGCGCGGGCGATGTACACGCCCTTGGGGAGGGAGGATGTGGAGATAGCTTGGCTACCCGTTGCCACGAGCTGGCCCGTGGTGGAGTAGAGCAGGATGTCGCCATCGGCTACCACTGAGGTGCCATCGTATCTAATGGCCTGAGCCTTCTCGGCCACAGCTGATTGGATGCCGCTGGTGGTGTCGAAGGTGATGGTAAGGAATTTGTCGGAGGCGAACACCGCAGGGCTACCCGAGGTGAAGTTGACGGTCATCCCTCCTGCCGGAGTAGGCACAATGTTGGTAATGGAAGCCGGCGCATAGGCGGTTTCGCCGTCGGTGGTCGACACAACCACCGTGTAGGCCCCGGCGTTGAGGGCCAGGGCGAGCGAAGCCAATGTTAAAAGATGTTTAGCGCGCATGGTAAAACGAATAAGAATGGTACTAATGTGTTAATATGCGCCTTACGGGTAATAATTTATAAGAAATTGCCCGCCAGGCGTTTAAGTCTCGCAGGCAAAGATACAAAAATTTTTCGAATATGAAAGGGAGAAAGGGGGAATAACGTGTTCTCAAAAGGAGAAAAACCTAATAGCGAGGCGCCAGATTGGAGGGGATGAAGATTGTCTCTCCAGGGGCGACAACTACAGTGCCCATGACCGTGCGGTATTTTACCCAATCGTTGTACTGGATGGTACTGCCGGGGTTGCGTTGGCGCAGTTTGGCGGTTACATCAGGGATACGGTCGACCCGCGGCATGTCAGTGCGGATAGCCCGAATTCCTGACGACCCGGTACCGACATAGAGCGACGAGCCTTGGATGGTCTTTAGTTCACGGGCTGTCTCCTTATTGGCCTCCTCTTGGGCCTTCTTTGCGGCTTTGAGTGCCTCCTTTTGGGCCTTCTGGGCTTCCTTTATGGCTTTTCTCGCCTCCTTTTGGGCCGCTTTTTTGGCTTCAAGCGCTGCTTTTTGAGCCTGTTGATTGGCCTTTTGAGCCCGCGTAACATCCGATTTCGACTTGGCTGAAACCGAAACAACGCAACCGGGGTTGGAGGGGACGAACGAGTAGCTGGCTTCCCGGTCGCCGTTCTTGAATATGAGCGAATAGACACCCTGGTTGGTCACCGAGGCTTCCACCGAGTTGGGGCGCTCGTCGTTGAAAGCCTTGCGGAAGCGTTTCTCCCATTCATTGGAAGAGGCGATTACCACACGACTTTCCTGGATGACCTTCTTGGTGCTAGGGTCGCGTTTCTCGGAAAAGACCACCTGTACCGAGGGATCCTTTTCGGCTTTGGCGATCTCGCGGTCGATTGCGGCTTGGGCCATGGCAAGCGACGGGGAGAGAAGGATGAGCGAAAATATTATTGCAGCTTTCATATTCGTGGGGGGATTACATGGTGAGCGTTTCGATAATTAGCTGGCGGGCAACTGGGTTGTCGACCGATTGGAGCAGGTCGTCGAGGGGGGAGGGAGTGGGCAGTGGTGAGTGGTGAGTGGAGAGCGACTGAGCGTAGCTCTCAGCCCATTTCAATTGGTCGAAAATAAGACTTACATCGGTGATTTTCTGGCCGTTAACTATCACATAGCTCCCCTCATAGGCCAGATCTTCCGGGACCTCAGCGCCACTGGAGAGCGACATTGACCAAGCCAGGGCGAAAATCAGGGCCACCGACGCGGCCACAGCGGTGATGCGGGCCAGCCAACGAGAGGGGGATTTGGCGACACTCGCTGTCCGGGTGGAGGCGGCGCTCTCGCTGGTTCCTTGGTCGCTTAGCTGGTTGTACCAGGCCATCATCTCGGCCATGGGGGCGAGATCGGGAGCGACGTTGCCCGCGGCAAAGTAGTCGCGCAGCTGTCGTTCCTCGGCCAAGGTGGTTTCGGCCGAGAGGAAGCGGGCCATGAGCTCGCGGGCTTGTATATCGTTGATTCTATTCATCATAGAGTTATTGGGTTTTTTGATTTTAAATCTTTAAAGCTTTAAAGCATTAACTCTTTAAAGGAGGAAAGGAGGAAAGGAGCAAAGGAGCTATCTTAACGCCCCCGTTCCGGGGGTTTGGGGGCCAAGATCTCTTTGATTCTCGCTCGGGCGCGGGATAGGGAGGTGCGTATGGCCCCGGGAGAGGAGTTGACCAGGGTCGCGATCTCGTCGATTTCCATCTCCTCGACGTGCCTTAGCCTTATTATAACAGCCTGAGCAGGCGGGAGTTGGGAGAGAATCGCCTCAACCTCGCGAGGCACCTCGGCCAGAATCATCTGCTCCTCGGGGGAGGGTTGCAGCTGTCCCATGAACTCGAGCAACTCGGAGGCGGGTCGCTGACGCCTTAGGTGGTCGATGGCCAGATTACGGGCGATGAGCATCCCCACGGCTCGAGGACTGTCGTATTGGTCAAGCTTGGAGCCCATCGACCAAAGCCGCAAGAGCGCGTCCTGGGCGATGTCGTCGGCGCTCACGGCGTCGCCGGTAATCGTCCGTGCGCGGGCCACCAGCATGGGGCGCACCTCGCGTGCCATCGTCTCAAAATCTTTCCGATTCATTCATTTATATGACGCAAAACCACCCCAAAACATTACACTTGCCGCGCAAAAAAACTTTTTTGCCTATCACCACGTTAAATTTATACAACAATTCTTGTATCAACACTCAAAACACCTTTGGCTTATGAAACGTCTTTACTATCTGTTACTTGCATTACCGTTGCTCGTGGGCTTCAGCGCCTGTGACGACAACGACGACGTGCCACCGGTAGATGTGACTGTATCCCTCAATGGCGCCGCCGTGGTCGACGGCATCGTCTATGTGGTGCAGCCCGACGGCTTCTCGGTGGAAAGCGTTAACTTGATCAACAACGGCACCAAAAACGCCGTGCTTGGCTCGGTGGTGTTCATTTGGGATTATCGTCGCGTGGGCGAATCGGTGATCCAGCCTTACGCGTTCGACTTCAACACCTCGTCGACGCCAGCGGGCAACCACCTGTTCCAAGTAGAGGCAGCGGTGTATGCCGTGGATTACTCCCCCTGCGTGGCACTGGTGACGATGCCCGTCAAGGTAGTGGCCTCGGCCGACGACCTCCCTGCCGGCTCGGAGATCACCGACAACCTCTCGCTGGCCGCCACCCTCACCAAGGATTAATCTCCTTAGGTAAACAATTCACCCTCAAGCCTATATAAAGTGAAAGTGCACTTCTTCACAGAAGCGCACCTCCCTCATAACCAAAATTCAAGTATATATTTTTCTGTCTAACAATCAACTTTTTGTGGCTGAGCCACTTAGGGCGGTAACTACCGCCTTTTTCTTTGACGCCAAAATGCGTCATCGCTCGCAAGGCACTCCTCGCGAAGCCACAAAGTGGTAACAAAAAGGGGATTTTAAATCACTTATCACACTGGGCTTCCTGGACTATTTGCTTTGCACTGCAAAGTTACTGCTAAGTTTTCACGCGACAATGCAAATTGGGCAAAATATTTGTTAATTAACATTAACGGGGATCCACGCCCCAGTAGAGTTTTTTTCGAAGGGTGGAGGTGAAGTAGTGGTCGTGGGGCTGGACGACGCGGATGGAGAACGGGGCTAGCGAGAGGCGGAGGGGCGTCCCGGTGGGGAGGGTGAGCGAACGGCCGTCGAGGCTGACGCGGAATGATTGGGAGGAGCGCGTCTGGGTGGTGAGCTCGATCACCGACTGGTTATTTACAACGAGGGGTCGCATCGTCAGGGAATGGGCGGCGATGGGCGAGATTACCCAGTTGGTTGCCGTAGGCTCGATGATGGGGCCGCCTACCGAGAGGTTGTAACCGGTGCTTCCCGTCGGCGTGGAAACGATCAGTCCGTCAGCCATATAGGTGGCCAATGGATGCTGGTCGATGTGGGCGTCGACGGTGATCATCGAGGCGGTGTCGTCCTTGAGTATCGCCACTTCGTTGAGAGCGAAGGGCCAGGTGTCGATCGAGTGTCCCGGGATCTCCACAGCGAGCAGCGAGCGGCTTTCGATGCGGCAACGGTCGTCAATCACTTCCTTTACCATGTTGAGGGCGCGCTCTACCGGCACAGCGGCAAGGTAACCGAGGTGACCTGTGTTGATTCCAAGAATGGGTATCTCTTTGTCGGCCACCCAGCCGGCGGTGCGCAGGAATGTGCCGTCGCCACCCACACTCAGGGCCAACGCGGCCGAGAAGTCGTGACCATGAATCACGTCATTGATAATGGGGGGCTCGCCGAGAGCGCGGCTTAAGTAGTTGTAGAACGAGGCTTCCATCTCCACCCACACGTTCAATCCGGCCAGCTCCTGTAGGAACCGCGCCAGCTCGGCCAGATGCTGGTCCTGATAGGGGTTGCCGTAGATAGCGATGCGCACGGGGGGGGAATGGTTAATGGTTAATGGTTGATGATTTAAGGCTTTAAGGCATTAAAGATTTAAATTTCTAGGAGCCTTACGACCTCTGAGGCGCGGTCGCGCATGGCCTGGGTGGTGGGGCCCAGGGGACCGCGCACCGAGAGCACGCGGTAGCCGTAGCGCTCGACGCTGCGGGCCACGCTCTCGCCATCTAGACGGTTGACGCGCAGCGAAACCATCAGGTCGCCAGCGTCGTCACGGCGTGGATGGACGTTGAGATTCAACAAATGGGCGTCGCAATCCTCCACGGCGCGCGCCAGCGTCGAGGCGCTGTAGTCGCCAGGGGGACAGGTGACCAATAGGTCGGTGGCCTCAACAACGGTGGCGGGAAGCAACGAGGGAGCGTCGCTTGCGAGGGCCGTCAGGGCTTGTGAAAGGTCGTCTACCAAGGGCAATATGTCATCTTTTGCGCTCAAATGTTTCCGTTTTTTATAATTTCTGATTACTTTTGTAGCCAAATTCTTTCACAAATTTACGACTTTTTCTCGAAATACTTCAATATTTCAACAAACGTTACATCAAAAAAGATTGTTTTAAGGTAAAAACCATTGTTTAGAGAGATGACAAACCTTAGTGTAAACATTAATAAGATAGCCACTTTGCGCAACGCGCGAGGTGAAAACCTGCCATGCGTGGAGCAGGTGGCGCAGGATTGCGAGGCTTTCGGTGCCCAAGGCATCACCGTCCATCCGCGTCCCGACGAGCGTCACATCCGTTACGCCGACGTCATGGCCCTGCGACCCTTGGTCAAGACCGAATTCAACATCGAGGGGTATCCCTGCGACAAGTTTATGGACCTGGTGTTGAAGGTGCGACCCGAGCAAGTAACCCTTGTGCCCGACGCTCCCGACGCCCTCACCTCGTCGGCCGGCTGGGACGTCGCCGCCAACATGGAGCTGCTCACGTCGCTGGTTGAGCGCCTGCGCGACGCGGGCATCCGCTCGTCGATTTTCGTGGGCACCGACATCGAGAATATAAAATTGGCTGCCAAGACCGGAGCCGACCGCGTGGAGCTATACACCAAGCCGTACGCCGACCTCTACCCTCGCGACCCGGAAGCAGCGGTGGCTCCTTTCGTGGAGGCCAGCCGCGCCGCCCACAAGGCCGGGCTCGGTGTTAACGCGGGTCACGACCTGAATTTGGAGAACCTGGAGTTCTTCCACAAGCGAGTGCCGTTCCTCAATGAGGTGTCGATAGGCCACGCGCTAATCTGTGACGCCCTTTACCTCGGCCTCCACGAGACCATCAAGCGCTACCGTGACTGCCTCAAATGAGGCCCCATCTCCTCCTTTCCCCCTCTTCTCCTTTCCTCCTCCTCTCCTTTCCCCCTCTCCTCCTTTCCCCCTTTAAAGATTTAACGCTTTAAAGATTTAAAACTATCAACTAACAACTAACAACTAAAAACTAAAAACTAAAAACTAAAAAACCAATATGTTATCCACAATTTTGCTACAAACGACTACCGCTCTTACCGATACCGTCGCCACCGACGTCGCCGCCATCCACGAGGCCGCCAAGCAGGCCGTCCAGGAGATGTCGGTGTGGGAGTTGTGCATCAAGGGGGGATTCCTGATGATTCCCATCGCGCTGCTCCTGCTCGTGTGCATCTATATATTTATTGAACGCGCGATAGTGATCAACCGCGCCGCCCGCCAGGACGATTCGTTCATGAAACGCATCAAGGACTATATCCACGAGGGCGAGATCGAAAGCGCGCAAAACCTGTGCCGCGCCAACGGTTCCCCCTACGCACGCCTCATCTCCAAGGGCATAAGCCGCATCGGCCGGCCCATGAACGACGTGCTGGTGGCCATAGAGAATACGGGCAACATCGAGGTGGCCTCGCTCAACAAGGGTCTGCCCTGGCTTGCCACCACGGCCGCTGGCGCCCCCATGCTCGGCTTCCTCGGCACGGTGATTGGTATGGTCGAGGCATTCTACGGCATCGCCTCGCAGGGCAATACTGCCGGCATCTCCTCGTTCTCCGAGGGCATCTACACGGCCTTGGTGACCACCGTCGCCGGCTTGGTGGTGGGTGTGCTGGCATTGTTCGCCTACAACTACCTCGTGGCCCGTATCAACGTGGTTATGAACATGTTGGAGGGAAAGACAATGGAGTTTATGGACCTGCTCAACGAGCCTGCATAATGGCACTCAAACGACAAAACAATATGATGGCCACGTTCTCGATGGCCTCCATGACCGACGTCATTTTCCTGCTGCTGATCTTCTTCATGGTCACCTCGACGTTCGTGTTCCCCACGGCGCTCCAGCTCAACCTGCCCCAAAGCTCCGAGCAGACGGCAATCAAACCCGGCACTCGCGTCTACATCGACCACGACCGCAAGCTATACGCTTCCTACGGCGACGAGCAGCCGCAACCCGTTGAGGACGGCAACCTGCTCCCCTTCCTTCTTTTGGCCCAGGAGCAGCAACCCGACGGCTACATCGCCGTGTACGCCGACGAAGAGGTGCCCTACGGCGACATCGTGAAGGTGCTCAATGTGGGCGCCCAGAACAATCTCAAAATGGTGCTTGCCACCAAGCCTACCCCCGCTAAGAAATGAACGATCCCAAGAAACAGTCGCGACGCGACCGCATAGTGGCAATCGCCTTGACCGTGCTGCTCTACTTGGGCATCATCGCCTTGTGCGTGTTCACATGCCTGCGCTTTCCCCCTGACGGCGAGGAGCTTCCCCTACCCCAGCCTGAGGAAGACGGCGTGCTCTTTGGCGGTGAATACGTGATGCTTGGCGACAATCCCCAGCTCGACCTCAGCGAGAGCGATCAACCCGCGCCCACCGAGGGCGAGGAGGCCGCCCAGGATGGCCTCGACATCGAGGACGGCGGTGAGGCCGCTCCCGAGCCTGCCCCCGTGGTCACCTCCAAGCAGGAATCGCCCATGAAGGTAAAGGAGAAACCGAAACCCGAAAAAACGGGCCCGACCAAGGAGGATCTGGCCAAGCAAGAGAAAGAGCGAAAGGAGAAAGAGGCCGCCGAGCGCATCAAAAACAAGGTGAAATTCGGTTCCGGAGGCTCCGGCTCGGGCCAGTCGGGTAGCCCCGACGGCAACGCCTCCACAGGCGCCGTGGCCGGCTCGCCCGGTCACAATCTCTCGGGTCGCACCATCGAGTCGTTCACCAACCCCTCGAGTACCCTCTCCGGCACCATCCGCGTGCGCGTCAAGGTCAACGCCAAGGGGCAAGTGGTTTCGGCCACCTACGCCGGAGGCTCGGGAGCCGCCGCCGGTAACGCCACCGTGCGCCAGAATTGTGTTAACGCCTCGCTGAAATCCCGCTTCTCGGTGCTTGTCGACTCCAACAAGGACCAATCGGGCGAAATCACCTGGCGATTCAAATAACCACGGGATTCCCGAGATTCCTAGAAATCCCGGAAATCTCGAAAGTCCCGAAAATCCCGGAAATCCCGAGAGTCCCGGAAATCTCGAGATTCTCGAAATCACTCTAAATCTCTCGATAAAATCTCAAAAACCCATAAAGCAATGAAGCAATCTATCCTTAAATCACTGATTATCGGCCTGTTGCTGATGCCGTTGACAGCCTCGGCCCAATACGCCCCGCAATCAACCCTCGAAAAACAAGTAAAGAAAACCGCTATCGTCGACACCATCGTGATCGACAGCAAGTTCATCCCCTCGGGAACGACCAAGGTTGTGGTTGCCGTTCCCGACGACTCAATCGGCAAAACCTACCCCGTGGTGTACCTCCTGCATGGTTTCGCGGGCGACTACAGCGACTGGACCAACCGTGCCCCCCGCGTGAAGGACGTCGCCCAGGAGAAAGGAATCATCCTCGTGATGCCCGACGGCTACGATTCATGGTACTGGGATTCTCCCTTGAAGCCTGAGATGAAAATGGAATCGTATATCACTCAGCAACTTGTGCCCTATATCGACGAGCATTACCCCACTATCCCCGACGCTAAGCACCGCGCCATCACGGGCTTGTCGATGGGCGGTCAAGGGGCCATGTGGCTCGGCCTGCGACATCCAGATCTCTTCGGGTCGATCGCCACGATGAGCGGCGGCGTCGACATCGTGCAATTCCCCGACCGTTGGCACATCCGCCAGCACCTGGGCGAGTATCGCGACAACCCCCAAGCGTGGCAGGCGCGCTCGATCGTCAACCTTGCCGAGACCATCGAGCCCACGGGCCAAAACATCCTCATCGATTGCGGCGTGGACGATTATTTCGCCGACGTGAACAAACACCTCCACCAGGTGTTACTACAACGAGGCATTCCCCACGATTACACCGAACGCCCCGGCAAACACTCCTGGGACTATTGGCGCAACTCGGTCCTCTACCACCTCCTCTTCTTTTCTGAGGCATTCAACCGCTAGGGGCGGTTGAATGCCTCAGAAAAGAAAGGGTAAAGGGTGAAGGATAAAGGATAAAGGGCCGACGTTCGACGGCCATAACCAGCCTCCCCCGCGGCGGAACCGCGGGGCACGGTGGCCCTTTAGCTGGTCGTTTGGTTAATTGGAGTGTGAAAAATAATTAATACGGAAAAATTTCCGTAATTTAAGATGGTCAACTCGCAAAGTATTGGTAACTTTGCACTGATTTTAGGAGCAATTTCATAATTTCCACCAAAATAGGTTTAACAACATGAGTAAAATTGATTTAACCCAGTACGGTATCACCGGTACCCCCAAGATCATCCACAACCCCTCTTGGGACGAGCTCTACATCGACGAAGTTAACCCCTCGCTCGAAGGCTACGAGAAAGGCCAGAAGACTGAGCTCGGCGCCGTGAACGTGATGACCGGTATCTACACCGGCCGCTCCCCCAAAGACAAATTCTTTGTAAAAGACGACGTTTCCAAGGACACCATCTGGTGGACCTCCGACGAATATAAGAACGACAACAAGCCCATCACCCCCGCTACCTGGGACGCTCTGAAAGAGATCGCCGACAAGGAGCTCAGCAACAAGCCCCTCTACGTGGTTGACGCTTTTTGCGGCACCAACGTCGACACCCGTCTGGCAGTGCGCTTCATCGTTGAGGTAGCTTGGCAGGCCCACTTCGTTACCAACATGTTCATCCGCCCCACCAAGGAGGAGCTCGAGAACTTCAAGCCCGACTTCGTTGTACTCAACGCCTCCAAGGCCAAGGTTGAGAACTGGAAAGAGCTCGGCATCAACTCCGAGACCTGCGTAGCCTTCAACCTCACCGAGCGCATGCAGATCATCATCAACACCTGGTACGGCGGCGAGATGAAGAAAGGCATGTTCTCCATCATGAACTACTACCTCCCCCTCAAGGGCATGGCTTCCATGCACTGCTCGGCCAACACCGACAAGAACGGCGAGAACACCGCCATCTTCTTCGGCCTCTCCGGCACTGGCAAAACCACCCTTTCGACCGACCCCAAGCGTCTCCTCATCGGCGACGACGAGCACGGCTGGGACGACAACGGCGTGTTCAACTTCGAGGGTGGGTGCTACGCCAAGGTGATCAACCTCGACAAGGAAAGCGAGCCCGATATCTACAACGCTATCCGCAAGAACGCCCTCTTGGAGAACGTTACCGTCGACAAGGACGGCAAGATCGATTTCACCGACAAGAGCGTTACCGAGAACACCCGCGTATCCTATCCTATCAACCACATCGAGAAGATCGTCACCCCCTCGGCTGGCCCCGCCGCCAAGAACGTGATCTTCCTGTCGGCTGACGCCTACGGCGTGCTGCCTCCCGTGTCGATCCTTACCCCCGAGCAGACCAAGTACTACTTCCTCTCGGGCTACACCTCCAAGCTCGCCGGCACCGAGCGCGGTATCACCGAGCCTACCCCTACCTTCTCGGCTTGCTTCGGCGCAGCCTTCTTGTCGCTGCACCCCACCAAATACGCTGAGGAGCTCGTTAAGAAGATGGAGAAGAGCGGCGCCAAGGCCTATCTGGTGAACACCGGTTGGAACGGCACTGGCAAGCGTATCTCCATCAAGGATACCCGCGGCATCATCGACGCTATCCTCGACGGCGCTATCCTCAAGGCTCCCACCAAGGTGATCCCCATCTTCGGCCTTGAGATTCCCACCGAGCTTCCCGGCGTTGACCCCAAGATCCTCGACCCCCGCGACACCTACGCCAACCCCGAGGAGTGGACCAAGAAAGCCACCATGTTGGCCGAGAAGTTCATCAACAACTTCAAGAAATTCGAGGGCAACGAGGCTGGTCGCAAGCTCGTAGCCGCAGGCCCCCTGTTGTAAGAAAGCATGACGGGGCGTGTCGCCCCGGCAGCTTAAGTAGGACGTCGGGTCGTGTCGACCCGACTTCCATCCCATAAATACTACAAGCCTCGCCCCTCCGGCGAGGCTTTCTATTTGCGTATGACGAAATAAATCAATATTTTTGCATAACAAAAGCCAATCAAGATATGACCCCATTAGTTAGCATCATCATGGGCAGCACCTCCGACCTGCCCATCCTGCGCAAAGCCGCCGCGTTTCTCGACGAAATGCAAGTGCCGTTCGAGATGAACGCCTTGTCGGCCCACCGCACTCCCGCCGAGGTGGAGAAATTCGCCACTGGAGCTCAGGCCCGCGGCCTCAAAGTGATTATCGCCGCTGCCGGCATGGCCGCCGCCCTCCCGGGCGTGATCGCCGCGTTGACCCCGGTTCCAGTAATCGGCGTGCCTATCAACTCCAGCCTCTCCGGCGAGGACGCCCTGCTGTCGATTGTGCAGATGCCCCCGGGAATCGCTGTAGCCACTGTAGGCATCAATGGAGGCCTCAACGCCGCCATCCTCGCCACACAGATTCTGGCCCAAAGCAATCCCGCAATCAACGAGCGTTTCATAGCCTATCGCCGATCCCTCAGCGAAAAAATCGTCAAGGCCAACGAGGAGCTCAAAAAAGAAACCTACCGCTTTAAAACCAATTAACGTCCATCCCGATCGGCCGTTATTTCGCCCCCTCGTTTCTTCGACCTATCGTGCATTCGTGTATTCGTGCAGTCGTGCAATCGTGCATTCGTGCAATCGTGTATTCGTGCATTCGTGTATTCGTGCATTCCTGCATTCGAAAAATAATTAGAAATTATGCCCCAATATAAAAGGCGCCCCACCACCGTGGCCCGCGTGGGCCGCGTGAACATCGGCGGCGACAACCCAATACGCATCCAGTCGATGACCAACACCTCGACCCGCGACATCCCCGGCTCGATCGCGCAGATACGCCGCCTGGCCGATGCCGGCGCCGAAATCGTGCGCCTCACAGCCCAAGGCGAGCCGGAAGCCCGCGCCATCGGCCAGATGCGCCAAGAGCTTCACGCCCAAGGCGTTGACGTGCCCTTGGTGGCCGACATCCACTTCAACCGGCGTGCCGCATTCGCCGCAGCCGAGGAGGTTGACAAGGTGAGAATCAACCCCGGCAACTTCGCCGATCCTGGCCGCGTGTTCCGCAAAATTGAGTATACCGATGCCGAATACCAAGCTGAGGTACAGCGAGTTGAGGAAACATTCAAGCCGTTGATTGACCTTTGCCGTGAGCGCGGCGTGGCCTTGCGAATCGGAGTCAACCACGGTTCGCTCAGCGACCGCATCATGAGCCGCTACGGCGACACCCCCGCAGGCATGGTTGAAAGCGCCATGGAGTATCTGCGTGTGTGTCAGAAAGAAAAATTCGACGATGTGGTGATCTCCATCAAGTCGTCGCGGCCATTGGTGATGATCGAAACGGTGAAGCTCCTGGTAAAGGCAATGAATGCCGAGGGAATGCACTACCCTCTGCATCTGGGAGTTACCGAAGCTGGAGATGGCGAGGATGGTCGCGTGAAATCGGCCGTCGGAATCGGCTCACTACTGCGCGACGGCATTGGCGACACCATCCGCGTGTCCCTCAGCGAGGATCCCGTCAATGAGATTCCCGTCGCCCGTTTCCTTGCCGCCTATGCTACCCGCCTAGGGGGGACGGCTTTGGACGGCAATTTAGAGTGGACGGCCTTGGACAGCCATTTAGGGGAGCCGGCCTTGGACAGCCATTCAGGCAAACCCTTAGTAATAGCTACCGATAAATCAGCAACTTACCTGCCAGATTTCCTCCCCGACGCCTTCCTCGATGACATCACGGCCACAGTCATCTCCAATCCCGATAACGACCCCCTTGTCATCCTCGAAGAGGCTCGCAAACAGCAAGGTAACAACCTGATAATCCCTCGATTAACCTATCCTAACGCACCCGCCGACGAAGTCGCCGTAATGGCCGCTGCCGACCTTGGCTACCTCCTCGTCAACGGCCTGCGCGACGGAGCGATCATCGAGGCCGACTCACTCACGCCCGCCGAGGCTTCTCGCCTGACATTCAACATCTTCCAAGCCGCGGGCCTACGCCAAACCAAGGCCGAATTTATCTCGTGTCCCGGTTGCGGCCGTACCCTCTTCGACCTCCAAGAGACATTGGCCAAGGTCAAAGCCGCCACCTGTCACCTTAAACACCTGAAAATCGGCGTGATGGGCTGTATCGTGAATGGCCCCGGCGAGATGGCCGACGCCGATTTCGGTTACGTGGGAGCAGCCGCAGGTCACGTGAGCCTATATCGTGGCAAAGAGTGCGTCGAAAAGAACATTCCACAAGAGGAGGCCGTAGACCACCTCGTGGAGTTGATTAAACGTGAAGGACAATGGATCGAACGCCCGTAAACACCGAAGCCACAACCTATTACACCCTGCCATCGGGCCTGCGCATCATCGCCCAGCGAGCCTCACGAGGCACGCAGGTAGAGTATTGCGGTTTGGCCGTTAATGCAGGCAGCCGAGATGAGCGCGAAGGCAAGGATGGCCTCGCCCACTTCGTTGAGCACACCATCTTTAAGGGCACGGACAAACGCCGCTCATGGCATATCATCAATCGCATGGAAGCCGTTGGTGGTGAGCTGAATGCCTACACGACCAAGGAGGAAACGATGGTCTACTCGATTTACCCCACGGGATATTTCGAGCGTGCGGCCGAACTGATTTTCGACTTGGCCACAAATTCACAATTTCCTGATAATGAGCTGGATAAAGAAAGAGAGGTAGTATGTGACGAAATCGATTCCTACCTCGACCAGCCTTCCGAGGCCGTTTTCGACGACTTCGAGGAACGCATATTCGCGGGTTCACGCCTGTCCCACAACATTTTAGGTACCGACGAGAGCGTGAAGCGGATTGCCTCGGCCGACTGCCGCCAATTTCTCCACGATAATTACGCGTCCAACAACCTGGTTTTCTTCTACATAGGCAACCTCGACCCCGAAAAAGTGAGAAAATCGGTGGAACGCTATGCCGCTGGCTTGCCTCTTCATGTCAATCGGCCCGAGCGCTTAGCGCCGTCGATAGTCGAGCCATTTATGGCCACGCGATATATCGACTCCCATCAAGCCAATACAGTGATCGGGGCACGATTGCCTGGCATGTACGAGATTGACCGTCACGCACTTGCGTTGGTAAACAACATCCTGGGCGGCCCGGGAATGAACTCCCGCCTCAACGTGTCCCTACGCGAGCGTCGCGGCTTGGTTTACTCGGTTGACGCGTCAACTATTATTTATACCGACGCCTCACTGCTCGCCATCTACTACGGTTGCGACCCCGAGGACAACCGCCGTTGCTATCGACTGATTCTCAACGAATTGGATCGATTAGCCAATACTCCTCTCACTGAGCGCCAACTCGCGGCGGCCAAAAAGCAACTGATTGGTCAGATGCTGCTCGGCTCGGACAATCGCGAGCAGATGGCACTCTCCACCGCCCGCGCCACGCTCTACCATGGCGCCGCCCTCACTCCCCGCGAGGTGGAGGAGCGCATTCAGGCAGTCACGGTCGACCGCATCCTGGCCATTGCCCAACGTCTCACATCACCCTCGGCACTCTCCCTCACCCCTAAACGTTAAAATCTTAGCAAAATAAAATCCCCCCGCGAAGGCGCTCAAGCGCGCCTTCGCGGGGGAATTTATTTGGGTTGTGTCAGGCTGAGGGTAGCCCGAGCTAACAGAATGGGCTTATCGCATGAATTTGAGGGTCGAAGAGCCTGAGCGGGCGATGTAGACGCCCGAGGGGAGCGACGCTACCGACACTGTGCCGGTGGCGCTGCGAGTCACCTCAACTCCCGCCAAATTGTAGATGGAAACAGGGCCCTCCGAGGCGATTACCTCAGCACCGTTGTAAATCATCTTCACCTTGGTCTCGGCCACTACAGGCTTCACGCCCGAGAGGGTGACGTGGACGGTGGTCACGGCAGTGATACCATGTACATAGGTGGTCACCTGAGCCGTGCCCTCGCCCTTGGCGATGACGTCAACGTTGATCATCGGGCCGTCGAAGGTAAAGTCGGCCATTTCCACGACATCGGTGTCGCTGCTCTTAGCATAAATGTCGCTGTAAATCGCGGCGTTGCCGATTACAAGGAAAGCCAAGGTTGCGGTCTCGTCGATCGAAAGGTAAACGACATCTTCCTGCGCCACGAGAGCGAGGAGAGCGTCCTCAAAGAAGAGGAAGGGGAGGCCAGAGAAGTGTCTCCAAGGAGCGGTGACGGACTCACCCTTCTGGTAACCAAGACCGGCGAGGAAATCAGAGGTGATGTCGCTCAACTCTATAGATTTGCCATCCACCGAGGAGGCAGTAGCCGTAGTTTCAGCGTCGCCGTAGAGCTGGCCGATGGCGTAGCAGTCCTTGATACCCTCCTCGGGATTGGAGGGGTAGCGGGGCCACTCCGAGGGATTGCTGTAATCGGGATTGTCGTTCCAGTAAGGGTCCTCCCAGTTGATTTCGCCGGGCATGTCTCCGCTGGTGTAGCCGGCGATGCGGTGGATATAGGAGGTGTACATGGTGGCGGGTTGGCCAATAATGAGATTGGAGATGCAGGAGGTGATCACGTCGTCGGTGCCCTCCTCAACTTGTCCGGCGATACCGCCGCCGTAGAGGGTTTCAAAATTGTCACAGGTCATTGTGGCCTCACCCTCGGTGACGCAGCGTGTGATTGTGGGACGAGCGCCCATAAACTCGTTGACCAGAGCGGCGATTCCGCCAACGGTGGCCGTGCCATCGGTAGCCCAATCGGCGTAGACGTGGCAGTCGGCGACGGTGCCGCTATTCAATTGGCCGGCGATACCGCCGATGTTCTTGGCGTAGATATAAGTGTCCTTGAGGAGGCATGCCGAGATGTTGCCGCCGTTGTTGGGGTTGGCACCAAGAATGCCGCCTACAGTAGCGTTGGGAAGGTTGATGGAGCCGTTAAGCACTTGTGACAGCTCAACCGAAGCGCCACCTACCAATTGGCCTACAATACCGCCAAACGAGCCGCTGAAGGAGCCAGAAACCTTGGGGTTAACCACTGATACATTGTAGATTACGGGCTGGGAAGTGCCGTCGGTGCTCAGGCGCTCGGCCACGATGCCGGCCTCCGAGCCGCTGGGGACCACTGTTGGTTCATTCACAATGAAATCCTTCAAGGAAGACGCACCCATAACGGAGGCGAAGATACCGGAGGCACCGTCGAGATTGACGCCCGAGATTACCTTGCCGCAGCCATCGAGGCTACCGGTGAAGTCGTTGCTCAAGCCATTCCACTCCATGCCGGTGAAATCGATATTGGCGCCGAGGGCGTAGTGGGCAGCGGGAGCTGCGTCGATGAGCATGAAGTCACCTACGGTAGAGATCACGTAGGGATTGGCCTTCGTGCCCTCGCCACCGGCGGTGAATTTCTCCAAGGGGAGGTTGGTGAGGTTGAGGGTGTACTGGTAACTTGTGTCATAGTAGACAGTAAAGAGCTTGCGGTCAACACCCGAGCCGGCGAGAGCCACGTAGAGCAGTTTACCTCCCTTTGCGTCATCGGGGCCGAAATCGAGCAGGGTGTAGCCCTCGGTATCGATAATCCAGATGTGGTCCTCGGTGGCCGATGATGTCTCGGAAATGGGGATTTTGACAATCACCATGTACTCGCGGGTGTCGTTGGTGTTGAAGATATAGGGGGAGAGAGCGGCACCGCTGATATTGACGGTAGCCATCACTACGTCGGGGCCGAGGTTGAGATCCTCCCAGTGATCAAACGCTCCGTCGGGATTGAAGAATGCCATCTTCTGGATCACATTCTCCTGCTCGTCCACCTGGCCTTGGGTGAGGGCCGAGAGGATTTGGTAACCGTCCTTGGACGCTACACGGTCGATAGAGGTAGAGAGGGTGTAATATTCAAGGGAGAAGGGGATTGAGCACACTTCCTTACACGAGGGAACCTCGACGAAGTGGTAGGCGTCGGAGTTCTCGTTGTAGAAACAGTACATTTTGTTGTAGCCACGCACGTCGTTAAGCAACTTGCGGCCGGTAGCCTCGTTGAAAACCGTCTTGACGGTGTTACCGTCCTGGTCGACCACCACAATGTCGTCGCAGAACGAGTCGGACGAGTTGATGTAATGCTCGTAAGTGATGACATAAAGGGGATTACCGTCTGTGCTAAAGAAGCCGAGGTCGAGGTCATCCTGGCCGCGGAACAGGCCCATTGTGGGGATCGAGTAGAGATAACCCTCCTTGGTGGCCATGGGGATGCGGGTGGTCTTAACAAGCTCGAAATCCTGGTCGTAGAGGTCGATGATGAAGGTGTTGTCCTCATTGACTACAGGCTCCTGGTCGTAGGGGATGTCGGGGTCGAAGTAAGGCTTCTCGCAATGGGGCATCGCGAAATAGTGTTTGCCGCCGGCGGCGTTCATCAAGATGGGGTAAGCGCCGTTGCCCGAATCGGCCACGAGATCGTAGTCGATGTCGAGGGTCTTCACAAGCTGAGGCTTGCCGCCGGAATAGTAGGTGGCCTTGGAGTACACGTCGTATTGGAGCCAGTAGTTGTAATTCTGATCGTATCCGTCGCGCTCAAAGAGCATATAGTAGCTCTCGGTGTAGGAGTCGGTGGCCACGTTGGCGATCTGCACTTGGTTGCCCTCGATGGTCATCAACGGGGTGGTGGCGCCCTTTTCCATGGTGAACACGTGGTTGTAGCAGTGACCAGAATAGTCGTTGGTTGTGGCGTGGATGAAGATCATCACCTCGTATTTGTCATCGTAGTTGAAGAACTTCTGGGTGACGTTGGGGTTGAGCTGCACCGAGTTGACACCCAGCTCGTTGTCGGCGAGCTCGAAGGTGTCGTCGATGGTGGCGATGACCTCGCCGTTGGAATCGTAGATTTTAAGGCTGACGCCGGCGTAGAACGACCAGGGGTTGGATGGGTCGGTCAACGTATAGTCGGCGGTGTAATACCACGACTCGCCGCTTGGGCCGGTGAGGGTGCCGAAGTAGTCGGTGGGGCCGAGCTTGGTGTCGCTGTCGGTGACGGTCGACTTCAATCGGCTTTTGGCGTGGCGCGCTTTAGCAAGGCGTTGATTGCCTTGCCCAGCGATCGTCCACTCGTTCTGCTGTGGGAAGCAGGCCGAGGGGATAGCCGTTGCGGGCATGGCTAGAGCCAAAGCCAGCGCGGCGACGCCTAAGGATTTTAAAGTACTGTGGGTCATAAGCTTAAATTTAAAGTTGTTATAGTTTTATAGTTTTCAGTTTTGAGTTTTCAGTTTTCAACTTTCAGTTGCTTGTGTATTCAGGCATTCGAGATGGCGATTTTTCGAGTACACGAATGAACGACTACACGAATGCACGACACTCACCACTAACCATTAACCATTAACCATTAACCACTCATTAACGGGCTTTCTGGAGGCCCTTGTGCTGGTTGTTGTAGGAGGAGCCTGTGCCATAGGATTTGTTGGAGGTGTTCCACATGTCGTCGCCGAAGTCCTCATCTTCCTCCTCGTCCTCCTCCGATTGCTCACGCTCGCGGGTTACGGGCTTGTTCTTTTTGATGTCGAGGGGTTTCTGCTGGTCGAGGGCCGTGCCGTAGATATCCCACGACTGCTCGATATCCCAGTTCTTGCGCAGCACGAGCTTACCGGGGTAGTAATAAACTTCCTCGGGCTGAATCTTTTCGCTGATGTTGCCAGTAGTCCACTTGCCGTCGCCGTTGGAATCGATGAAGCAGCGGGCATAGTAGGTACCGGGGTAGACATAGGTGAATTCAGCCATGCCGTCATCGTCGAGCGTGGTGCGTAAAACGGGCGCGTCGGAGCTGTTAAGCAGTTCCACAACCAAAGGCAGGTCGCGCTGGGCGAGCTTGAAGTAGAGGTTGGCGTATTCCTCGAGGCCTTTTACCTTGAATTCGTGGGTAATGGGGCGATTGTGTTCGTTGTAGGCACCCTGGATGGCTGCCGAGTCGATTGTCAAGCGATAGTCGGCTCCCGGCTCCCATTCAAGGTCCATGCGGTAGCGTAGAAGGGGATGGAGCGAGTCGGGGACGATGCGTGCGCGGTAGATTTGGGTCCACACCGAGTCGATCATCTGCTCCAGTTTCACCCCTTTTGGCAAAATCGTGTCGAGGGGCTGCGAAGCCTCGAAGAGGAGAGGCTTGTTGATGTCGTGGGCCTGCTGGGAGAGGATGTTGAACGACAAAAAGTTGATTTTAGGCACTGAGTCGTTCTCCTCCTCGTCGTCCTTCTTTTTCTTTTTGGTTTCCTTGGGAGGGCGATAGAAGAATTTGAGGGTATCGGTGGTCCAGGAGAGTTGCTCGAGTGTGTCGGTGCGCAGGTAGCGCATAGCGATGAGCAGGGAGTCCTGAAGGATTACCGCGCTATCGGTAATCCAGTAGTTGAGGGTATCACGGGTGGCGTTGACATCGAGGCGGCTCCACTCGCGGTGGGTGCGGCCGGAGTTCTCGCCGTTAACGATGGTCAGCAGGGGGAGAGAGTCGCTCGGTGCGGCGAATCTCACCTCCAGCATCTTGTTGGTGGGGCGTTTGTAGTCCTTGAGGTATTGTGGAGAGTAATTCTCGTTGAACCAGCACAATAGCACGTCGGCGGGGGCGTAGGCGGTGCCCACACGGGTGACGATAGAGTCCTCCTCGAGCGACGATTTCAGGGTGTCCTGAAAGTTGTAATTGGAGGATGTGGGGGTAATGATGGTATCGAAGAAAGCGATGTCCTCCGAGCGGTCCCAATGGAGGTCGCGGTTGAGGTCGTTGAGGGCGAAGATGCGGTAGTCGCCGGGCTTGAGGTTGCGCACGGTGAACTGCCCCAACTGGTTGGTGCGTGCGATTCGCTCTAAGGGGAGGGTGGTGATGGTGGAATCGTCAAGATTGGAGTAGACGCCCACGAGCATGCCCTGTGCCGGCTCGAGGTTTTCAGCTTGGAGCACCATGCCGGAAATCTGAAGGGTATCGAGGACATCGCCCGTTGAGAAAGCCATTGCGAATCCGTCGAGGATGTTGCCCTCGTTGAGATCGCGGATGGCGTCGGAGAAGTCGAGGGTATAGGTTGTTTCGGGCTTGAGGGTGTCCTTGATGTCGACAATAAGTCGACGGCCCGAGGCGGTGACCGATGGCTGCTGTACCTGGGCCGGGGAGATAACCACCTTGTTGAGCACGTCCTCCACCTTGATATTCTCGTCGAATGTGATTACCACACGGGGATCGGTGTAGTTGAGTGTGTTGGGGGCGGGCTTGGAACTGACGAACACTGGGGGCGTGACATCCTTGGGGCCGCCTTCGGGACGGCCCATAGAAGCGCACGCGGCCATCAGCAAAGCGATGACAGCGGCCGCGAGCAAGCGCATAGTGGTCTTTGCGTTTAGCATTTTAGTACCCCGGAGCGGAATCGAACCGCTATCTAAAGTTTAGGAAACTTCTATTCTATCCGTTGAACTACCAGGGCAAGTTGCTTGTGTCGGGCCGGGATCGACCCGACTTCCATTCTCATGAGGGGAGTGTCGGGCCGGAGTTGACCCGACTTCCATTCTCATGAGGGGGCGCTCCTTGAGGGTACAAAGGTAACGCTTTTTTGGGGAATAGCCAATAAATTGCTATATTTGCCCACGAAAAATCACCGCCGTGATTTCCACCGCCGTGATTTTTCATAAAGAGCAAAAATGGGGAGCCTGGACGAGGCTCCCCATTCGGGTTGTATAGGGGATAGATAGGTATTAGGTTGAATTTAAGGCTGATGTTTATTTGGAAGTGAAATGCAACGCATTATTGGACGAGCACCTTGTAGGCGCGACCATCGGCGTTGACCACGTACATGCCGGTGTGTAGCACGGCGTTGACGTCGCCACGCAGGGAGGTGGCCACGGCACGTCCTTGGGCGTCGTGAATCGAGGTGAGGCGAGCTCCTCGCACGATCAGACGATGGCCTTCAACCTTGACGGTGATAGCGTCAGACGAATCCTGGGCGACATCCTCCACGCCGGTCTGGATGGTTTCGGTCACCTTCTCCAGCAACACCACCTTGGTGGTAGCAAGCTCGCTGGTAGATGGGATTTCACCACCGGGATATACCACGTAAACCTTGTAGAAGTCAATGGTTTGCTCCACTACGTAGGGGTCGCCGTTGATCAATCCGTAGATATCTTTTACCCCCGATTCAGGAGCATAGAAGAGGTTGAGGTCGTCGGCGAGTTCACCAGTGACAGTAGTGGGGGTAGCGTCCTGCTCGGGGGCATCGACGTCGACATCGCGGGTGACGTGCTGCCGCTCCTTGTCGGAGATCTCAGCGTCGGCCAGCAGGAATGAGCGGTGGCTGGTGCGCACAAGCGGCTGGAAGTTGGTGAATTGGCGCCCGCGGTCGTTGGTCTCAAACTCAAGCTGGCGGGTGAGGGATGAGGTGTCCTCAGCGCGCCAGTTGGCCGAACGGGTGATGATTTCGCGCAGGTTGCCCTGAGGGGAGGCCGAGAAGAAGAAGTGGGTGTTTCGGTCGCCGTCGTTGTCCTTGAACTGGATGAGGTTCTCGGTGGTATAACGGTTGTAGGCGTCCTCAACCAGCTCATAAGTGTCGGGTTGCTCGTAGAGGCCGTTCACTGAGGTGTCCTCGGTGTCGAACACGAGGTACAACGGCTCGGGGTTCCAGCGGGTGATACGGCTCTCTACCTGGGTGGTCGACTCGTCAAACTCTATGAAAATCGGGTTGCCGAGGTTCTCGATCATCATCATGTGTGGCACTTCGTCGGGGTAGTCGAGGCCGGCGCGATAGCGGGTGTCGTACATCCATCGAAGATCCTCGTCATTGGATCGGATTGTCTCGATAGCCACATCCTCCTGGGAGTTGAACGAATTCATGCGCACCCAAGTGTCCTGAGTATAGGTCTCATGCTCAACGTCGCCATTGGGGTTGAACGGGTACTGCTCCTCGGTGACGTAAATCTTGGATTTCTGGGAGGCGCCATAGTGGACCGCGCGGTGGAACGTGGATTTCAACGGGAAATCGGGATAAACGTAGTGGGTGAAGAAGTAGTAGAGCACGTTATAGTTTTCGGAAGCCTTGTCGGTGTCGGCCACCGGCTCGTCGTTGACAAGTTTGGCCGGGGTCACCTTGGAGGTGTTGGGAGCGGTCTCGGTGGGGTCGAGCACGATCCATCCCGAGCCATCAAACTGGGATGGATCGTTGACGAAGTCGGGATCCTCGGGGTTGTAATAAACGCCGCTCACGTAGTAGCCGGTCACCTCGGTAGGATATAATGGGTAATGGGTGACGTACTCAAATGAAGTGTCCTCATTCTGGCGGCAGAACACCACGTACATCTGCGACATGTCATTGTCGTAGTCGATTTCAGCCTCGTGTAGCTTGGTGTCGTCGCCCGGACGGGCGGCGAAAACCCATAGCTGGTGTTTCTCGGGGTCGAAGACGAAGGTAACGTCGCGATAAACGGCTCCCAGCTCGCCGTTGGAGATCCAGGTGGTTTCCCAAGCGTAGTCGTTGTCGTTGATCATGAACTGCTCGCCGGCAGTCGATGGCTTGTAGCCGTCCATGTAGAAGCCGTCGGGGTCGATCTGGTTGTAGAGGTCGTAAACCACGCCGATATGGTCGATCATCTCGTTGCCGAGAAGGCCGCCATAGAGGAAGTCGTGGCCCTCACCCTTGGCCTGGATGTTCATTCGACCGTAAACCTCGTCAACGGTAAGGGTGTAGAGGCCGGTCTCGGGATGGAAGACGAAGCGGTAGGTCTCCGACTCTTGGTCGGCCTTGTCCACGCAGTCGCCGTAGAGGTAGAAGGCGTAACCCTCATAATTGGTAGCCGAGCCCCAGCGGTAGTAACGCTTGGTGGGGGTGCGCAGGTCGACAATCATCTCGGCCAACTGGTCAAGATCCTCGTATTCGGTGCCCTCCAAGGGGAATGCGTCATTGGGCACCGTCCAGTCGCCCATACCGCAATGAGTGACCCCCTCCTCGCACACATGAGCGTCGGGGTCGCGGGAATCATCGTAGAACAGGTAGTATTTATCGCCGTCGGCGGCATGCTCGACGTGGATCTCGCCCTCCATCATCATGCGCACGTCCTTGCCACCCTCAAACGATGTGTTGTCCACGCCATAGTTCAGCAGGTTCTGGCCGAAGCGTATGCCCTGCTTGGCGTTGTTGGAGGAGTAGATGGAGAACACATCGCCGTTGTAGAGCTTCAGTTGGCCATCCTTTATGCGGTTGGCGACATTGGCTGTGCCCGAGGTGGTGGCACCCACTGTGGAGTAGAGGCCGTGCTTGTCTACGTCCTGTGGCAGGCGTATCCAGTCGGCGAATGCGCCCGTCTCGGAGTTGTAGTTGGCCGGGAACACCAGGTAGAGTGCCTCGGGATACTCGGGAGTCTCCACCTCGAGCGTGTAGTGGTGGTCGTCGGTGCAGAGCAAGCGCAGCACGAAGTCGCCACCCTCCTCCGGCGCCACAAGCCAGGAGCCGTCGGCCGAGGCGGTGGTCTCGTCGTTAGCTGTGACGGAGATGTCGGTCACGACTCCCAGGTTGGTGAACCCGTCGATGTTGAGGTACACGGGGTCCCTGTCGTCCATGGGATAGACTGCAAGGAGCTGGATGCGCTCGCCTCCGTTTAGTGTCACACCGACGGCGAACTTGTCGCGCAGCAGCTCGAAGGTGAATTTCTGCTTAGAGCCATCCTCACGCACCACGTAGATGTCGGGCCAGTATTGGCGGGCATACTCACGAGTAAAGGTGACGAAACGATGGTCGTCGGTGGCCACCGGGCGGATGAAGTAGAAGTTGATATTCCAGTTGCCGTCCATCCCTTCAGGCACGGTGTATGGGTAGGCCGAACCGGCCTTGTAGTGGACGCTCAACGGGGTGGACATCGGCGTGGGGTCGCTGCTGTCGCTGGCGTAACGGCGCCCGCTGTCGGTAACGAATGTCACCTCATCGCCCTCAACCAGCGCTATCGGCTCGGGTAGCACCCATTGGCCGTTTTTGAACACCATTTGGGTCTTCTCGGTGCCGTTGACCACGGTGTAAAGCATGTCGTAGCCGTCCTCGGGGATCGTCTCGGAGCGCTTCCACGACAGAATCCATTTCTTTCCCGAGGGGGTGACGTCAAGCTCCAGCACGGTGGCGTATTTGAACGAGATGCCGCGCTTGCCGCCAGCCGTGTAGTTGAGCACGCAGTCGGCGGTGCCGCTCTGCACGTCGCTTTCTATACCGTATTGCTCGGGGATGTCGTACTGGGTGCCGTCGACCACGAGGTTGGAAACCCAATCGAGGTCGTCAAGTAGCACTGTGGCCGTGTAGGATTGCAGGTCGTTGTCCCAGGTGAGAGGCTTCAGACGATAGTTGTCGGTATCGTTTTCGGGATGAATGCGCAGTGAAAGCACATTGGCGGTCTCCACAAGGAAATAAGCAGTGATCGAGCCATCCTCGTTGGGGAAGAAGGTGGTGGTGAGGAACGAGCCCGCGGGCACGGTAACGGTGCCTGTTGCGGCTTCCAGTGGCGAGAGGGTTACGAACTGCTCCCCCTCAATGAGAGTCACACCCGAGAGCACATGGAGGGGGGCGTCAGCGTAATCGCCAGTCATGTCGGCAGTAATGCTAAGCTCGGTGGTGGTGCCGAAATAGATTTTCTGCCCGGGGATTACCTTTTGCTGGTCGAAGTAAAGGGCGCCCACGAAGCACTTGTCGCTGTAGTTGCCTATGTTGATCTCGGTGGGCTCCCCGCTCTCGTCGCAGGTTATAAGCAAGGTGTAGGCGCCAGGCTGGGTAAGGGTGACGAGGCCGTCGCTCTCCTCAGCGGCCGCTAACGCTTCGGTGGTGGTAAGCGGACTGTCAACCGTACCGGGAAGCAGGGTGAATGTCGAGCCGCTCTCGGGGATGTAGTAAACGCCGTTCCAGGAGATTGAGAACTGGCTGTTGAGGTCCAATCCAGCCAAGCACACGGTGGTTGTCTTGCCGGCCTCCAGCTCGCGCATACGCCCCGAGGGGAGCGAGATTGTAGCTGTTTTCGCCTTAGAAGCGTCGGAAAAGGTCACCGTTGGGCTTGCATAGCCCGTGGAGAAGTCAAGGGTGAACGTGTAGGTGCCGTTGGGGAGGATAGCAAATCCTCCATTTGGCGCCCAGTAACTGGTGGTCAAAGCAATCGGAGTGTCAAGAGCGACCTCAGCGGTGGAGGAGAGAACCCATCCTTGACTGTTGGCATTGGCAAACGCCACATAATTGTTGCCGTTGGTTTGGGAGGTATGCTCGCCAGTAAGGGTGAACGTACCGGTAAACACCTCCGAGTCGCTCGTGAACGAGAAAGAGCTCCTCCCGCGGTTGTAGTCGTCAGAGGCCCATTCTGTACCGCAGAGATAAATCTCGGTGGGCAGATACTCATAAAATTCCAAGGCATGGGCGCATAAGGGCATAGCCATCGCCGTGGCCAGAGCGAGTAGGTTAGGAATGTGTCGCATAATCGATTCCTGTTTGATTTGTTTGTTCCTAAAAAATCATGCTGCCGAGGTTTCGGAGCTGTCACATCATCTATGCACTGTTAATTGTTGCGCCTTCCCTGTAGGCGTCGTCGATTAACCCTGAATGTATGATCACAGCCTTTTACGTTTGTCGCGGTGCTTGGTCTTGTAGGGATGTGTATGAATTAATCTAATATCCTGTTACTATGGGCTTTTGGGCCTGTACTCCCAAAAGCGTGGGCAAAATTAGACATTAATTTGGTAAAATTGGCTGATTATTAACAAAATTTATATGTTAGAGAAAAGATTTCACAAGATGGATTAGAAAGGATGTCGGGCCGTGCCGTCCCGAGAGGAGATGACTGTCCCGCCGACACGGCGGGACTTCCTACTTAACTGTCCCGCCGACACGGCGGGACTTCCTACTTGACAAGATAGGCCGCGCTGTCCAGCGCGGCCTATCCGGCACTAACTTACATCTATACTTTCTATTTAAGGCTCTGAAATGTCTATGTTTTTCAGGTGTTTACTTCAAAATCTTACTATGGGGATGGTTGCCCGGGGCTATCGCCGCCCCGGGCGACCTGGATAGATAATTCGCTTAGAAGAGGACCTTCTGGGTGGTGTTGCCCTGTACCTTCACCAGCAATTGACCGCGCTGGGGGTTGAGGACGCGCTGGCCCTGGAGGTTGTAGTAGATAGCGGGGGCGGAGGCGTCGACCGTGACGTTCTCAACGCCGGTTTGAACGGTCTTGGACACTGTGGCGGTGGTTTCGACTACCACGTATTGGTCGGAGTCGGAGATCTGTACCGAGGCGTCGCGCATGCGGGTGTTGGAGCCGGTGGAGCTTACAGTGCTCTCAGTGGTGGTGGTCACCTTGAAGTAGGCGCGGACGATGTAGGTAACAGTCACGTAATGGATACAGCCATCCTCGG
Organism: uncultured Muribaculaceae bacterium; assembly: GCA_964562375.1. Classification (GTDB taxonomy): domain Bacteria; phylum Bacteroidota; class Bacteroidia; order Bacteroidales; family Muribaculaceae; genus JAJPXC01. Next base: position 28,929 of record CAZLSW010000008.1, on the reverse strand, counting down.
TGTAGATAATGTCGCTATGGTCGTACCATGTCTCGCTGTCGTAATCGTCACTGGTGGCCATAATACCGCGACCCTCGTCGATAGGCTGGTTGCCTTCTTGACAAGCTAGGAGCTCATCGCCGGCGATGTCAAACCCGGTAGCCTTGTCGTAATCATGGAACTCATCGTGGGTGATATTGGTCTCGCGCCAGATGTTGAAGTGGCAGAGCTTCAGGTCAGTCGGGTAGGTAATGTCGATCTCCTTGGGTTCAACTGAGGTCCAGGTGTTACGGAGCAGAGAGTGATCGTAACCTACTGTGAGTTCGGGAACGGTGAGGGTGACACAGGGAATGGGGTGGATGTAGGTCTCAGGTGTACCGTAGGTGTTGACCTGCTCGCTGCCCAGATAAGTGGTCTTCTCGATGATGGAAGCTACCACGGGGACGTTACGGCCCACTTGGGATGAGATTGCGATCTCCTCCTCGGAGCTGGCGGCTGAGCCAATCTGCTCGGCTTGCTCGTTCTGGATCTTGTAGATGGCGTAGGAGTGACCGTTCTCGTCGGTGATCGGGGTGATGGTCAGGCGAGAGTGGGAGGAGCCGAGGATGCGGTTGACGTCGGCCTTCACCTCGTCGGCGTTGTGGGTAAGAAGGGTTCCGTCGATGGTGGCGTGGGGGATGTCAACGTTCTTGATGTTGGAGTAGTTGGCAGCCGCGTTGGCGTCGCTTTGGAACGCCACCTGGTAGGTGTAGGTGTAGGGATGGGAGTTGTCGATCACATTGGCCGAGAAGGAGTCGATGAAGGGGATGAGTATCGCGTTGGCTCCGGTGGCGTAGTCGTATTTATAAGGCGCGTAGGGCACGATGGGGTTGGAGCCGCCCTTGCTTTGGAACTTGACATCGGAAAGGACGCTCAGTACATTGGCGCGGTTCATCGACTTGAGCGAGGTGGAGTAGATGAGGGTGCCGTCGGCGAGGGTTTCGATATCGGTCACGGTGAGGGTGCCCAGGGTGACAGGCTCGGTCTCAACGTCGTCATAGCGGGTGACGGTGAACACTGAACCTACCTTCACGTCGTCGGCCGCGATTGGATCCATGTCGTGGTTGTAGACCACGTTGACGTGGTTGGCGTAGAAGTTGGCCCATTGCGCAGGCTCGTAAGTGCTGACGGGGCTTACGCCTACGGGCAATTGGATGGCCACACCGTCGCCCGAGTTGCAGGGGTCGAGGTCGAGAGCGTCGGGGGTGCCGTCGCCGTCGGTGTCGCGCTGGAAGAATGCGGTGTAGATCTCAAAGTTCTCGATAGCCTTCACCAGGCCGGTCATCGACAGGTGGATCTCGTCGAAGGGGTGGGAGGTCTCCACGAAGAGCATCTGGAGGCCGGAGTGGCCAAGGAGGTCGACGGAAGCGACGGAGATGTCGGAGGACTTGTCGGCCGTCTCCACGCCGTCGAGCAGGGTCTCCACGGCGATGGAGCTGATAACGTCGGCCGAGCCGAGGTATTTGTTGCTCTTTACAAGGAAGCCGGCTTTGCCGTTGCCCGAGAATACGCGGTTGGCTTTAACAGACACCTGGCTCTTGGAGGCCACGCCAGCCAGGCCGGCAAACTCGGTGTAAGTATCGAGGTCGCCGTCAACGAGGTGGCACAGGTCGTGGATGCCCTCAGCGGCCGATGCGAGACCGGGGAAACCGGTGTGGTCATAGCAGATAGTGGCGCCCTGAGCGTCGGTGGTGAGCAGCTCGAAGCCTTGGTTGGCGTAAGCTGCGGCGGTGGAGGAATCGGAGGCCGGTTCCTCGAACGCATAGTAAATCTTGGTGTCGTTGAACAGGTCGAGGGTCAAGGTTCCGATCTTGGAGAGGACTACGGCGTCGAATGGCTGGGTGGCCTTGAACGATACGCGGGTCTTGCCAGAGCCTTCGCTTATGAGGGAGAGGCCCACGGTGGCATTCTCGTCGGCAACCGAGGTTTCTTGCTTCACGCCCTTGAGGTAGGTGGTGATGCAGTAGTAGTTGAGCAGGTCGAGGCCAAGCAGCGAGTTGGAAGGCTCAACGACGAATCCCACGCGGCGGGGCTGTGCCTCGGAGGCGTAGTAAACCTCGCCGTCGGTGCGGGTCACGCCATAGATTTCATTCTTGCCGATGAGGTCGAGGCCGAGGCCGTCGGAGTACTCATAATAGTTGTCAAGGTTCAAGTCGGTACCTTTGAGAAGGTTGGTCTGGTCGGCGAGGTTAAGCTTCAACAAGCCCCAGGAGGTGTTGGTGAACCAGGGTGACACGCCGTCTCCTACGATTGGGCGTGAGGTGGAGTTGATCAGTGATGCCTGCGGGTCGCGGGTGACGGTGATCACATGGCTGCAGTCGCCCAGGGTGGCAAGCACCTTGTATTCGCCTTGCACGTTCATTCCCGAGATTGTGGAGCCGGAGATGGAGGCCGAAGCACCTTCGGGCTGGGAGAGGATGGAGTAGGTGGTGCCGGCGGCGCCAGTGAAGGTGTATGTCGACTCGCCGCAGAGGGCCACGTCGGCATCGGTGTAGAAGTCGCAATCGGCGTAAGGATAAGCGGTGTTGTCCTTGGTGTAATAGTAGTAGAGGACGTCGGCTCCAAGTTGGACGCTGACAGTGCCCCAAGTCAAGCCTACCATCTGGAAAGGCTTGGTGGCGATGAAAGAGTAGCGGTATTTTCCACCCCCGATAACTTCCAGACCCAGGACACTAGCGTCCACAGCGTAGCTTTCGATCTCCTCGCAAGAGTGGTCGGGGACGAATAGGGAGGCGTTGGTGTGTCCGTCGGCTTGGCAGTCACCAATGGCATAGGTCTTGATCACCATTGTCTTGCCGAGGGAAAGGTCGAGCAGGTTGCCGGCTTCCATAACGAAGCCCACCTCGGTGTTGGCCGGAAACCACTCACCGGTACCTGGATTGACAATGATGTTGCCGCCGCCGCCAAGGAGCGTTGACATGGCGATGCCTTTGTCGGTTGATTTTATAAGATTGGGGTAGGTGGTTTCGAGATGGTTGTGCACGGTAACGTTGGGGTACACGTCTTTTACCATGGGCATTTCAGGGTTCTCGCCCACGAAAGCGTAGTAAATCTTTAAGGCGTTGATTACATCAATGTTTACCCCCCAAGCAATGAGTCTCACCTCGTCGAAGGGAAGAGACGTGGTAAAGCTCACTTTTGATTTTCCGCTCTGGTTGAACTTGATGAGGCCCACATTGGCCACCGAGGAGTCGCTGGTGACCATGCTTTCCTCCTGTTTCTCGCCGTTGAGATAGGTGGCAATGGCAAAAGAGTTGAGCACGTCGACCGAGAGGAGGCTTGCGCCGCCGCTTGAGGCGTCGAGCTCAAAACCGGCAACTGTGCCGGCAGCGTATATGTGTTGGGTGTCTTTAACCGAGATGATTGGCTGGTAGGCGAGGTCGATGCTTGCCAAGCCGCTGATCGACATGTAGTTGTCGAGGTTGGTGTCGAGCAACGAGTTGACGTTGGAGGCGCCGCTAAGCACCGAGATTAGGCTAGCGTCGAGGTCGTTAACCAGGCAATAGCGTCCTACCAGCGGGGTGAGTTGCTCGGGGGAGGTGTATTCCACTTCCTGGGCTGAGGCCGAGAAGGCCGAGGTGATGAGCATGGATACGGCCATGCATAATTCCCTGAATTTCATAAATGTAAGTCTTGATGAATTAGTCTAATGATTTAAGCCTTAACTGTGGGGAGAGACTGTTGAGGTTGAAATTTTTTGTCTTTGGGGAGAGACGTTTGGTAGATGAAGTTTTGTTGGTTGAAGTTTTTTGTTGATTTGCTTTTGTGCTTTTTGACTCATGGGCCTGATGGGGGTCTTTCGTCAGTGTTGGTCTGGTTGGAATCAGATCGCTTTTTGTTGTTTTACGAGTCTCTGGGGTGGAATCAGATCTCTGCTTTTGTTTGTTCGGGATTAATCACGTCACAAAGGTGTTACAAATCCCCGACAATTCTCCAAAACTTTTTCGAAAATTTTGTGTGAAAATTTATCAACAGGATAAATAGGTGTATTTCAGGGATTTGTCGATTGTTACAGAATTGTTACGACAAAAATCGAATGCACGAATACACGAATACACGATAAGCTAGCGCGGAGGACCAACAAGAGAAGGGGAGGCTTATTTAGTCTGGACCGGAGTGGGTGAGGGATTGGCGGCAGCGGCGGCTTTGGCCTCGGCGATTTTGCGGCGGTTGACACCCACGTAGAAGGCCGTGAAAATGCCCAAGGAGATGTACATCACAGCCTGCATCCCCCACACCACCAAGGCATAGGCGGCCGCGTCGACGGCGCTCACCCCGAAGAGCTCCAGGGCATAGGCGATGGCGATGGTCCACGGCCCAAGGCCGCCGTTAGAGGGGATGATCGTGGAGCAGGAACCGAAGACCAAGCAAACCAGTCCGGGCAGGATTCCCACGACAGTGCCGGGGGTGTTGACCATCTCGGTGGTGAAGCTGAATGAGAAGAAGCAAACGTAGGTTTGGAGGTAGTAGCACACCCATATTCCGAGTGTCAACCACAGGTACATCCCCACAGGCTTGACGTGGAACAGCGCCACGAAACCGGCCCACACGTGGTGAAGGCCTCGGCGGAAACTCTCCACCCAGCATATCCCTTTGCCCCATCGGAGCAGTGCCCACGAGCCCCCGATGACAACGACAACGCCCACCCACACCCAGACGTTGGTGAACACATCTTTTATAGCGTGGCCAACGGCGTAGTGGGCGAAGAAGTTGCCCATCTGCGTAGGGGTGAAAATAGCGGCGAGAATAATGGTGCCGATGACGCAGAGCAGGTCGGCCGTGCGGTCGCCGAAATCGGTGCCCACAACGGTCATGAACGGCGCGCCCTCGCGTCGCGACACGTACAGGCATCGCCAAGCTTCTCCCAAGCGCGGGAACACCAAGTTGAGGGCGTAGGCCCCGAAAATAGCGCACGAGTCGACGATAATAGGCATGCGGGGAATCCCCACCTCAGTCAACTGCATATCCCATCGTATACCTCGGATAATCAGCGACAACGTAGTGAACAGCATCATGGCGGCGATCCACCAGAAGTTGCAACCGCGGGCGATAATCTGCATCACCTCGTGGAAATTTACCTTATGGAAAAACCACAGCAACAGGCCCACGGAAATGGCCGTGGGTAGCACGTAGCGGCATATGGCGCCTATAATCTTGCCCAGATCATTGCGCTTGCACTTTCCCGGTGTCGTCTCTGGGGCTCCCATACCTATTCAACAACCGGGAGGCCCTTTCAGTTTTTCAGAAAATGTCGTATCCTCGTGTATTCGTATACTCGTTTACTCGAATACACGAATACACGAATGCACGAGTGCACGACGGGGCCCGGGCACATAACGCCGTGGCCGGGGCACCACGGCATCCCAGGCTGGGCTAACGCGCTGCAGCCCTTTCTGGGAGTGGCCTCTGCCCTCAGCGGCTTTATTATTTCTCGAGGGCGGAGGCGACGGCGGCTTTCAGCTCCTGGTCCTGCAAGTCGCGGAAGAGGATGGTGCCGTCGGGCGAGAACAGGATGATGCACGGGATGCCCGAGATGCCGTAGAGGTCGGTGGGCACCTCCTTGGCCCCAAGAATCTGCTCCCAGGGCAATTGGTAACGCTCGATGGCGGCCTTGGTATTGGGCACCTCGTCCCACACGGCCACGCCCAGCACTTTCAACTTGTCGCCATGCTCGGCCAAAATCTCCTTGATTACTTGGGTTTCCCGGATGCAGGGACCGCACCACGACGCCCAAAAGTCGACCAACACGTAGTCGCCTTTGCCCACGTAGTCGCTCAAGCTCTTGGTGGTGCTGTCGGGTTGCTCGATGGTGAAGTCGACGAATTTGGCGCCGGCCGAGGTAGCGGCCTTGCTCTCAGCGGCTTTGAGCAACTTCTGCACGCGGTGATACTCACCAAGGGAGGGTGTCTGGGCGATGGCTTGCTTCAATTCGTCGAGATCCATCTCATAGGCCTGCTGGAGGAAGAGGTAGTAGCCGATGGGGTTATTGATGTTCTCAGCACCCACGCGGTCGAACAGGTCGTTGTACTGTTTTTGCAGATCGGCCATCTGCTCGGTGTGGTCGATAGTATCCTGGGCCAATTGCTGGTATTGGGCGACGATTGCCTGTGATGCCCGGTCGAGCGAGTCCATGCGGGCGTTAAGGGGCGAGCCGCCCGCGTGGCGTTCGGCCAAGGTGATGTTGCCAGGTTCGAGAATGAACGTGCCCATGCGGTCGCCACCCACGATCAACCGGGCTAACACGGGCTTGTCGACCACGCCTTTGAATCGGGCTACACCGTTGTCGACGACAGTGGAGTCGAGTTTGGCGGAGTTGTCGTAATTTATAATGTAGGCGGTGGCGCCGTCCTCGTCCTCGGTGAGGGTGGCGGTGACGGTATAGTCGTTCTGGGCCGCGGGGGCTTTGCAGGCGGCAGCGGCGATCACTAAGGCCGCCAATGCGATAGATTTCACGTTCATTTCAAGCGGTGTTTTATGGTTACAGCCGCAAATTTAGTGAAATTTTCCGAGATTCCTCCTTTTTAATCCTTTTAAGGAGGAAAGGATTAAAGGAGGGGGTTATAGCAATCGAGGCCACCCCCGATGCGGGAGCGGCCTCGTAAGAATTGTAGTGGGTGGGTTACGCCTCGGGAGCAGCCGTGGGCTTAACGTTGATGAACTTGCGTCCATTCTTGCCTACGGTGAACACAACCTCGCCGTCAACGAGAGCGTAGATGGTGTGGTCCTTGCCCAAGCCTACGTTCAAGCCCGGGTGGTGCACCGTGCCGCGCTGACGCTTGATGATGCTGCCGGCCTTAGCGTGCTGGCCACCGAAAATCTTCACACCGAGTCGTTTGCTTTCCGACTCGCGGCCGTTCTTTGACGAGCCGACTCCTTTTTTATGTGCCATTGTCGATTACGGTTTAATGGGTTAGGCGATTACGTCCTTGATCACTACTTGGGTGAACTGCTGGCGATGACCGTTTTTCACGCGGTAGCCTTTGCGACGCTTCTTCTTGAAGACAATCACTTTGTCACCTTTCACGAGGGGACGCTTCACCTCGCAAACTACTTTGGCCCCTTCAACGGTAGGAGCGCCAACCTTCACTTGGCCGTCGGCGTCAACGAGGAGCACTTTGTCAAACTCCACGGTCTCGCCCTCTTTTTTGTCCTCGCCAAGATAGTGTACATACAAGAACTTGTCCTTTTCAGCCTTGAACTGTTGTCCTTGGATTTCTACGATTACGTACATTTCTTTGTTATTACGTATAGAGTTAACCCGTCGGGCGGCGCTGAATCTCAGTTTTTAGGCTGTCGGCGCGCTTTACCGAGCCCGGTGCGGTATAATGAGCCCACAAAGGTACGCGATTTTTCCCAATTGACAAGCACCCTCGCTAAAATTTTTGGCTCGTTAAGGATTTTTTGACCTAAATCGAGTGGCGGTTGTTATAGAATTAACTAACTTAGCGCAAATTTTCGAAAACGCCTATCCAACATAGCTTTCCACGATGAGAAAACTGCTGTTTTTTGCCCTCGCACTGATTGCCGCCGGCGCCGCCGTGGGTGCCGCTACACGTAGCGACAAAGCCGCCGTTTCGCGCAACCTCGACGTGTTCAACTCACTGTTCAAGTCGCTCCAAACTTCCTACGTCGACACCATCGACGCCGAAAAGTGTATCAAAACCGCTATCGACGCCATGCTCTCGGAGCTCGACCCATATACCGAGTATTACCCCGAGAAGGACCAGGAGAGTTTCCGCACGATTTCCACCGGCGAGTACGGCGGCATCGGCTCTTATATAATGTACCGCAACGGCAACACCTACGTGTCGGAGCCGCAAACGGGCTCTCCGGCCCTCGCCGCCGGCCTGCGTCCGGGCGACCTGTTCATCACCATCGACGGCGACACCGTGCTGGGATGGGACACCGAGAAGGTGTCGCAACGGCTGCGCGGACAGGCCGGAACCAAGGTCAACGTCAAGGTGAAGCGTCCTTACGTCGAGGATTCGATTCTCGACTTTGAGATCACCCGCGCCAAAATCCAAGTTCACCCCGTACCCTACTACGGCGTGCTGCGCGACACACTGGGCTATATCGCCTTGACGACATTCAATGAGAAATCGGCCACCGAGGTGCGCGACGCCCTGCTGGAGTTGAAGAAGGATCCCCGCGTGAAGGCTATCGTACTCGATCTGCGCAACAACGGCGGCGGCATCCTTGAGGGAGCTGTGAAAATCGCCGGCCTCTTCGTACCCAAGGGCACCGAAATCGTGCGCACCCGCGGCAAGGGCCTCGTCAACGAGAAGATATACAAGACTACGGCCAACCCCGTCGACACCGAGACACCGCTGGTAATCCTGATCAACAACGGGTCGGCCTCGGCCGCCGAGATAGTAGCCGGAGCCATGCAGGACCTCGACCGCGCAGTGCTCGTGGGCTCCACCTCATTTGGCAAGGGGCTCGTACAAGGCTCGCGCATGCTCCCCTACAACGGCATCCTCAAGGTAACGCAAGCCAAATATTACATCCCCTCGGGCCGACTCATCCAGGCTATCGACTACTCGCGCCGCAACCCCGACGGCTCGGTGGCTCGCATCCCCGACAGCTTGACCCATGAGTTCACCACGGCCCACGGCCGCACCGTGCGCGACGGCGGTGGCATTACCCCGGACATCAAGGTAGAATTCCCCGACGCCACCCGCTTGACTTACAATATCGTGCGCGACAACTGGGCATTTGATTTCGCCAACCGCTATTACGCGCAGCACGACACAATTGCGCAGCCCGAGGCGTTTGAGATCACCGACACGATCTTCAACGAGTTCAAGGCGTTCATCGACCCCGACAAGTTCCACTACGACCGCGTGTGCGAAACAATGCTCGCCGACCTGGAGAAGACCGCCAAGGTCGAAGGTTACTTGAACGACTCGACAAAGGCCGAGTTTGACGTCCTGCGCAAGTTGCTCAAGCACGACCTCGACAAGGACCTGAACACCAACCGCCCGGAAATCTCCGACTTCCTCGCCTCCGAAATCGTGCAACGCTACTACAATCAGCGCGGACAGATTATCCAGAGCCTGCGCAACGACATCGTCATCGACTCGGTGATGAACATCATCGCCACCCCGGGCCGCTACGCTAAAGAGCTGGCACCCAAGAAATAAATGGAACAGACACCGTCACTACTTAGCCATTTCCTCACCCCGGCGCGCCGCGAGGCCGTGGAGGCCGCTCTCAAGGGGCGACGTCCCCATCGCGCCACATTCTACTCATTGGCCGGCTCATCGGCAGCCGTGCTGTTGGCGTCGCTTAAGCACAAGGAACCCCTTTTGGTCGTGGGCGATTCCCTTGACGACGCGGGATACCTCTTCCACGACCTTAGCCGACTGCTCGGTGACGAGGCTGTGGCAATGTTCCCCTCGGGCTACAAACGCGACATTAAATACGGTCAACCCGATCCTCCGAACCAAATTCTGCGCGTCGAAACGCTTAATCGCCTCGCCCAAGGACACCCGCTGAAAGTGGTAGTCACCTACCCCGAAGCCTTGGCCGAGCGCGTGGCTTCCCGAGAGAGTCTCGATGAGCACACACTCCATCTAAAAGTAGGCTCCGAAATCAACCTCACCCAGACTCAGAAGTGGCTCTTTGACAACGGTTTCTCGGAAGTAGACTATGTATACGAGCCAGGGACATTCGCCGTGCGAGGCTCCATCCTCGACATCTTCGGCTTCTCCCACGAATACCCCTTCCGCATCGACCTCTTCGGCGACGAAATCGAGTCGATTCGCGCCTTCAATATCGAGACCCAACTCTCTCAAGAGCGTTTCGAACAGGTCGACATCACCTCCAACGTGAGCGACCCCAAGCGCGGCGAGTCGCTGTTGAAATTCATCGACCCGAAAACTCTCATCGCCTTGCGTGACGCCGCCTACACCGTAGACCGCATAAAGGCTATCGCGGCACAAGGCACGCTCGCCCAATCGGCCATTGTCACAGGCGAGGGCGATGCCAACGCCATGGATGAGGTGGTCGACCCCGACGAGTTCGCCTCCCTCCTCGCCTCCTTCTCCCAACTGACCTTCACCTCCAGCCAGGCAGGAAGTCCCGCCAGCCAGGCAGGAAGTCCCGCCGTGTCGGCGGGACAGTCGGCCTCCATCGACTTCGACTGTTCCCCCCAGGGCATCTTCCACAAGAATTTCGACCTCATATCCGACACCCTCACGCGCCTGCTTAAGGACGGATACAAGCTACTGATCCTCAGCGACTCCACCAAGCAGTTCGAGCGCCTGAAATCAATTTTCGAGGACCGCGGCGACGATATCCCGTTCACCCCAATTCTTGGCACACTCCATGAGGGCTTCGTCGACCATCCCAACCGCACAGCCGTCTTCACCGACCACCAAATCTTCGACCGTTTCCACAAATACTCTCTCAAGAGCGACCGCGCCCGCTCTGGCAAATTAGCCCTGTCACTCAAGGAGTTGGCCGCTATTGAGCCGGGCGACTACATCGTTCACGTCGACCACGGAGTGGGCAAATTCGCCGGACTGCTTCGCACCAACGTAGGTGGGCGCATGCAGGAGATGATCAAACTCGTATACCAAAACGACGACATAATCTTCGTGTCGATTCACGCCCTGCATAAGCTCGCCAAATACCGCGGCAAAGAGGGCGTGCCACCAAAGATAAACAAACTCGGCTCGGGAGCCTGGAACCGCATGAAGGAGCGCACGAAATCCAAGCTCAAGGACATCGCCCGCGACCTCATCAAGCTCTACGCTGCCCGCAAGGAGGAACAGGGGTTCCAATTCTCCCCCGACTCCTACCTGCAACACGAGTTGGAAGCCTCTTTCATCTATGAGGATACTCCCGACCAACTCACTGCCACCCAAGCCGTTAAGGCCGACATGGAGAGTCCGCGACCCATGGACCGACTGATTTGCGGCGACGTGGGTTTCGGCAAGACCGAGGTGGCAATCCGCGCGGCGTTCAAGGCCGCCACCGATGGCAAACAGACCGCCGTCCTCGTACCCACGACAGTACTTGCCTATCAGCACTTTAACACATTCAAAGAGCGATTGAAAGATTTCCCAGTGCGTGTCGACTATCTATCGCGTGCCCGCACACCCAAACAAGTCAAGGAGATTATCAAGGATCTTGCCGACGGCAAAATCGACATACTTATCGGCACCCACAAAATCATCGGCAAAGAGGTGAAGTTCAAGGATTTAGGCTTGCTTGTAGTCGACGAGGAGCAAAAATTCGGCGTGGCCGTCAAGGAGAAGCTTAAACAGCTGAAAGTCAACGTCGACACCCTCACGATGAGCGCCACCCCCATTCCCCGCACGCTCCAATTCTCCCTGATGGGCGCCCGCGACCTCTCAGCCATCACCACCCCACCGGCCAACCGCTACCCGATTATCACCTCGGTCAACTCCATCAACGACGACATCGTCTCGGAGGCCATCAATTTCGAGCTGGCACGCAACGGCCAGGTGTTCATGATCAACAACCGCATCGAGGGCCTCTACGAGATGGAGAACATGGTGAAACGCCTCGTGCCCGACGCGCGCACCATCGTGGCCCACGGCCAGATGCCCCCCGACAAGCTCGAGAAGGCGATCATCGACTTCGCCAACCACGATTACGACGTGCTCCTGGCCACCACCATCATTGAAAGCGGCATCGATATGCCCAACGTCAACACTATCATCGTCAACAACGCTCAGAATTTCGGCTTGTCGGAGCTACACCAGTTGCGAGGGCGCGTGGGCCGCTCATCACGCAAGGCGTTCTGCTACCTGCTTGTGCCACCCCACTTGCCTCTCACTCCCGTCGCGCGTCGCCGCTTGCAGGCCATCGAGAGTTTCAGCGACCTTGGAAGTGGCATTCACATCGCCATGCAGGACCTCGACATACGCGGCGCCGGCAACCTGCTGGGTGCCGAGCAGAGCGGTTTCATCGCCGACTTAGGGTACGAAACCTACCAAAAAATCCTCAAAGAGGCCGTCACCGAGCTGCGCACCGAGGAGTTTGCCGACACCCTCACCTCGGCCGTAAACGAGGACACCGAATTTGTCACCGACTGTATCATCGAGAGCGACCTTGAGTTGCTTCTGCCGCCGCTCTATGTGCCACAGGAGAGCGAGCGTATCGCCCTTTACCAAGAGCTTGACTCGATAGAGCGAGAGAGCGACCTGCTGGAATTCCGCGCCCGACTGGAGGACCGTTTCGGCAAGGTGCCTCCCGAGACGCTCGAGCTTATGCGCATCCCCCGCCTACGCCGACTGGCTCGCCAATTGGGTATCGAGAAGGTGGTGCTCAAGCAGGGCGTGATGTACATCTACTTTGTCGACGAGAGCAATCGCGCCTACTACCAAAGCCCTATGTTCGGCAAAATCCTGAGCTACTTGCAGTTGAACCCCACCCGTTGCACGATTCGCCAGACGGCTCGCCGCTCGTTTGCCATCAAAGACGTCCCCACCGTAGAGACCGCCGTCGACATCCTCGCCACCATCCACTCCCTCCCCTCAGCCTAAGTAGGATGTCGGGCCGTTTAGAAAGGATGTCGGGCCGTTTAGAAAGGATGTCGGGCCGTGCCGGCCCGACGGAGAGAACTGTCCCGCCGACACGGCGGGACTTCCTACTTAACGGCGGGACTTCCTACTTAACGGCGGGACTTCCTATCTAATCATGGTGGTAGGGTTCGCCACGTAGGATGGTCATCGCGCGGTAAAGTTGCTCCACAAGAAGGAGCCGCGCAAGTTCGTGGGGCAACGTCAGCCTCGACAGCGAAATCTTGGAATCGGCCCGCGCATACACGGCCTCCGAAAATCCATACGGGCCTCCGATGACAAGGTACAGCGTCCTTGGCAACGTCACCATCATCCGGTCGAGCCATGTCGCAAGCTCCCGGGAGGTCAACTCGCGACCGCGCTCGTCAAGCAAGCACACGTGATCCCCTCCCTGCACCTGCGCCAATATCGCCTCCCCCTCCAGCTCCTTCTGTCGAGCCTCGGGAAGCTTTTTCGACGACTTGATGTCGGGTATCACCCGCAACTCAAACGGCACGTAACGCCCCACGCGTCGCGTGTATTCGTCCACCCCGCGGGCTATCCAATCGGTGGCCATCTTCCCCACCGCCATCACTACAATCTTCATGCCCGCGAATTTACAAAAACTTTTTAGCACGCGAGGGGTTGAAATTATTAGGAAAATGCGTAAATAACAAGGGGAAACCCCATCCTCCTTTCTTCTAAATATTTATAGTACTTTAATCGTTCTATCTCAGAAATTTGTTGTAACTTTGTAAAAACGAATATCTAAAGGAGGCACTACAATGGCACGACCTATAAAAGAAACCCCGGTTTTAAAGGGAAAGGATGCGGTGACTTTTGCCGAGAGAATAGCAAATCCCGCTCCGGTGAGCCAATCTGAAAAAGATGCGGCTCGCGAAGCTTATGAGGCTTTTAAAGCCATAAGCACATTCCCAATGTAAAAGTCAAACACATGTTTGCCACAATGCGCCGCAGTGCTTGTCGGTTTATTACAGTAGACGCTTACGCTGCGGCAGTACCATTCTATGAAAAATGCGGGTTTATGTTTCTCTCCGAAAAAGACAAGCACTCCAAGACCCGCGCTATGTATTACGACTTAATAAACTTTGTAAATTGAAACATTCACCTGCTCTTCTCCTGGCAATATTGATGTTTTATCGTTGTTTGTGTAAATTTGAGCCATGATTAAAAAGATTGCAGCGGCTGGCCTGTTAGCCCTGGCCGCCACCCTCAACATACAAGCCCAATACAACGCCGGACAGGCCTTCATCGAGGCGCCACGCGAGGTGTTCCCGCTGGTCAACACCATGACCCGCATGGACATGATCGACTACTTCGAATCAGGCTCCCAAACGCCTTCCAACAACGTCATGGATGGCAAGAGCCGTATCACCGAGATGTCGCCCACGCAACTTAAGGCCGAGCTTTCACCCGTATCAAGCTACTCGCTCACTTTGCTCCCTGCGGGCCGCGACACCATCGTGGCCGTTATCCAGACACTTAGCGTGCCGTTCCTCGACAGCTCAATCCAGTTCTACGACGAGCAATGGGACACCCTCGATAAGAAAAAGCCTTTCAACTCCCCTACCCTCGCCGACTGGCTCCTGCCCGTCGCCAAGGGCAACGAGAAGGACATCGAAAATGTAATCGACTTCATCCCAGCCGTTTACACCCTCGACTCCAACGGACATCTCACCCTCACCCACTCGCTGAAGGATATGCTCGTCGAGGAGGATTACGATAAAATAAAGGAGTATATACGCCCCAGCCTATCCTACCAATGGAAAGGCGGTAAAATGGTGATGCTGAAATGATTACAGGCGAGGTATTGACGCTCTCGCAGCTCCAGGAGCGCGTGACGCGATTGGTGACCAATCCAGCAACACAGAACGTGTGGGTGACGGCCGAACTTATGGACGTGTCCAATCGCGGCCACTGCTACATGGAGCTGGTGGAAAAGGATGCCAACGGCCGCGGTGTAGCCAAAATCCGCGGCATTATCTGGGCCAGCACCTACGCCCAAATCGGCACCCAGTTCTACGTCGCCACAGGCCAGCGTTTCGCCACAGGATTGAAGGTGATGGTGCGGGGATCGATCAACAACAGTCCGCTCTACGGCATGTCGCTGGTAATCAACGCCATCAACCCCGAATACACCATGGGCGACCTGCAACGTCGCCGCAACGAGATATTGGCCCGACTGCAAGCCGAGGGGATCCTCGAGATGAACCGCCAGCTGCAATGGCCCGTCACCCCTTGGCGCATCGCCGTCGTGTCGGCCCCCCTCGCCGCCGGTTACGGCGACTTTATCAACCAGCTGTACAACAACCAGGCGCGCCTGCGGTTCCGTTCCAAGCTCTTCGCAGCCACCATGCAGGGCGAAAGCGCCGTGCCCACCATCATCGCCGCCCTTGAGCAAATCGCCGCCGAGGAGGAGTTGTGGGACTGCGTTGTAATCATCCGCGGCGGTGGCGCCACGAGCGACCTGGCGTCGTTCGAGAGCTACGAATTGGCCTCCCACATCGCTCAATTCCCTCTGCCCGTAATCGTGGGAATCGGCCACGAGCGCGACATCACCGTGCTCGACTATGTGGCCAAAATGCGCGTAAAAACCCCTACCGCGGCCGCCGCTTGGCTCATCGCACAAGGTGAGAAATTGCTCAACGCTATCGCCAAACTCGGGAGCGACATCGCCCAAGCAGCAACGCAACGCATCTCCGACGCTAAGGAGCAACTATCCTATTATCAAGGACTTCTGCCAGTCGCTCCCACCCAGGCCATAGCCCGAGCCCAGCAGAGGCTTACGCGAGCCATATCGGCCACGGCGTCCATCTCGGCCCGTAGAATCGCCCCGCAATTGGCCCGATTAGACTCTATCGCCGCTTCTCTGCCGGCGTGGACAGCGACAGTGACGCAACGCCAACGCGTCAAGCTCGACTCGCTCCAGCAGCTCCTCGACGCCCTCTCGCCGCAAGCCACCCTGGCCCGCGGCTACTCCATCACCCGCGTCGATGGCAAGGTAGTGTCCTCGGCCGACGAAATCCAGGCCGGAGCCACCCTCACAACCACCCTCGCCAAGGGTGAAATCACCTCAATCGTAAAATAACAATCCCCAATGGAAGAAATTACATACAACAAAGCGATCACCGAACTCGAGACCATCCTCCAAACCATGCAGAGCGACCGCTGCGACATCGACAAACTGTCGGCCCTCACGCGCCGAGCTGCCGAGCTAATCAAGCTGTGCCGCACGCGCCTGACGGCCACCGACAAGGAGCTACAGGAGATTCTCGCCACCCTGCAACAACAATAAGTAGGACGTCGGGCCGTCTCGGCCCGACAGCCCAAGTAGGACGTCGGGCCGTGTCGGCCCGACAGACAAACCGTCCCGCCGACACGGCGGAACCTCCTACTTATCATAGGCAGGACATCGGGCCGTGTCGGCCCGACAGCTTAAGTAGGACGTCGGGCCGTCTCGGCCCGACAGACAAACCGTCCCGCCGACACGGCGGAACCTCCTACTTATCATAGGCAGGACGTCGGGCCGTCTCGGCCCGACAGCTTAAGTAGGACGTCGGGCCGTCTCGGCCCGACAAAAATAACAAGCAATGGCTGACGGATACATAGGCAAGCAGATGGACGACTACCGGGCCGGACGGCTCGGTCGCCCTACCTCATCCAAAAAATTAGCCCTCGTAACGGCACACCGCGTGCTGGTGCTCGACGGCACCACCCCCGAAGGAATCGCCACCATTGAGCGCCTGCGCTCCGAGGGTTGCCGCGTGGCCTTCGCCGACCCCGACACCCGCCGCGGCGCCCGCCTCGCCCAACGCACCGGTGCCCGCCACTACCCCCTACCCCTCACCCAAAAAGACGCCATCATCGCCGACCTCACCCGCCACTGGGGCCCCCTCGACGCCATCCTCTAGGAGCGCCTATGTGGGCCGCCCTCAGCGGCCATCACCCCAAACAACTCACGCGGATCCCCATCGATTTCCTAATCGACCAGAATCCGCGTGAGAAAAAGTTTAAAGCACTTAGAACAGATACTTCACCGTGCGGCAACCCACGTAAACCACGTAGATCGTTCCCGGCGTAAATGGCCCGGCAATCTCCGTGCGGCCATCACCGCCGTTGCCCTCGAAGAACAACGTCCCGTCAAGACCGTACACGCTGATCTTCTCAACCGTGCTCGTGCCGAGTATCACGAGAGAAGAACCCTCCGACCGCAAAACCAACGGCCGGGTCGTGCCGATTTCGATGGCATCAACGCCAGTACTCTCGCTTGCGGCCTTGGCCCAAACCACAGTAGCGGTCGCGGGGTCGCTGTCGAGATACCCCTCGGCCTTAGCCACCGCCGTCACCTTATAGATGCCAGTCATGGGAATAGCGTCACCGCTCTCGGTGGTCACGTCCTTGCAATCGTCCACCGCAATCGACGTGTACACCTTCGCCCCCTCAGTCGCGCAAGTCACCACAAGATTCCAATCATTGTCAAGGTCAATCTCAGGAGTCATACATTGCTCCTTTTCACTCTCTACAGTTATCCGTACTGATTTGGTCACAGATCCTGCACTAATATAAACCGTGGTTACCCCTGCCGAGACGCCCAATACTACGCCTTGCTCATCAACGGACGCGATATCATTGTTATCTGATTTAAATGTAAGAGTTGGGTCAGCTGTAGAGGGGGAGACCGTTACCGACAGAGCATAACTTTCTCCGACCTTCAGTGTCAAGCCATTGGCAAAAATATCCTCTTCATCCTCAGATACTACAATATTTTCCACATCGGCATAAGAGACTATCACAACACATGTTGCACTTACAGAGCCACAAGACGCTATAATGGTGACTGACCCCTTGGAAAGAGCGGTTATGGTACCATTGTTGACTATGGCTACTGTTTCGTCCGAACTTGTCCACGTAATAACAGGATTAGTCGTATTTGATGGCAATACTGTGGCTGTGAGCCTCTCAGTTGTACCAGCTTTCATCTCCAACTCTGTTTTTGACAGAGTGATTGATGTGGCTACAACCTCAGTCACAGATACCGTGGGGGAAGCATTCCCTGCGTTTAGCCCTTCGCCTTCTTGACCAACAACTGATATGTTGTTAATCGCAAGACTATAATCTCCTACGGAATTTCCAGTGACAGGGACAGTCAGAAGGGTTCCATCGCTTTGGCTGAATGCAGTGCTCTCATAAGAGTGAGCGATTATGCGAAGCGTTCCATCGGAAAGGGTATTATAATAGAGGGTATGCGAAGCAGCACGATCGCTCAAAACAGGAGTCCCCAAAGTTAAACCATCAATCGAAGGAATATCAAGTGAGAATGCCGTTGCATTGCCTGTATTAGCGAGTTTGACATCTAAATTTTCAGTTTCGCCTACTGGCATGCCGATATTATCAGCGCTCAATGAGACTGCTGTCAATGTCGCGTCTGAAGAAGTCTCCCCTTCATTAACCACATTCGTGACCAATACAACGTCTTTCATATCGATTGTTCCATCTCCATTTACATCAGCGGCTTGTTCATCAAAACCCTCCGGATTCAATCCCAAAAGATAGCTAATCATCTTATCGATATCCGCGGTTGACACAGACCAGTCACCATCAACATCCCCTTCGAGTTTGTATCCCACAATGCTGTAAAAATCTTTCCAAGTATTGGCACTTTGATAATACGTCAGAGAGACATTAGGGACAAATAAGGTGGCATCGTAATTGCTAAATGCCGAGTTTGGAGTTGATGGAGGTATGAGTGCATGACTTGTAATTTGTGTTAATTTGGAACATCCATTAAATACATGATTGGAGATTTGAGTTAAAGAGGCGGGCAACGTTACACTGGTTAGGGAAGTAAAATTACGAAATATATAGGGAGGCAAAAGCTCTACTTTATCTCCGATTTCAAGAGTTGCGATAGCTCTAGGGTTTGGCCAACAGCTGGAACTGCTGGTGCAACCAGAGGAACTTCTTACAGCATTATACACGATTTTACTTAGACCCGTCAAACCAGTCAAACTTTCCTCATTAATTTTTGTAACGTCTTCTCCAATGATTAACGTTCTCACGGATGAGCATCCAGCAAAAGCGGTTGAATAAATTTCTTGAGGTGACGCATTCAACTCTATGGTCTCTAAATTAGTGCAACCTTGAAACATATAATTGCCAAATGTTGTTACGGATTTTCCGATATAAGCACTTGTCAAATTCGTACAACCTTCACATGCGCTCCCTTTAATAGATGTGACATTGTCAGGAATTCTAATTTCTTTAAGTCCAGTACAACCCTTGAATGCATAGGCTTGAATTTCAAGAACGCTTTCTGGTATAAGAAGAGTGGTTAATCCACTACAATTGTAAAATGCGCTGGAGCTAATTGTAGAGATCGTTTCAGGAAGTGAGATAGAAATTAAATCACTACATCCTGAGAAAGCGCCAGATCCGATTCCTACAACAGTGTAAGTGACACCACTGTATTTTACTTGAGAGGGGATTACTATGTCTCCTTTATAGGAGCTAGAAGTGTTATTTGTTACTGATGCTGTTTTGTCTGTAGGAGAAACAATATTATAATAGATAGTGGTGCCTGTGCTTGCATCCGAGAATGCTTGCATATTCAAAAAGATGCCGAATGTGCAAGAAAGAAAGCACAGACGTAATAGAAGTAATCTTTCCATAATTTATCGATTGGATTATTAAAAATTTTTTTCTTCAAGAAATTCTTCTCCTTTTTTGCTGAGGGTTATCAGCGGATTAGCGCAAGGTGCAAATGGATTAATGAGGCCCAACTGCTCGAGAGTTGCCGCATAACCCAAAAGTTGGTTTACTGTGATGTTACCACCTACAACTGGATTAGAGGGCCGGGGTTGCAACTCTTTGGGGAGTACCTCCCGCATAGGCGCAGTTCCTCCCAAGCCACAGAGTTTGTGTAGAATTGCGAAAATTTGTGATTCGTCCATAAAATTAGTATTTATCAAGAAATTGTTTAAAAATTCGAAGGAGGGATAAATGCACTTTATTTAGGTTGTGCTGAAAAGTTCTCATGTGTTACAGACAACTTCTTATATTTGAACCAATAATACCGTGTTTGGATACTCAAAAGAAATAGTATACAAGCGAGGTTAAAGATATACACCACATATTGATAAGTTATGAAAACTGAATCGCCTATGAAACAGCTAACTAAATAATATAACCCATTAAGGAAGATGATAGTGATATAAGAGGCGTTTAAGAGATTGATGAAAATACCTACAATATAATTAAAGAAGTTTTTATTATATGGAGTATAGTTTTCAGGATATCCGGGTGGAGCTTTTTTGCATTCTGTTGAACCATTCTGATTTTCCCCATTTCCCTTTCTGTAGGCTTTTGTTCGGAATTTATGAATAAGGAATTGATCGCGGCGGGTTGCATAACCTTGGGTTATACATAGATAACCTATGAAACAGGTTACGAGCATGGCTGCTATAATAGCTATGGTGAAAAATAAGAAACTATTGGATTGGGGATTCTGTAATCCAGTGTGCATGCTCAGGGGATAGACTGAGCAATTAATTGATATATTTACACTGTCTTGATTCTCCGGCTTTATTAAAGTCCGCACTATTGCCCCCTCAATATCAGTTGAATCGATTGATATTGAATAAACTGGCAGTTCAACGGATGGTAATAATAATTCATGAAGGGCATAACCAACGCCTCCATAGATGGCTAATAGGGCTACAAAAAAAGTGATGAGTGTTGAGGAGATAGAATTGTAGTTTTGGGCGAATTGCTCGTGCAATTGCTGCTCTACCCAAAGACCAGATGGTTCGGGAGTAGGCTCAACTTTTAAATGTCCGGATATTTTGTGGCTCTTTGCCATAGGGAATATAGGAGATGGGGCGGCGCGATTCCCTATGGCCGCGGGGATGCAGGGGTTTTTCAGTGGTGGCCTCTATATACGCCGAACGTGGGAATCGTACTTGCCCGTCCCACTTGCGGAGGCTCTGGTATTGCCTGACTGGTCGGAACGGGCAACGCAGAGACCCACGCATGAGATATATTCGAGAACCCGGCTTCCTTGGGGGAAGTCGGCGAGATATATCACCACGTGGCGTCAACGGTTGCCATGCCCTTTGACCAGTTGTGAAATTTACCAGATTTCCGCAAGTCAAGAACAAAGCGTCGTGTAACGCCTTAGTATGTAGAGCGCGTCCCGCCCTCTCGACCCGTTGCGGGTCTCTGCGAGCGCAACGCACCGCAAATTTATGGTATTTTCACGGAATTTGCAATAATTTAATGGGGAAAATCGCGATTTGAACCAAAATGAGTGGTTAATGGTTAATGGTTAGTGGTTAGTGGTTAGTGGTTAGTGGTTAGTGGGGCAGCCGTTCGTGAAAACGTGCACTCGGGTATTCGAATATTCGACTTCACGAATACACGAATACACGAGTGCACGAATTAATTTGCGAGACGGGCCGGCCTCCTGCCTAGGCGAGCTTGCGGAGGAGGGAGGTGAGGGATACGCGGTCGTGGATGAGACGGTGGAGGTCGTCAACCTTCACGCGGGTTTGCTCCATGGAGTCGCGCTCGCGCAGGGTGACGGTGTTGTCCTCGAGGGTCTGGTGGTCGACGGTGATGCAGAAGGGGGTGCCGATGGCGTCCTGGCGACGGTAGCGCTTGCCGATGGCGTCCTTTTCCTCGTAATGGGTGGCGAAGTCAAATTTCAGGTCGTTAACGATCTCGCGGGCCTTCTCAGGCAGACCGTCCTTGCGCACGAGCGGAAGCACGGCGCATTTCACGGGAGCCAAAGCGGCGGGCAAGTGGAGCACCACGCGGGTCTCGCCGTTGGGAAGTTGCTCCTCGTCGTAGCTTGAGCACAGAACACTCAGGAACATGCGGTCGACGCCAATCGAGGTCTCGATCACGTAGGGGGTGTAGCTCTCGTTAAGCTCGGGGTCGAAGTATTGGATTTTCTTGCCCGAGAATTTCTGGTGCTGGGAGAGGTCGAAGTCGGTGCGGGAGTGGATGCCCTCTACCTCCTTGAATCCGAACGGCATCTCAAACTCGATGTCGGTGGCGGCGTTGGCGTAGTGGGCCAGCTTGTCGTGGTCGTGGTAACGGTATTTCTCGTCGCCGAGGCCAAGAGCCTTGTGCCACTTCAAGCGCCACTCTTTCCACTGCTGGAACCACTTGAGCTCCTCGCCGGGGCGCACGAAGAATTGCATCTCCATCTGCTCAAACTCGCGCATACGGAAGATGAACTGGCGGGCCACGATCTCGTTACGGAACGCCTTGCCGATCTGGGCGATACCGAATGGGATGCGCATGCGTCCGGTCTTCTGCACGTTGAGGTAGTTGACGAAGATGCCTTGGGCGGTCTCGGGGCGCAGGTATACGGTCATGGCGCCGTCGGCGGTCGAACCCATCTCGGTCTTAAACATGAGGTTGAACTGGCGCACCTCAGTCCAGTTCTTGGTGCCGGAGATGGGGCAAACAAT
This sequence comes from uncultured Muribaculaceae bacterium, assembly GCA_964562375.1. GTDB lineage: Bacteria > Bacteroidota > Bacteroidia > Bacteroidales > Muribaculaceae > JAJPXC01. The sequence continues at coordinate 6,881 of CAZLSW010000008.1, read as the reverse complement.
CTCCTCGTCGAGGATGATTTGGCGGAGTTCGTCGAGGTTGTTGTCGTTCATGGCCTTGGCGAAGCGCTCGTGGAGGGCGTCGCGCTTGGCCTGGTGCTCGAGCACGCGGGGATTGGTGGAGCGGAACATGGCCTCGTCAAACGAATCGCCGAAGCGTTTGCGGGCCTTGGCAACCTCTTTCTCAATCTTGTCGTCCATCTTGGCCAACTGGTCCTCGATGAGCACATCGGCGCGGTAGCGTTTCTTGGAGTCGCGGTTGTCGATCAGGGGGTCGTTGAAGGCGTCAACGTGGCCTGAGGCTTTCCAAATTGTGGGGTGCATGAAGATGGCCGAGTCGATGCCCACGATGTTTTCGTGCAACAGGGTCATGGCGTCCCACCAGTAGCGCTTGATATTGTTTTTAAGTTCCACGCCGTTCTGGCCGTAGTCGTAGACTGCCGATAGGCCGTCGTAGATCTCGGATGACTGGAACACGAACCCGTATTCCTTGGCGTGGGAAACGATTTTCTTGAATACTTCTTCTTGCTGGGCCATTATGTTGTCTTAGTTTTTAGTTTTTAGTTGTTAGTTGAGGGGCGCTTTATCGCTTTATCGCTTTATCGCTTTATCGCTATATCGCTTTATCGCTTTATCGCTATATCGCTTTATCGCCTCGAGGGGGATTTCGTTATAACGTTATTACGTAATAACGTTATAACGAGGGCTGTAAGCTGGGGAAAGCCCCCGTTTCGGGGGTTTGGGGGCCAGCGTTGGGGGCTGTAAGCTGGGGGAAGCCCCCGTTTCGGGGGTTTGGGGGCCGATTGTTGGGGGCCGGCGTTGGGGGCCTTATAGGGCGGCGAGGGCGGCCTCGATGGCGGCGATTTTCTGCTCGGCCTGGGCGCGCTTGTTGCGCTCGCCCTCGACGACTGCCGCGGGGGCCTTGGCCACGAATTTCTCGTTACCGAGTTTCTTGTCAATAATGGCGATAAAGCCGCGCTGGTACTCGAGATCTTTCTGAAGTTTGGCGCGCTCGGCCTCGACGTCGACCATCTGCCGCAGGGGCACGAAATACTCGGTGGCTCCGACGATAAACGTGGCGGCCGCGGGGTCTTTCTCGTTGGCGCGCTCGAAGCTGGAGAGTCCGGCCAATTTCTCGACCACAGCCTTCAGCGGCATGGGATCAGCTCCCACGACACGCAGCTCGAGCTGCTCGCGGGGAGGGATGTTCTTTTTGGCACGCACGCCGCGCACGCCGTTGACGATCTCCTTGGCCTCGTCCATCTCTTTGAGGATTGGGGTCGAGCCGTTCTGTCCAGCCGACACGGCAGGACTTCCTACTTGGCCGAACATGATGGTGTCGCCGTCCTGGCGCTCGGCCAGGTGCTGCCACAGCTCCTCGGTGATGAACGGCATGAACGGGTGGAGCAGGCGCAGGAGTTGCTCGAAGTAGCCGAGGGTGGCCTCGAGAGTCTCGCGGTCGATCGGCTGCTGGTAAGGGGGCTTCACCATCTCGAGATACCACGACGAGAATTCGTCCCAGAACAGCAGGTATACGGCCATCAGAGCCTCGCTCAATCGGTATTTGGAGAACAGGTCGGCAATCTCTTTCTCGGTTTCCTGAAGCTTGGCGCCAAACCACTCGATAGCTTCGCGTGCGGCCTCCGTTTGCTCGGCGCTATCGCTTACCTCCCAACCCTTTACGAGGCGGAAGGCGTTCCATATCTTGTTGCAGAAGTTGCGACCCTGCTCGCAGAGTTTGTCATCGTAGAGAATGTCGTTGCCAGCCGGGGCTGACAGGAGCATACCCATGCGCACGCCGTCGGCGCCGTATTTCTCGATCAGTTCCAAGGGATCGGGAGAGTTGCCGAGCGACTTGGACATCTTGCGGCCCAATTTGTCGCGCACGATGCCCGTGAAGTAGACGTTGCGGAACGGCATGTCGCCCACGTACTCATAGCCGGCCATAATCATGCGGGCCACCCAGAAGAAGATGATGTCGGGTCCGGTCACGAGGTCGCTCGTGGGGTAATAGTACTTGATCTCGTCGTTGCCGGGGTTGTTGATGCCGTCGAACAGCGATATGGGCCAAAGCCACGATGAGAACCAAGTGTCGAGAGCTCCCTCGTCCTGGCGCAACTGATCCAATGTCACGTTCTCGTAGCCAGGCTCTTTGCGGGCCAACTCGAGAGCCTCCTCGGGAGTCTCGGCCACGACGAATTTCTCCTCCTCGCCCTCGGGCGTGGGGAGGTAGTAGGCTGGGATGCGTTGTCCCCACCACAGTTGGCGCGAGATGCACCAGTCCTGGATGTTCTCCATCCAGTTGCGGTAGGTGTTTTTGTATTTCGCGGGGTGGAATTTCAGGCGGTCCTCCATTACCGGGGGAAGAGCCATGTCGGCGAAGTGCTTCATCGACATGAACCACTGCAGGCACAAGCGCGGCTCGATGGGCACGTGGGTGCGCTCGGAGCAGCCCACCTTGTTGACATAATCCTCTACCTTCTCCATCAGGCCGGCCTCGGCAAGGTCCTTGGTGATCTGCTCGCGCACGTCAAAGCGGTCCATACCCACGTAAAGCGGCGACTGCTCGGAGATTGTGCCGTCGGGGTTGAAGATGTCGATGGTCTCGAGGTTGTGGGTCTTGCCAAGCATGTAGTCGTTGGTGTCGTGAGCCGGAGTCACTTTCAAGCAACCCGTACCAAACTCTACATCGACGTAGCGGTCCTCGATCACGGGAATCACGCGGTTGACCAACGGCACGATTACTTTCTTGCCTTTCAGCCACTGGTTCTTGGGGTCCTTGGGGTTGATGCACATGGCGGTGTCGCCCATGATCGTCTCGGGACGCGTGGTGGCAACGACGGCGTAGCGGCCTTCGGGGTCGTCGGCCACGTAATATTTGAGGTAGTAGAGCTTGGAATGCTCCTCCTGGTAGATTACCTCCTCGTTGGAGAGCGCCGTTTGGGCCATAGGGTCCCAGTTGACCATACGCAAACCACGGTAAATCAAGCCCTTGCGATAGAGGTCGACGAAAACGTGGTTAACTGCCTTGGAGCGCGACTCGTCCATAGTGAAGGCCGTGCGGCTCCAGTCGCAGGAGGCGCCCAGTTTCTTTAATTGCTCGAGGATGATACCGCCGTGCTCGCGTGTCCAGTCCCAAGCGTGCTCAAGGAACTGCTTGCGGGTCAACTCTGACTTCTTAATACCTTGTTCCTGAAGCTTTTTCACCACCTTGGCCTCGGTAGCGATCGACGCGTGGTCGGTACCGGGCACCCACAATGCGTTCTTGCCCTCCATACGGGCGCGGCGAATGAGCACATCCTGGATAGTGTTGTTGAGCATGTGACCCATGTGGAGCACGCCGGTGACGTTGGGCGGCGGGATCACGATGGTGTAAGGCTCGCGCTCCGGGTCGGGCACGGAGTGGAACATGTTGTGGTCAAGCCAATATTGGTACCATTTGCCCTCTACCTCTGAGGGATCGTATTTGGTGGCAAGATCGCCCGCGGCCGGGGCTGCCTTCTCGTGATTGGTTTCGGGAGCTTTTTGAGCGTCTAATTCGTTCATATTCGCGTTACTTCAGAAAATTTACGCGAAGTTACAAATTTTTACCCACTCACCACCCAAATTTCCGGAACTTTATGGAACGAAAGGGCAGTTGAGGCAGGTTTCCCATTATTCTCTCCTATTGCATCCCCAAAATCCTCTGAATCTCAGCCTTAGTTATATTGACTCTTTTGCTTTTATCGTATATATAAACCATAGTAATGTCAGATGAAGAGGCGTCTATTACCACTTCATAAGTAATAACCCGGGCTCCAGCACTTTTACCTTTGCCTTTTGAGGCTATGGCCATTCTTATCTTTCTAAATCCGTCCCCTAAGTCGGTCCCAATATGTGGATTTTGCTTGATTTCTGTTTCCAATTTAGACAAATCAGCCTTGAACGAAGGATAATGTTTATTCAATGCTTTCGCTTCCTTCGTGAACTCAGGGGTATAACGCAAAGTGATGTTCATGACAATTGTGCCCAGAACTCTTCCTCCGATAACGTAGAGCCACTCTTTGCCTCTTTTACTCCACGTGCAAACCCAGCTAAAACATCTTCTTTGGATTTCGAGATAGTAGCATTAAGTTCATCGTTGAGCTTATTGGCCAGCCAACGTTTATTGCGTGGAGAAAGCGTCTGGATTGCACCCCACAAATTGTCCATAGATATAGAGATTGTCCCGTTCATATTTTTTAGATTTCGACTGCTAATATACAACAATTTTCGCAAACACAAAGTTGCAATTACAAAAATTCTGGAGGATGTAGGAAGAAATCGTCGAGGGTTGGCCCGGGATGGGCCAACCCTCGATCGGTATTGAGCAAAGTTGTATGTCAAGCGGGGATTACTCGGCGGCGGGGGCCTCTACCTCGCCTTCCTGGGCAGGGGTCTCAGCCTTTACCTCCTCCACTGCCTCCTCAACGGCCTTGGGGGCCTCGGCGGCTGCGGGGGCCTCGGCGGCAGTGGCGCTCTTCTTTCGGGAGCGGCGGGTGCGAGAGGTCTTCTTGGTGGCGGCGTCCTTGAGCATGTTGTCGTTGTAGTCAACGAGCTCGATCATGCACATCTGGGCGTTGTCGCCAAGGCGGTTGCCGGTTTTGAGGATGCGGGTGTAGCCTCCGGGGCGGTCGCCGATCTTCTGGGCGATCTCGCGGAAGAGCTCGCTGACGGCGTATTTGTTCTGGAGGTAGCTGAACACCAGGCGGCGGTTGTTCATCGTGTCCTCCTTGGAGCGGTTGATCAACGGCTCGGCGTACATGCGGAGGGCTTTGGCCTTGGCCAGCGTGGTAAAGATGCGCTTCTTCATGATCAGGGAGATGGTCATGTTGGCGAGGAGCGCGTCGCGATGGGCTTTTTTGCGGCCAAGGTGGTTGAATTTTTTATTGTGTCTCATCGTTGTTACTCTTTATCAAGTTTGTATTTGGAGATATCCATTCCGAAGGAGAGGTTCAAGTTGGCCAGGAGCTCGTCGAGCTCGGTGAGCGACTTTTTGCCGAAGTTGCGGAATTTGAGCAAGTCGGTCTTGTTGAAGACGACGAGCTCACCGAGGGTTTCTACCTCGGCGCTCTTCAGGCAGTTGAGGGCGCGCACCGAAAGGTCCATATCCACAAGCTTGGATTTCAAGAGTTGGCGCATGTGGAGCACCTCTTCGTCGAATTCGTCGTTACGCTCTGTCTCGGGTGTTTCGAGGGTGATCTTCTCGTCGGAGAAGAGCATGAAGTGGTAGATAAGGATTTTGGCGGCCTCCTTGAGGGCGTCCTTGGGAAGGATTGAGCCGTTGGTGGTGATTTCGAGGATGAGCTTCTCGTAGTCGGTCTTTTGGTCGACACGGAAGTTCTCGACGGTGTATTTCACGTTCTTGATCGGGGTGTAGATGGAGTCGATCGCGAGGGTGTGGATGTCGTCGATAAGCTCTTGGTTTTCCTCGGCGGGTACCCAGCCGCGGCCTTTGTTGATGGTAAGCTCTATCTGGAATCGGGCTTCGGGATCCAAATGACAGATGACAAGGTCGGGGTTCAATACCTCAAACCCAGTGAGGGCCTTGCCGATGTCACCGGCCTTGAACACGTCCTGTCCCGCTACGGTGATTGTGGCCTTCTCGGTCTCGGTGTCTTCGACGATTTGCTTGAGGTCGACTTTCTTGAGGTTGAGGATGATGTTGGTTACATCTTCCTTTACGCCGGGGATAGTGTCGAATTCGTGCTTTACGCCGTCGATTTTGATAGACGAGATGGCGAATCCCTCGAGCGAGGAGAGGAGCACTCGACGCAGGGCGTTTCCAACGGTGATGCCGTATCCGGGCTCAAGGGGCTTGAACTCGAATTTGCCGAAGTAGTTGTCGGCCTCGAGCATCACGACGTTGTCGGGCTTCTGGAATGTTAGGATAGCCATGGATCTTTCAGTGTTTATTATTTAGAATAGAGCTCGACGATCAGCTGCTCTTTGATGTTCTCGGGGATGTCCTCGCGCTGGGGTACATGGAGGAGCTTGCCAGCCTTGGCGCTCTCGTCCCACTCGAGCCAGGGGTATTTGCTGTGGTTGAAGCCGGCGAGGGCGTCGGCGATTACCTCGAGGGATTTAGCTTTCTCGCGCACGCCCACGATGTCGCCCGCCTTTACGGTGTAGGAGGGGATGTTGACCACGGCGCCGTTGACGGTGATGTGCTTGTGGAGCACGGCCTGACGGGCGGCGGCGCGGGTGGGGGCGATGCCAAGGCGGTACACGATGTTGTCCAGGCGGCTCTCCAGGAGTTGCAGGAGGATCTCACCGGTGATACCCTTCATTCGGGATGCCTTGTCGAAGAGGTTGGCGAACTGGCGCTCCAATACGCCGTAGGTGTATTTAGCTTTTTGCTTTTCGCGAAGCTGGGTGCCGTACTCCGAGGTTTTGCGGCGACGGTTTTGACCGTGCTGGCCTGGAGGATAGTTTTTCTTGGACAACACTTTGTCCTCGCCGAAGATAGGCTCGCCGAACTTGCGCGCGATTTTGGTCTTGGGACCGGTATATCTTGCCATTTTTAGTTCTTGGTTAATGTTGTCAGTGCGCCACGGATGGGGTTTGCGAACGGCTTGGGGTGCAGCCGCGACCATAGAGAGGTGACTTAGAATATGGTCTTCTTTTTACCTTTCGCTGTTCTCGGGCCCCGGGGGCGTCGTTGACTGTTGATTGAGGTTGTGTATACTAAAGAAAATTAATGGTTAATACCCTGGGTGGCCGGGATTATACGCGGCGACGCTTGGGAGGACGGCATCCGTTGTGGGGCAGCGGTGTTACGTCGATGATCTCGGTAACCTCGATTCCTGCTCCGTGGATGGTGCGGATAGCGCTCTCACGGCCGTTGCCGGGGCCCTTGACGTAGG